>NZ_CAWPIM010000001.1:0-93009 GCF_963888245.1 Vibrio sp. B4-6
TACTACCAGCAGCCGTGACTAAGCGTATTGCAATTGAAGCAGGTATCGCGGATTTCTGGTACAAGTACGTGGGTTTTGGCGGCAAGATCATCGGTATGACTACCTTTGGTGAGTCAGCACCGGCGGATCAACTGTTCAAAATGTTCGGCTTTACAACTGAAAACGTGGTGAAACAAGCACAAGAACTGCTTGCTTAAGTCTTCTTATTTTTAATGCAAAAGCCCAGCGAGTCATTCGCTGGGCTTTTTTGATCTTGTCGCGTGTGAAAAGAGATACATCACTTAAAAGGCACGCCACCAAAAGGCATAACTTAATTATTGGAAACAATAAATAACACTTCCACACGACGGTTACATGCTTTACCTGCATTGGTTTTATTCGTACAAGCCGGAACGTATTCACCATATCCACGGGTAAAAATAGAGTCCATCGCCACATTACTTTTCACTAAAGTGTTCTTTACCGCTTTCGCTCGACGTTCAGATAAACCATCATTAAAAGTGGGCGCTCCACTACTGTCCGTATGGCCATCAATCACAATATCAATACCGGGTTCTGAGGCTAAATAACGTCCCATCATAGTAAGCCAGTCACCAGAGCCAGAGGAGACGGTGGACGAGCCCGTTTCAAATTTCACCGTATCTTTCAATTTAACCATAATGTGGTTACCCGGGAGAACCTCGTAATCAACGCCATTCTTCAATAAAAAACTTTGCAAAGAATCATAGCTACTCACGCGCTGCTGTCCCATCGGGCCTTGAACACCTGTTGAAGCAATCTTCGGCGCATAGCCCCATTCGGGATAGAGCACGTCAAAATCACCTTTTGGCGCTGCATCCAATAGATTGTCGCTAAACATCCGATCTGCGGTGGCTAATGTTCCACACCCCGTTAACAACATCAATAACGGTAAGGCTAAATACTTCATTCAAGCATCACTCCATTCTCTTACTACCTAAACTGTATCGGCCAAGACTGTAAAACTTTATATATATTTGGTAGCAATTTCGTGGTTGTTTCTGTTTTCCTTGTCACGGTAAGCCGTTAGAATTCAAGTATTCTTTTTTAACTCAATACTCGTTATGAAAAAAAACACACGCTATTGGTTGGCTCTCATCACAACACTACTGATTCTAGCAGGCTGCGGTGACAACACTACGCCACAAAAAGGGAAACAATATGATGAGCTTCCCGTAAGTCTTGCAACATACCGCCTGCCAGCCGTCACGGAAGTGTTTTCGCTGACTTGCGGACACTGTCGTTCAATGGAAAAGGTCATCCCAGAGCTAGAGAAAATAACAGGTGAAACATTTGGTAAACTGCATGTCACCTTTAACGAAGGCGCACAGATTGGAGCCATGATTTACTATTCAGCCGTGATGCAACTAGGAGCAATTCCCGATCATGCCATGATGGAACAGCTATTTTCGGTCGTGCAAATGGATGAAGAAGTAACGTTAAGTGAGCGTAAAGAAGCGATTGATTTGGCCTTCAGCCAACGAGGGCTAATCAGCCCGTATTCGTTAGATGATGAGCAGCAAAAACAGTTATTCCAAGAGATTCAGCTCGCTGATGATATTTCAGTAAAAGGCCAAATCAATGCCGTTCCAACCTTTATTGTGAAAGGCAAATATTTAGTCATCACCTCCGGTCATAAAGATGCAGCAGATATCGCGAATACCATCTCATATTTATTGACTCACCCCTAATCCACAAGGCTTTAAAAATATGTCTAAATTTGTATTTCCAATTATTATTTTTTTACTGGCTGGCTTTTTCATCTATCGTACGTGGAATAACCACAAAATTGCCGATGAAAATTTTGCTAAAGGCCAAGCGTTTTTGGCTGAAAATACTCAGCAAGATGGCGTGATAACAACCGAAAGTGGCCTACAATATCTCGTACTCCAACAAGGTACTGGCACCGTTCATCCGAAAGCCAACAGTCGTGTAAAAGTGCATTATCACGGTACTTTACTTGACGGTTCGGTGTTTGATAGCTCAGTTGAACGTAACGACCCGATTGTGTTTGGTTTGAAGCAGGTGATTCAAGGCTGGCAGGAAGGTCTACAACTGATGGTGGAAGGACAAAAAATGCGCCTGTTTATACCCAGTAATTTAGGTTATGGCAAAAGTGGCAGCGGCCCTATCCCACCTGCATCCGTACTGATTTTTGATGTGGAATTAATTGAAATCCAGTAAAGCGGTGTTGAGCCGCATTACGCGGCTCTATTCTTGAGAAGGGACTGGATAAAACACCAGTTTTCCTTCCTCTACCATCACACAATCCATTCCTCCAGCGTGAGCGGCTTGTTTACCTAAATGAGTATCTTCAAATACCACACAATGCTTAGGTTCGAGATCTAATAAAAAGGCTGCACGCAAAAATGTATCTGGATTCGGCTTATGGTTTTCAACATCAGACGCCGTTACTACAGCATCAAAGCGATTTAATAGCCCAGACTTTTTAAGCAATGCGAGTGTACTTTGCCTTTGGCTTCCAGTCCCAACCGCAAGCTTCTTTTTACCATAAAACTGCTCAACAACTTCATGAGTACAAGAAATTACCTCGCCACTATTTTCGATAGAAGAAAATGCCGCCATTTTAAATTGAGCGACCAGCTCTGGCACCAATTTGAGATCGTGCAGCTTATTGATTTGTGAAACGATTTTAGCGCTAGGCATGCCACCTAAACTGTGCAACCACTGTTCTGAGAATGGGAAACGAAAATGTTGCGCTGTTTTTGACCAAGCCTCTAAATGCGCTGGCATGGTGTCAAGCAACGTACCATCCATATCAAAAATAAGTCCTTGGTAATTTTCTAATTCAATCATGTTTACAGAGCGCCTCTAACAAATTCTATGGGAATCAACAAAATAAAAGTTCCACTATTGTGTCACGATAATGCATGTAATTTATATTTTTGCGTTCATTGATATACGCTTCATTTAATCCTAACATTCTAATTAAACATACTAATAATTACATTTTCATCAATTATTGTCATTTTACTTAGGTGTATAATCTCATGAGTATCAAACAAAAATTATATTCACTGGGTGCTATTGCGGTTATCGGGGTTCTGGTAATGTTAGCCACTACCACACATTTTTCCCAAACCACCGAAACGCTCAATCAAGCCATTAACTTAGTCGATAAACTTGAAATTAGACTGCTCAATTTGCGGCGCAATGAGAAAGATTTTCTTCTGCGAAGCGACGTGAAATACCTTGAAACCTTTAAAAAAAACAGCACTCTTTTTTTAGATCTGGAACAGCAACTTTCCCTCATCCTGTTAGATCGAGATCTCCCCTCTAGTAGCCAACTCCGACAAGATCTTTTGGCTTATAAACAAGGTTTTGAAAAATTGGTGCAGGCTTATAGCCTATACGGATTAAATGAAAAATCCGGCCTTTTAGCCACTTATTTACAAGCATTGGAAACCATAAAACCTAATGCTGATGATGCATTACTTTTAGAGCTAATGGCGTTTGATCAAAGCGTGCAGGTTGGAGAGCTGCAAAACAGCACAGTGGCCAACCGTTTTCCGGCATTAGCACAGGCCGCCCAACAGCTTGTCGATCAGAAAAAAGTGATTGGTTTGAAATATAATCAAGGGCTACTTGGTGAAGTACGTAACCTTTCTCATGATGTTGAACAACAGTTTGTCACCTTTTCTGAAGTGTTAAATAAAGAGATTACAAGTATTGAGCAAGAACTTAACTATGTGAAGCAAGGGCTCAGTGCGTTAGTGATCGTGCTAATCCTTGGATTTATTCTCCAAATAGCGCGCTCCATTAACGTGCAAGTGAGTAAGTTGTTATCAGTGATGCAAATGATTTCAAACAGCAACAACATCAGTTTGCGTGTTGAACTGACTGGCCGCAACGAGCTGGTATCGATCGCAACTTATTTTAATACCTTACTCGATAAGTTCGAAACTCTTATCGCTGGCTCTCAAACAAAGTCTCACCAGCTATCGAACAGTACATCAAGTATGCATAACGAATTAGAAGATGTGATTGAACAGTTTCACGTTCAGGCTGACCACACCACGACAATGGCAACGGCCGTTCAAGAAATGGTGTCCACCATCAGCGAAATTTCAGAAAGTACCAGTGTAGCGGTAGAAGGTGTACACAAAGCCGCGCACAATGCTCAGCAAGGGCGTTTGGTGGTGGAATCAACGGTAAAAAATGTCGATGAACTCTCACGAACATTGGAAAAAAGTCAAATCTCCATCGCCTCATTGAACAAGCATGTCGAACAAATTGGCGGTGCTGTTAACATCATTCAAGGTATCGCAGAGCAGACCAATTTACTGGCATTAAATGCCGCGATTGAAGCCGCTCGCGCCGGAGAACAAGGCAGAGGCTTTGCTGTGGTCGCCGATGAAGTCCGCGCACTTGCCAGCCGCACGCATCAGTCAACGGAAGAGATCACCAATGTCGTTTCTGCAATTCAAAGCCAAATGAGCACCGTTGTCACTGATATTGCACAATGCAACACTCAAGGCCATGCGACGCTAACGGCTTCAGGAGAACTGGATAATAGTTTACGTCAGATTCTCTCTGACATGGAAATGATACAAAGTAACTCTGAGCGAATCGCCTCTGCAATTGAAGAACAAGGCATTGTGATGAACCAAGTCAGTGAATCGATCACCGAACTTAACTCTATCTCTGATAATAATATGCACTCAGCCAAACAGTGTTTGATTGAAGTCGATATCGTTTCCAAACAAGCAAACGACATGGACAACGCGGTCGCCGAATTCCAGACTCAGAAATCCGTCAGTTAGCCAATGTATAGAGATAAAATATAGCGAGAGTTAGTGAAAAGGGTCTAGAGTTAGACCCTTTTATTCATGTTTGCTTAAAGCATAACAAGATGTGGATTACTTTTGTATTCCTTCAACATAGAGTTCCATATCGACATAGCTTGAAGTGCCCATTACTGCAATATTGAAATCCGCGAGTTCGATACGTGTTGTCCCCGAAAAACCAGCGCGTTGGCCACCCCATGGGTCTTTACCTGCACCAATAAATTCTGCATCAATAGTAATGGGTTTGGTTTGCCCATGCAGAGTAAGATCACCGAGCACTTCTAGTTTACCATTCCCTTTATCAACCACTTGAGTACTGGTAAACGTGGCTTGTGAATATTTTGATGCATCAATGAAATCAGCACTACGAATATGTTTATCACGTTCAGCATGGTTACTATCCAGGCTGCGAGTATCCACATTAACTTTCACTTTTGAGCTTGCAAGGTCGTTAGGATCGTAGGAAAACTCACCATCAAACTTGTTAAAGCGACCCTTGGTAAAGCTATAACCAAGATGGCTGACTTTAAAGTTAATTGAAGCATGCGCACCTTTGGTATCTATAACATAGTCAGCAGCGTTTGCACCTAGCGGCATGAGTGTTGCGAAAGCCAATCCAGTAGCAAGTAACGTTTTCTTCATTTAGAAGCTCCTATCATTTTTCGTAGCGTATCGTCTTTATCAATAAAATGGTGCTTGAGTGCGGCAACAGCGTGCACGCCTGCTAAAATAATCAGCGTCCAAGCTGCGTAAAAGTGAACCGTACCAGAGAGATCGGCTTGTCCTTCAAACAACAAGCCCATACTTGGTACAGTAAACCAATTGAAAACATCAATCCCTCGTCCATCTTCTGTTGAGATCAAATAGCCTGATACAAACAGCGTCATCAATAATAAATACATTAATCCGTGCGCCGCTTTAGCCGCAATGCGCTCATAGTGGCCGCCACCAATGGCAGGAGAGACACTCACCAACTTCCATAGTATGCGGAACAGGGTGACCGCGAGCAGCAACAAACCGACAGATTTATGCCAATGTGGCGCGGTGTTATACCATTGACTGTAATAGGTTAACTCAACCATCCAGATCCCAGCACCAAACATACCGATGATAACGAGTGCGGATAACCAATGGATAAGACGCGTGACTAAGTTGTAATTTTTAACTTCAGTTGTCATAAATTTTCTAAACCAGCAAGTGAAACAGCAACAAAGTGAATTGAATCTATATTCTAGCCTAAATTATTAACACAGTATTTACCATACTTTACATTGTGGACATACTTTAGTACTGATTGAGTTATTCGAAAAAACTGAAGGAACTTATTGTGGATATAGATAACCACGACTTAGGCTCAAACAACTTGAAACAACGGTAGCTTCAAATCATAAGGGTTTAACACCTGTAGAATACTCGTATTAGAAGAATAGTGTGAAAGATCAAGAACTCGCCATTTGCTGCTCGTGCTTGTTGATAACTGTGGTAATCTTGCTTGGCTTTATTAAAGGAGAACAACGAGTTGCTACTGGACATACTCACGCAAAGCGTCAACGAATTTCAAGCTGACTGCCTAAAACTTTGTGAAAAGCACTACCCCACCATACACAACCAAGGAATGAGTGAACATCACTTAGGGCAGGCTTTTGCTCGCAGGTTGGCTCGTACACTCAGTGAATTTGGGCACCCATGCCACTATTCTGTTATTGAATCAATCCCTCAGCGAGACATGCCGCACCATTACCGAGTGAGCAGTGATGCTGGAACGGTATGGATCCTGACTCACCATATGGTCAGTGCTGGTAAAACCTGTCGAGAAAAGTTGATGCAAGACATTGCGCAGTGGAAATATGAGTACGCTTACGCGATTCAACCGAATGATTTACTGTTATTACTGACCGATCACTGGATCAGTCGTAGCCAAAAAAGTCGCGAGTTACTTCATTGGTGGACAGGGCAATTACCCGATGAAATAGATCAATACCTAGCACAAGGTATCACGCTGTATGAAAGTGACTCATTGCTAACTCAATCTTTAGAGAACCGTTTTCAAATTAGCCCTTGTTATATTAAATTTAGCCATCCTTTAAAACGCTCTAAAAACCAGCAACTAGTCCGAAAATACGTTCAATTATATGCCGTATTACAATGGGCGTAACGTAAACAAACCGCCCTCATTTTCTTCCAAGTTCTAGATTTTACCTTATTACCCTCTTCATTGGGCTGTCTTCTGATTTAGCACACACTCAATCAATTGAGCCTGCCGCATCACATTCACTAAATAATTCAATATTTGTGACGCTATTTTGACAACCCACAAATTTTCATCTTAGCCAAAGGTACAATTGACAAAGGTCAAGGTGAGTCAATAATATGGCATGGCATATTGGCGCTCGGATGCTTCAAGCAAAAATTAATGATTAGGATGTCGAAAATTGTATGCTTTTAACTAACAAAACTCAGTTTTCAAAATGCATGTCTCTGGATTCCGATGGCCAGTTTATTGCTCATTACCAACATCTTGTGCTGCGAAGCGTTTTCCAGCCGATATTCTCGCGGGATAACCGTATTGTGGGCGTTGAAGCCCTAGTGAGAATAACCGCCAATGGCAGCACGACCATTCGCCCCGATTGTTTTTTCCATTCCGACACTATTAATCCCATCGACAAACTTAACGTAGAAAGACTCAGCCGAGTTATCCACATCCGAAACTATGCCCTTTCCGAATATCGTCAATGCCAATTATTTCTAAATTTACTGCCTGTCGCGGGTGAATTGTTTGCCATCAGCGACATCAACAAAGCATTGCTATGCGATCGCCTCAAAGAACTGCATATAGAACATAATCAACTGGTCATGGAATTGATTGAAATCGATTCAGAAAATGAAAGCAAGCTGCAATGCGCAACGCAAAGTCTGGCTGCAAATGGTTTTAAAATTGCCATTGATGATTTTGGTACTCAAGCCTCAACACCACAACGGGTTAATTTGGTGACGCCTGATATCATCAAATTTGATCGAAGCTTATTACTCAAATATATGCAAGGTGATTGTGACCCACTTATGGATGGTATTATCCTTGCGAAACAGAATGGTTCCAATACCGTTGTAGAAGGCATCGAAACCCAAGAGCAACTCGAAGCAATGCAAAAACTCGATATTGATATGTTTCAAGGCTATTTTCTAGCCATGCCGGAAGCGATAGTACCAGCCATTAAGATGGCCATTTAATCGCGATATTCTTTACATTCGCGATAGCACCCCAACTTTACCGCTACTTTCAAGGTTCACTCACTGTTTTCCTAGCGACAACATCACGTTATTTAACTGTCTGACATAGCGTGATGTTTAATAAGAAAAGGAAATAAGCTCTTGGGTATAAGGGTGCTGAGGATTGAGAAACAGCTGTTGCGTTTCCCCTTGCTCAACGACTTCACCCTGTTTCATCACCATAGTGTAATGGCATAATGATTTCACCACATGTAAATCATGGCTAATGAACAAGTACGTTAATCCATATTTTTGTTGCAGCGATTTAAGTAAATCCAACACTTGCGCTTGAATCGTACGATCTAAAGAAGAAGTTGGTTCATCAAGTAAAATGAACTCAGGTTTAAGCACCAATGCCCGAGCAATCGCGATACGTTGTCGTTGCCCACCTGAAAACTCATTGGGATAACGGTAGCGAGTGGCTGGGTCGAGCTCAACTTCTCGCATCACATCACAAATCATTCGTTCAACAGTTTGTCGATCATAACGGCTATGAACCTCTAACCCTTCACCAATAATCTGCGCCACCGACATTCTCGGATTCAGTGCTGAAAATGGATCTTGAAAAACGACTTGCATCTTGCTGCGATAAGGTAACATAGCTTTCCTATCTAACCCTTGCAGCTCATTATTGTCGTAACAAATCGAGCCTTCCGAATGGACTAATTTTAGTATCGCCATACCAGTGGTCGATTTACCCGAACCGCTCTCGCCAACAATTCCTAATGAATGTCCTCTTTTAAGCTTAAACTGCATGTCGGTGACAGCTTTAATATGCGAGACCGTGCGCTTGAATAAGCCGCCAGTGATGGGAAACCAGACTTTGAGATGCTGAAGCTGCACTAGAATTGGGTTGTCAGGGTTTACGTCAACGGGCAAACCTCGAGGATCGGATTCAATCAATTTTTTGGTATAAGAGTGAGAGGGGGATGAGAACAGCGTTTTGGCATCATTCACCTCGATCACTTGCCCATTTTGCATCACTGCAACGCGATCAGCGATACGCTTAACAATACTGAGATCATGAGTAATGAACAACATGGCCATACCCAGTTCTTGTTGCAGGTTTTTAAGTAGATCTAATATTTGCGCCTGCACAGAAACATCCAGTGCCGTGGTTGGCTCATCAGCAATCAGTAATTCAGGCTCATTGATCAAAGCCATCGCAATCATGACTCGCTGGCGTTCTCCCCCAGAAAGTTCATGTGGATAAGCATTAATCTTAATTTCTGGCGATCGAATACCCACTTTTTCTAACCATGCAATGGCCAACTGACGTGCTTTGCTGCTTTTTAGTCCTCGATGAATCTCCACAACTTCGATTAACTGTTTACCAACTTTGTGCAGAGGGTTGAGTGAGACCATTGGCTCTTGGAAAATCATACCAATCCGCCCACCTCGTACACCTCTTAATTGCCTCTCGCTACAGTTCAACGTATTGATACCATCAAAAAAGATCTCCCCTTGCAAATAGTGGGCAGCACTTTTCGGTAACAACTTCAAAATGGCATTCGCCGTCACTGATTTACCAGAACCACTTTCCCCCACCAGCGCTAAAGTTTCCCCTGCGGAGAGAGAAAGTGACACCGCTTTAATCACAGGTTCAATATTGTTTTTTTGACCAAACCCGACCGAAAGATTTTGGATAGAGAGTACGGTTTTACTCATCATATTCTCCCTGTCGAATGCGGGTCAAAGGCATCGCGTACAGCTTCGCCGATAAAGACCAATAATGTCAGCATTAACGAGAGCACCACAAATGCTGAAATACCTAACCATGGAGCTTGTAAATTGGCTTTCCCTTGCGCCAATAATTCGCCCAAAGAGGGCGATCCGACTGGCAAGCCAAAACCGAGAAAATCTAAGGATGTTAAAGTCGTAACTGAGCCTGAAAGAATAAAGGGCATCATGGTTAAAGAAGCCACCATCGCGTTAGGTAGCATGTGGCGAAGCATAATGCGGCGATCACTCACACCCATCGCTTGCGCAGCCCGCACATAATCAAAATTACGACAGCGTAAAAACTCCGCTCTCACCACGCCCACTAAACTCATCCAACTAAAAAGCACCATAATACCAAGCAACCACCAAAAATTCGGTTCGACGAAACTCGATAAAATGATCAGCAGAAAAAGCGTTGGCATCCCTGACCAAACTTCAATAAAACGTTGCCCAAGTAAATCAAGCCAACCGCCATAATAACCTTGAGTGGCACCAACGATAACGCCTATCACTGACGAGACGAGTGTTAATACAAAGCCAAACAAAACCGAAATACGAAACCCGTAAATAATACGAGCCAGCACATCGCGCCCTTTATCATCAGTACCAAGCCAGTTCACTGAATCTGGCGCTGACGGCACTGCATTATTGATATTAAAGTTGATGGTGTCGTAACTAAATGGGATCAATGGCCAAACAATAAAGCCTTTTTGTTCAATCAGATCGATGACGTAAGGATCGGTATAATCCGCTTCGGTTTCAAACTCACCACCAAAACGAGTTTCTGCATATTGTTGAAAGGTGGGGAAAAACCACTGCTGATCGTACTCAACCAAAAGGGGTTTATCATTTGCAATCAGCTCAGCAAATAGGCTCACCACAAATAAAAGCGTAAACAACCATAGTGAATAAAAACCGCGCCGATTGGACTTAAAACCGTGCCAGCGCAATACGTTTAATGGGTTGGACAGCCTTTTTTTTACCATCATGAACGAGCCTCAAAGTCGATTCGAGGATCAACCCAAATATAGGTCAAATCGGAAATGATGCTGAGGACTAATCCAAGTAACGTCATGATGTATAAAGAACTAAACACTACAGGATAATCCCGTTGAATGGTCGATTCAAAACCAAGTAGCCCTATACCTTCCAGTGAAAACATCACTTCAATCAGCATCGAACCGGTGAAAAATATGCTGATAAAAGCACTCGGAAAACCGGCAATAATAATCAGCATCGCATTACGAAAAACGTGCTGATAAAGAATACGTCCTTCATCCAGTCCTTTTGCTCGAGCCGTCACCACATACTGTTTGTTGATCTCATCAAGAAATGAGTTTTTCGTTAGCATACTCAAAGTGGCAAACCCACCGATCACCATTGCAAAGATGGGCAAAGCCAAATGCCAAAAATAGTCGCCAATTTGTTGATACCAAGTCAGATCAGCAAAATTATTTGATACTAAACCACGCAGTGGGAACCAGCTGAAATAATTTCCACTGGCAAAAATAATGATCAAAATAATCGCAAACAAGAAGCCCGGAATAGCGTAACCGATGATAACCACTGCGCTTGACCATACATCAAACCTTGAGCCATGGTGAATGGCTTTTAAAATTCCGAGAGGAATGGAGATAAGGTAGATGATCAGCGTACTCCACAGCCCTAAAGAGATCGAAACGGGTAAACGCTCAGTGATCAAATCAATAACATTGCCTCCTTTGAATAAGCTGTCACCAAAATTAAAGGTTGCGTAATTTTTTAGCATTTCAAAATAACGGACATGAAGAGGCTTATCGAAACCAAACTGTTTTTTTATCGCTTCGACTACCTCGGGGTCTAAACCTCGGGAACCTTTATATCCTCCAGTGTTAGCCGACAGCGACATATCCACCTCTTGGCCGCCTCCAGTAAATCGCTCCATAATTCCGTCACCATGTCCTTCCATTTGTGCAATCGCTTGCTCAACTGGGCCTCCAGGGGCAATTTGGATGATAAAAAAATTAATGGTAATAATCGCCCACAGCGTGGGCACAACGAGCAGCAATCTGCGGAAAATATAAGCAGTCATTGCATCCTCTTAACGGCGTTTTTCTGGTAGCAATTGCGCTTTCTGCTCCGAAACCCACCAAGTATCAAGACCAATATCATATTTTGGCATCACGCTAGGGCGCTCGAATTTGTCCCAAGTTGCGATACGATATTGGCTCAGATACCACTGTGGGATCAGATAAAAATTCCATTGTAGAACGCGATCTAATGCTCGGCCTAAAGGCAATAATTTTTCTGGATGCTCTTGATTGGCGGCAATTTGTTCAGTGAGGAAGTCGACAACTGGGTCTGCCACTCCGGCGCGATTGTACGTTGAATCGATGTAGTTTGAATTCCAGATAATCAACAAGTTAGGACTTGGGTAAGGATTCGCCGCATAGGCCGACGAAAGCATGTCAAAATCTCTATCGCGCAAACGCTTAAGATATTGTGTGGTATCCACTGAGCGAATCTTCATCTCGATACCAAGCTGTTTTAGATTTTTTTGCAAAGGAATAGCAATGCGTTCCGTGGTCGGACTGTAGATCAATAACTCAAACTCAAACGCTTTACCCGTTTCTTTATGGGTCATCACTTTATCTTTCAGCTCCCACCCCGCCTCTTTGAGCAATTGAAAAGCGACTCGTAGTTGTTGACGAATACGACCAGACCCATCCGTCACTGGTGGTTGGTATTTTTGGGTAAAAACACGTTCTGGGATCTTATCTTTTAGTGGTGTAAGAATAGTGAGTTCATCAGTAGAGGGAAGACCTTTCGCTTCATACTCTGTGTTTTGAAAATAGCTACGCGTTCGCGAATATTGATCGTAGAACATATTTTTGTTCATCCATTCAAAATCCATCACATAGGTCAAAGCCTCGCGCACTTTCGGATCACTAAACACTTCTCGTTGAATATTAAATACAAAACCTTGGGTTGAAGCTGGACTATTATGCGCGATCGCTTCTTTCTTGATGAATCCTTTATCGAAGTTCAATCCAGTGTATGAGCTGGCCCAAAACTTCGCCGAACTCTCTTGGCGAATATCAAATTCCCCAGCTTTAAATGCCTCAAGCATTACGGTATCGTCGCGGTAATAGTCGTATTGGATCTGCTTGAAATTATGCCGCCCAATGTTGACTGGTAAGTTGGCAGCCCAATAATCTTTCTGCAACTCATAAGTGACACTCTGCCCAGTTTGATAACGTACGACTTTGTAAGGACCGCTGCCGACTGGCGGTTCATTTAATGGTTCTGCTAAGTTTTTATCCTGCCAATAGTGCTTAGGCAACACTTGAGTTGATTGAGCCAAACTAAAAAGCTTTTCTCTATTAGGTTCTGACATCTCAATACGAACCGTTAAAGGATGGATCGCCGTTACCGATTTAACCGCTTTGTAAAACAGTCGATATTGAGGCACTCCTTCTGTCATGAACTTGTTGAACGTAAACTCAACATCTTGCGCGGTGATCGGTTTACCGTCTTGAAAACGTGCGTTCGGGTTGATATCTAGTTCTAGCCACGAATAGTCATCAGAATAACGGACTTTAGAAGCAATCAATGGATAATAGGTATCAATTTCGTCACTGGGCGCAAACATCAGTGGATCATAAAGCTCACCACTGCCTGCCGCCGGAGCGCCTCGGGAAGCAAAGCGGTTAAAATTGTCGTAAGTACCTACCTCGCCATAAGTTACTTTTCCGTACTTAGGTGCGCTTGGATTAACATAATCGAAATGAGAAAAATTGGCGGGATATTTGGCTTGCCCAACGCCGGATAATGTTGTGGTTTCTACAACATCCGCAGTCGCCAAAGCACTCATCAGCAGCACAGTCACACCTAACAGCGTAGGCTTAATTTTTCTCATACTAGAATCCTTCCATTGATAACTTCGCGACATTCCATCGGTGTAAACTATTAATAATTCAGTCACTTGGGTAAGTATAGAGAAAAATAAGATTTACGAAACCCCAAGCTGCAATTATAACGAAACAACTTGGCATTGCTGGTAAGTGGTGCGTCGCAATAAGAATTGGTAACTTTGTGGTTTTAGGAACGAAACGTATAGAAAACGCCGCGATGAGATAAAAAGCCCCGCCATGCAGGGCTCCACCAGCTTCAGCCGTCTGTGGTAATTTGGCTGATCAGCTCTTTTTCTACCTGCTCGGCCATTTCAAGAGCAATTTGGCACGTTCCAGCCGCTTGATGGCCTCCACCACCATATTTGAGCATTAATCCGCCCACATTGGTTTTAGAGCCACGATCAAAAATAGATTTCCCCGTAGCAAACACGATATTTTGCTTCTGAAAGCCCCACATTTTGTGAATCGAGATATTACACTGGGGAAATAAGGCATAAATGATAAACCGATTCCCCGCGTAAATAATTTCTTCGCCCGTCAAATCAAGAATGACAAGGTTTTTATATACTTTGGCACAACGTTGAATCTGCTGTTTAGATAGAATTTCATGCTCACGGTACAAAGTAACGCGCTCTTGAACGTCCGGCAGAGCAAGAATCTCGGCAATGGAGTGGTTCGCACAGTAGTCGATAAGATCCATCATTAACTGATAATTGGAGATACGAAATTCATGGAAGCGCCCTAAACCTGTTCTTGCATCCATCAGGAAATTCAGTAAATTCCATCCCGCAGAATCAAGCACTTCATCCCGAGTAAACTGCGCGGAGTCACCTTTGTCGACAGCAATCAGCATCTCTTGCCACTGAGTGGGAAACGTATCTAGTCCGCCATAATATTGCCATACTACATGCGCGGCAGACGGCGCGTTTGGATCAATAATATGATTCGGCCTTTCACCTTGATTGCGAATAGTTTCCGATAAGTGATGATCAAAAATTAAGTGAGCATTAGCGACGTAAGGCAGGTTAGTGACAATGTCACGCTCAGTTGTCGTCACCTTCCCATCTTGCATATCCTTTGGGTGAACAAACACGATCTCGTCAATTAGGTTGAGTTTTTTGAGCAACACGGCACAAACCAGCCCATCAAAATCGCTGCGTGTCACTAATCTAAATTTACTTTCAGCTTGTTGATGCTCAGACATAGACAATTTCCTTATTAGCAGTCATATCACTGCTCGGCGTGGGTTTAAGCAGTGTTTTGTATATCAGATCCTGAGTTAACACCTTTTAGGTTTACCAATGCAGGTGGTATGTTTTCATTTTAGACGCCATCGTCTTTTTAACAAACTTAACATAATGGTTTTCAAACATTATTCAACACAGCGCATCATTTTATTGAGCAAATATCGAATAAAGTAATGAGGAATGAAGACTGCTGTTACAACTAGGGAATTGGAGGTAAGAAAAAGCCAGCAACAAGTGCTGGCTGCTAGGTTGAGCTAAGAAGTAAGGTATATCTATTTACGTTTATCCTGCACGTACTTTCGGCTCACATCAACAAGCGCTACATCTTTAAAGAAACTACGACCAAGTAGCAGTGGGTAAGTCAGATGTGTACGATCGGCAAGCGTAAATTCGGTTCTCTCTTTGAGATCACCAATTTCAATCCAAGCGACAACGACCGCACGCCTTTGTGTCCCCTCTGCACTGGATTGCCGAATTCTGACCCAACGTTCAACAGGTAAACTTATCTCATCACTTTTGATGTCATCGTGTTCAATCCTGAACTTGACCCAATCATTTCCATCGCGTTCAAAAGCAACAACATCCACGGCACTAATTGAAGAGGTGGCCGCCCCGGTATCGATACGCGCTTTGAAGCTTTCGTTCAAACTCGGCACATAAACCCACTCTTTTTCGCCCAAAATAAGCTTACCATCAGAGGTTTTTTTGGCCTTCACCACAACTGGCTCTTTTGAAGGTTTTTCAACCGGTTTTTGTGCCTCAGTATTTTGTTGTTTTGGCTCTTCAACTTTTGGCTTTTGCTCTGGTTGTGTTGAGGTTTGGTTTAGCGTACTACATGCCATCAAACCAGTACTCAACATTAAAAGAGCAATAAGTTTCAAGTGTTGTTTCATTGACCCACCTAATCAAACTGATAAATATTTAAGAGACATTCACTATGGCTTGAGCAACATACGGAATATGTTGTTCTGATAAGCCTGCAATGTTAATTCGGCCATCACCTACTCCATAGATTCCATATTGATCACGTAGCTGAGCCATCTGTTCTGGAGTAAAGCCTAGCACAGTAAACATCCCTTTGTGACTTTCGATAAAATCGAATTGTGAAGTATTGTGCTGATTTCTCAAATGATTACACAAGGTTTGACGCAGGTTTAACAAACGCTGTTGCATTTCACTTAACTCTTGCTTCCAAATCGCGGTTAATGCTTGATTTTGTAAAATAGTTTTCACCAGTGCAGCACCATGATCGGGCGGCATAGTGTAGGTCGAACGTGCTAACGTTAGTAATTTACCTTTTGCATTCGCTACATCTTGTGCGTTTTTACCGACAACAATCGCGGCACCAGTTCGTTCTCGGTAGAGACCAAAGTTCTTTGAACAAGAGGTAGTGATCAACATCTCTTCGACGTTGTTTGCCATAAAACGCAGCCCTTTCACATCCTCTTCAAGACCTTCACCAAACCCTTGGTAGGCAACATCAACAAAAGGGATGAAGCCATTTTTCTGCGCAAGACTGGTGATCGCTTGCCATGCGGCGAAATCAATATCCGCGCCAGTTGGGTTATGGCAGCAACCATGGATAAGCACCACATCTTTTGGCCCTGCTTGCGATAAATCATCAAGCATCCGTGCAGTATCGACTTGCTTAGTCTCGCGACAGAAGTAAGAATAATATTTCACTTTTAAACCCGCCGCTTCCATCACAGGTTTATGATTGACGTAACTTGGGTCCGTAATCCACACCGTCGTTTCTGGTTGTGCTACGTGCATTAAGTCACCGAGCATACGCAGCGCACCACTTGCTCCGGGCGTTTGAATCGCAGCCACACGATCAAGCACTGAAGTGCCAGACAATAATAAGTTCACCATGCTTTGGTTAAACTCTTCACACCCAGCAAGTCCAACATACGATTTAGTGGTTTGTGTGGCAATCACGTGCTCTTGCGCTTTGGCAATGGCGCGCATAATCGGCGTCTCTCCTTGGCTATTACGATAAACGCCAATGCCTAGGTCAACTTTTTCGCTGCGAGGATCGTTTCGGTATGCAACCGATAATGAAAGTATTGGATCGAGTGTTGGTGTTGGTAAATGTGAAAACATGAAGGTCACAACCCTTTGAAATTCAAGTAATGACCTTCAAGTTAGCACTAGATACATAATTTTTACAGTTTAAATTGATGGATTATTTGATTGGCACTGCCTCGCCATTCTAAGCTTGGATCGGCTTTATCCTGTTCAAATTTTCCATCAATCAAGACATCAACATATTCAATGACTTGTCTTTGAAGATCACTGAGTTCGTTTAGGGTATATCCCGTCCATAACCAGATATCTTTCCCCACACATTCAGTCTTTACTCGTTTAACCAATTGCAAAATAGAAGTAAGGTTTTGTGGGTGTAAGGGATCGCCACCCGACAAGGATAATCCTCGGCGCTTGATGCGCGTGTCGTTCAAATCGGTGATGATCTGCTGCTCTAGTTGCTCATTGTAAGTGTGGCCAGAATGCAGCGACCAAGTCCCTTTGTTGTAACATCCTTTGCACTGATGTTCACAGCCGGAGACGAACAGCGTACAACGCGTCCCCGGGCCATTCACAACATCAATCGGATGATATTGGTGATAATTCATGCCAACAGGTTACTCACTATCACTTACAAGTGTTTAACGCGACGTTTAACTTCTTCTTGTTTACCGAAGTTAAACGGACGAGCATCTGGGCTACCAAGGTAGCCACACACGCGGCGGGTTACGGAGACTTTGGATGAGTCGTGATTACCACATTTAGGACAGGTAAACCCTTTACTCGTACACTCAAATTCGCCAGTAAAACCGCATTCATAGCACTCATCAATTGGCGTATTGGTCCCATAATAAGGAACACGGCTGTAACTGTAATCCCAAACGTTTTCAAGAGCTTCTATGTTTTTCTGCATATTCGGAAACTCTCCATAACAGATAAAGCCACCACTTGAAACCTCTGGATATGGCATCTCAAAATCAATTTTATCGTATGGATTAACTTTCTTTTGCACATCCAAATGGAAGCTGTTGGTGTAATAGCCTTTATCCGTTACGCCTTCAATCACACCAAATTCTTTGGTATCAATACGACAGAAACGGCTGCAAAGGTTCTCACTTGGCGTACCGTACAAACTGAATGCGTAACCGGTTTCTTCCGCCCATTGGTTAACGGCCCCTTTCAGGTATTTAATGATATCTAACGCGCGATCTCGCAGTTCGCTATCATCATAAACATGTGTATCACTGCCATAGAGTGCAGTAATGGTTTCGTGCACACCGATGTAGCCCAAAGAGATAGATGCTCGGCCATTTTTGAATATATCGGCAATAGAATCATCGGCTTTTAATCGAACACCACATGCCCCTTCCATATACAAAATAGGCGCGACGCGTGCTTTGACTTTTTCAAGGCGGCTGATGCGAGTTTCTAAAGCACGGCGAGCCAGTTTTAATTTTTTATCGAGTAATGTGTAGAACTGTTCAATATTTCGGCCCGCTTTCAGCGCGATACGAGGTAAATTGAGACTGACTACCCCCAAATTATTCCGCCCTTCATGAATCAGCTCACCACCTTCTTCATAGGTATTTAAGAAGCTGCGGCAACCCATTGGGGTTTTGAATGAACCAGTCACTTCAACTACTTTGTCGTAGTTGAGAATATCCGGGTACATGCGTTTGGTCGCACACTCTAATGCGAGTTGTTTAATGTCATAATTTGGATCTTCCGCTTTATGATTTAAGCCATCTTTGATGGCAAATACCAACTTAGGGAATACAGCCGTTTTACGATTTTTGCCTAAGCCAGCAATGCGATTTTTCAAAATCGACTGTTGAATCAATTTAGAGGCCCAACTGGTCCCTAGACCAAAGCCGAAAGTGACAAACGGAGTTTGCCCATTCGCGGTATGCAAAGTGTTGACTTCATATTCAAGTGACTGGAATGCGTCGTAGCACTCTTTTTCTGTACGAGACATAGCAAAGGCTTCGGGATGATGAATATCCCACTCTTTTGCTATTTCTAAATGTTTGTCGTAACTGGCTGTCACATAGGGTTCAAGCACTTCATCGATACGGTTGATGGTGGTGCCACCGTAAATATGGCTCGCAACCTGAGCGATAATTTGTGCGGTCACTGCGGTGGCGGTTGAAATTGATTTTGGCGTATCAATTTCGGCATTACCCATCTTAAAGCCATGAGTGAGCATGCCTTTTAAATCAATCAGCATGCAGTTAAACATTGGGAAAAAGGGAGCGTAATCCAAGTCATGATAGTGGATATCACCCTCTTCATGCGCTTGCACAATATCACGCGGTAAAATTCGGGTTTTAGCGTAGTGTTTCGCCACAATACCAGCCAGTAAGTCACGCTGCGTTGGGATCACTTTGCCGTCTTTATTCGCATTTTCATTGAGCAGATCGGCATTACTTTCTTCGATAAGGCCTTCAATCTCTTGCGTCAAGGCACTTTGCTTTTCACGCGCGATATCACGATCGTGTCGGTACTCGATGTATGAACGAGCTAATGCTTTATAGGGCCCTTGCATTAGCTCGTTCTCTACTAAGGTTTGAATCTCGGCGATATGGACTTCATCGTAATCTTTGAGCTTCAGTTCTACCGCCAACGCCACATTGAGTGCGTAAATAGCGATCTCTTTATCAATATGTTCAGCTGCACTTTCCACGGCAGATTGAATGCGATCACGGTTGAACGGGGCTCTCGATCCGTCACGTTTGATTACGATAGGTTTCACCATTTCTCCTTACCCCTAGCATACTCACAGAGTTATCCACAAATACACTATATAGAGCATTTTATTATCCGACTGACACAATATATTGTGGTGCATTTAACGAAAACTCCCAACTTAGGGTATTGATTTGGATCAATAAAAACCGAGCATTGAACAAGATCAATGCGATCTTGGAGTAGTAGATCTCACTTAGAAAAGAAACGATGAAAATTGCAAATTTTTGATTTTTCCTCTTGAAATTTCACCGAACCTGATAGGCTAAGCCTTCGGATTCGATCAGTGAGGTATTGCGATGTTAAAATCAAAATGTGTATGTCGATTAGCGGCAGCAATACTCTTTATTCCCTCTTTCGCGACTTGGGCACAAAGTCTCACATTAGCGACATGAAATGTCGAATTCCAGCACACTATTTCATGATTAATCGAGGTCATTTCGTTGCCAAAAAACATCATCCATACTTTTCTTGGAATGGCTTTTCTTGAAACACTGTCCTCGGGCGAGACAAGTGATAATAGATGGCCGAAATGAAGTTAATAGGAATGATCAATCCGCACATTGATCGACTTTAACAACTACAGCACGATTTTTACCCGCCGACTTGGCTTGGTACATTAAACTGTCCGCAACAGTAAGTGAGACCTTATCAGGAACAAGATCGTAATAGGCGCCACCCAAACTAATACTGAGCGTGATGATATCACTGGCTACTCGCATTGGATTTTCATAGACAGATTGACAGATATATTGAGCTTTCAATTTGACCTCTTCAAAGGTATAGAGAGTAAGAATAATGGCGAACTCTTCTCCACCTAAACGAGCAATAAAGTCATTATTGGATAACTTTCTCTGTACATGTCTAACCACATGAATAATGGCTTGATCACCCACTTCATGACCAAACTGATCATTGATTAGCTTAAAGTTATCAATGTCAAACACCAATAAGGTAAAGGGGACGGGAGTTCCTTGCAATTCTGCTATCTTTGATTGGAAGTGTCGGCGATTACTGATTTTTGTTAGCTCATCAGTTTGCGCCAATTTCTCTAGCAAGTGATTTGCTCTCTCTAAATCGATGGTTTTATGTATGACTGCGCGTCTTAACATCAAGATGTAAATACAGAGAACCATCAGAGCTACGCTAATGATGATCGGGATAAAATATTTTGGGTAAACCGTTTCCATGTAGATCCAGCGACTAAATAACTGCATTTTAGAGGCATCAGATACCTTATCTGTCGCATTTGCGAGCTTCTGCCAAAGAACGTCATTGCCCTCTTTCACCCCAAAGCGCAACGGCTCAGAATAGAGATACTTAACTGGCACATATTTTTTCGGGCTATTTTCTGTAAACATAAAGAGATTAGCGACTTGATAATCGCTAATAAACCCTTCTAATTTTGCACTGGAAGCGGCATACAACATATATTCATTCGTGGCAAAGTGGACCAAGTTTAGTTTAGGTAAATATTGAGCTGCGTAATACGCCTCATAGCCACCCGATACAACGCCAACCTTAATATCGATTTCACCTGAAAATATTTTGTCAAAATCCGTACCGAGTAAGTGTTGATCTAAGAATACGTGCGTCTCGATCGCCATAATTTCAGGTCCAAAATCGAGGAACAGATCTCGCTCAGGTGATTGAATTAGACCCGCATGAACGTCGGCTTGCCCATGTTTAACCAGCTCTAGTGATTCGTTCCAGCTTACTAGTTTAAATTCAACATCGAACCCGCTTTGCTCAGCAACGACTTTCCAATAATCGACTAAGATTCCGGCAGGCTCTCCTTGCTTATTAATATACGAATACGGTTTCCACTTGGCTGAGCTTGTAATGACCAGAGGTTGAGAAAGATCATGCTCGCTGGAGAGCGCTTCGCCGACTTCTGCCGTAGAAGCGATGACTGGAAGCTGCAGCGCCAATACAGCCATCACTCGAGAAAATATTATCAATAACGCAGATTTCAGTTTCATGTTTTCCTAACTGGGGAGTTTAGTTGACTCAAACACGATTAAGCTCGCACCGCTTTTCTTGTTATGAAACACCTTTAGTTATAATCATAGCGAATTTATCCGTAATCTACCTATTTAAAACTGCATTTTTAATATCCATTGCCTGCTGACATTTTAAAGCTGATAAAAAGGGCGCTGACTACTCAGCGCCCTCTTTATAGTTAGAGCAAGGGAATAGTTAGAACAGAAAGATCAATGACGCATAACCGTATAATACAAAACAGGAATCACCAATAAAGTTAAGACGGTAGAAACAAAGATGCCGAAAATCAGGCTAATAGCTAAGCCATTAAAAATGGGATCATCTAAAATAAATACCGCCCCGATCATGGCCGCTAAAGCGGTAAGCATGATGGGCTTAGCACGAACAGCCGCAGACTGAATAACCGCTTCGGAAAATGCCACGCCTTCTTCAACCTGCTGATTAATGAAATCAACCAGCAAGATAGAGTTACGCACAATAATCCCTGCTAACGCAATCATCCCAATCATCGACGTGGCGGTGAACTGAGCACCAAGTAACGCATGGCCGGGCATGACGCCGATAATCGTCAGCGGGATTGGAGCCATAATGATCAACGGAACAAGGTAGGACCTAAACTGCGCGACAACCAGTAAGTAAATAAGGATCATCCCAACCGCGTAGGCAATGCCCATGTCGCGGAATGTTTCATAAGTGATCGTCCATTCACCATCCCAGAATATTTCGACACCATTTAACCCTGTAGGTTGGTGGATATAATACTGTTCCACAGATAGACCAAGTGCATTAATGTTGAACGCCATATCAAACATACCGTATAAGGGGCTGTCTGTTTCACCCGTCATATCCGCCACCACCATCACCATTGGTAACAGGTTTTTATGCACAATGTAGTCATCCATTTGAGTTTGGCGAATAGTGACTAAATCAGACAATGGATATGCACTACCCGCCGTGCTCGCTACTTTCATGTTCAACACTTGATCTAATCGGACTTTGACGTTTTCACTAGCTTGCACTTGAATCGGGATCGGGTACTTGCTGTGCTCACTGTGCAAATAGGTGATCGGCTTTCCACCGACGGCCGTCGCCAAAGCATCAACTATCGAAGCATAAGGTACTTGATAGTGTGACGCTTTGCTGCGATCAATCACTACTTGCCATTTTTGATGCACTTCCGGTAGATACATATCGATATCGACAATATCCGCTGTTTCGTGGAAGATCCCGCGTAGCATCCTTGCCGCTTGTGCCCGAATCTCATGTGTCGGACCATAAACTTCCGCTAAAATAGGTGACCAAACGGGTGGCCCCGGTGGAACTTCAACGACTTTGACTTTACCGCCAAATCGGCTGGCAACCTCATTAAGCTTGGGGCGTACTTCACTTGCAATCGTATGACTATCTTTATCGCGCTCTTTTCGCCCTAACAGGTTCACCTGAATATCACCTTGGTTGGCTTGATTGCGCATAAAATAATGACGCACAAGGCCATTGAAGTTGATCGGTGCGGCTGTACCTGCGTAAATCTGATACCCACTGACTTCAGGCACGCTATTTAACACCGCGCCAAGTTCAAATAAAACGCGTTGCGTTTTCTCAAGCGACGCCCCTTCAGGCATATCCAATACCACTTGAAACTCTGATTTATTATCGAAAGGCAGCATTTTTAAAACCACGGCCTTCGTGATTGGCAATAATAGGGAGCCAGCAATAAGCGCAAATACCGCAAGCATCAAGAAAAGCCGGTTACGTCTTTGTGCAGCCGAGACCACGAAAGGATTCATGATTCGGTGAAAGATGCCTTGAGTTGATTGAGATTGTGCTTGATGCGATGAAGGCTTAAGAAACTTGGCCGCTAACCAAGGTGAAAAAACAAATGCAACCGCCAATGAAATCAGCATTCCCATCGAAGCATTGATGGGAATTGGGCTCATATACGGGCCCATAAGCCCAGAGACAAAGGCCATTGGCAACAGTGCGGCAATCACGGTTAAGGTGGCAAGGATTGTAGGTCCACCCACTTCATCAACCGCCGTAGGAATGAGATCCGCCAGTTTGCGCTTACCTAACGCCATATGACGGTGGATATTTTCCACAACAACAATGGCATCGTCCACTAAAATACCAATAGAGAAAATTAACGCAAAAAGCGAGACCCGGTTGAGTGTAAAACCCCATGCCCATGATGCAAACAGTGTCATCATCAAGGTCACAATAATAGCCATACCGACCACGATAGCCTCGCGCCATCCCATCGCAATGACCACCAAAATAACAACCGCCGTGGTCGCAAAAATCAATTTGGCGATCAATGTATTACTTTTATCGGCGGCGGTTTTCCCGTAGTCACGCGTGATTTCAACACTGATTCCGTGTGGAATTAACTGATTTTCAAGTTCTGCAACTCGAGCTTCAACCATCTCAGCCACACGAACGGCGTTTTCGCCTCCTTTTTTAGCGATGGCTAAAGTAACTGCTGGATAAATACCTTGCTTATCACTGGTCCAAACTTGTTGGGTTGGTGTATCAACACCCAATTGAACCACAGCGACATCCGCTAAATATACCGGTGTCTGGTTATGCAGCCCAATCACCAATTGCTTTACTTCTTCAACTTTTGTTAAAAACTGACCAATTTGGATGGGAAACTGCTGATTTTCATGCGTCAGTTTCAACATTGGAGAGCTGTGGTTCGCCGCAGGAAGATGCTGATTCAGTTGATCTAACGTGATGCCAAAGCTGTTCATTTTAACGGGGTCTAAACGTACATCAACAATAGTAGGGTGGCGACCTATCGTATAAATATCTCGTGTACCATCAATGCGTTTGAGCTCTGTTTCTAAACCATGGGCCACTTGCGTTAACTGTTGGTTGTCCAAAGTGCCCGTTTTATCGGATAACGTAATGCTGACGATAGGCACATCTTCAATGCCTTTAGGTTTGATGATCGGCTCGCCCACCCCAACGCCTTTTGGCATCCAATCTTTATTGGAATAGAGTTTATTATAAATACGAACCACGGCGTCGTTTCTAGGGACGCCGACATCAAAGATAGCCACAATCATCGCACCATCGGGTTGCGAAAAAGAGTAAATTTTATCAATTCCCTCAATTTCAGAGATGATCTGCTCTGCTGGGTTCGTCACTAAACTTTCCACTTCCGCCGGAGAAGCTCCGGGAAAAGGAATATACACATCGGCAAAGGTCACATCGATTTGCGGCTCTTCTTCTTTAGGAGTAACCATTACCGCAAAAACGCCCATCAGTAACCCAACAATCGCGAGCAACGGCGTCATCGCTGAAGTCTGAAAAGCTTTGGCAATACGTCCTGAGACGCCTAAACGATTATCCATATTACTCACCTACTTGTGTAAATACACGGCTTGCGACAGTATCACCTTGTTCCAAGCCAGATAATACTTCCACATATTCACCATAGGTTTGCCCTAATCGCACTGGATTTAGCCGTCGTTTATCATCAACGATGCGATATACGGCACTCAGTTCTGCTCGGCGAATCACAGCGGCAACAGGAATGAGCATCACCTCACGTTGACCATAATTAAACTCTGTCTTGACCCACATTCCTGGCATCACTTGCCCGAGCTTGTCAGTTTGGTCTGCACGAGGCAACTCAAGACGGATTTTGAATGTATGTGATTGAGGATCGGCATAACTGAATAAGCTGTAATCGATTGGGGTTATTTTATCGCCCGTGGGTATAATGACTTGGAATTGAGCAACATTGGTGACTGCAGGCTGATAGCGCTGCGGAATAGCCGTTTCAACACGCAACTCATTGAATGAGAAACCACTGAGCAGCGCAGTACCCGGAGCCACCGTTTCACCCAGCTCTACATGTCGCTCCGTCACGACACCATCATAAGGGGCGGTAATATTGGTGTATCCAAGTGACTCCTTCGCCTGCACAACCGCGGCTTTTGCCGCCTTGACGGCCGCAGCAGCACTTCGAGCTTGAGCTTCAGCGCCATCCATTTGGTCTTGTGAAATAGCACCTTTAGGAAACAGCAGTCGATAACGCTTTAGTTGAGCTTGAGCTTCACGATTTCGAGCCTCTGCACTGGTTAACTGAGCTTGAGATGCGTCTAAAGAAGCCGATTGCTGAATAGCGCTGATTTCTAATAGCACGTCGCCCTTTTTAACAAAATCGTTAACGTCGACATACACACCAACGACTCGACCAGAGGTTTGAGCCGCAACTGTCCCTTTATTAACTGGCTGGACAACACCTTCAAATGCAATCTGCTGTGGTATCTGCTCATAGGTCACGATATAACGATCATCAGCATAGCCAACGGCCCAATAACCGCTCGTGATTAAGGCAATACACGCAATCAAAATTCGCCTTTTCATACCCATCCCTCATGTTGATCGTTACGATTCCACTTGCTTATTGAATTCTAGTTAGATTAAACCTTTTGCGTTTGCTGTTGTTCATTATTCTTAATGCAGATCAACAAATTAGTTGCACCAAGCCCAACCATCATTGAGACAAAGAATAGCCATACCTCAATATTACCCAATGCAAGACTTGATAGTGCTGGCCCTGGACAAATGCCCACTAATCCCCAACCTAACCCAAAAATCGCAGCACCAGAGATAAGCCGGATATCAACACTGCGAGTCGTCGCTAAACAGAATTTTTCTGCATTTATAGGCTGCTGTCTTGCTTTAATAACGATGAAATAGGTCGGCATAAAAACGGCCAATGCGCCTCCCATCACAAACATTAAGCTTGGATCCCAAGCACCAGCCACATCCAAAAAACCTACGACTTGGGCTGGATTGGCCATTCCTGAGATAACCATACCCGCACCAAACAAAATACCTGCCACTAACGAGGTTAATCTAAACAACATCTGATTCATTTTGACTCACTTATAGAAGATGAAGGCGTACAAACACAGTAATGGCAGCAACGCCCATGAAGATACCTGTCGCCGCAATAGAGCGAGTGGATAGTCGGCCAACACCACAGATACCATGGCCACTGGTGCAACCATTTCCTAATCGAGTGCCTACCCCAACTAATAGGCCAGCAAGCGCCAAAACACCGTTATTAAAGTTAAAAGTTTGCGGCACTTGTGCATTTAAAAACCAAACGGCAATAGCACCACCAGTTACCATGCCAAGTGCAAATAACAAACGCCATGCAAAATCATGCGTTTTAGGCGTCATCAATCCCGTTAATACCCCACTTATCCCAGCAATTTTGCCGTTAAACAGCAACATGAGTGAAGTCGATATCCCTAGTAAAACACCACCTAACAACGATTCCCAAGGAACAGAAAACAACATTATTTATCCTTTTAACCTATGACAAATGAACTAATTACAAAAAACGGTCTGCAAACTTTGAATAAGCTGCACAACCCGCGGATCCGATAGCGAATAGAAGACTTGCTGTGACTCCTTTCTTGCTTTGATCATATTCTGCTTACGAAGCACGGTTAAATGTTGCGAAAAGGCTGATTGACTTAACATCGAGCTTTGCTGCAATTCTCCAACGCCCACCTCACCATTAATTAACTGGCAAAGCACCATCAAACGCTCAGGATGGGCCATCGTTTTAAGCAACTCTGAAACCTCTATCGCATTTGTTTTCATTTGCTCCACATTGACTGATGTGATCTCCATCACGCCCCCTTCGCATTGCATTTAATTAGATAATACTAATGAATTAATTTTAGTCAACGCTTATTTAGTTTATTCAAAATTAGATAAATTAACATTAGACATTGCTAATCAATTAATTTATAGTGACTTTAATTTACAACGGAGGGTAACAACATGACGATTGAAAATGGGGTAAGAATATTGGCGGGTAGCATGGTACTGCTGTCGATCGTTTTAACTGTGTTTGTCCATTCAAACTTTATTTGGCTAACGGTATTTGTTGGAGTGAACTTAATTCAAAGCGCTTTCACAGGGATTTGTCCAGCGGCCTTTTTCTTGAAAAAGCTTGGCCTGCACTGAGGATTTACTTACCTTACCATGCCGCTTTTGTTTAATTTTACTGGAGTAATTTATGACTAAGATTGTGATTATTGGTGGTGTCGCGGGTGGTGCATCCGCAGCGGCTCGTGCTCGTCGACTCAGCGAAGAAGCTGAAATCATTATGTTTGAGCGGGGCCCCTTCGTTTCATTTGCTAACTGTGGCTTGCCATATCACATAGGCGGTGACATCAAAGAGCGCAGCAATTTGCTGCTACAAACACCGGAAAGCTTTTTAGCGCGTTTTAATGTGGATGTGCGCACTATGAATGAAGTGCTGCGCATTAATCGTGCAGCGAAAACCATCACTGTACGCAATCTGCTCGATCAGTCAGAGTACCAAGAAAGCTATGATTTTTTGCTGCTTTCCCCTGGAGCGGGTCCTATTGTCCCGTCGATTCCTGGGATTCAAAACCCACTGACCCATTCGCTGCGCAACATTCCAGATATGGATAAAATCATCCAGACGCTGCAAATGAATAAACCTGAGCATGCAACTGTCGTCGGCGGTGGTTTTATCGGTTTGGAAATGATGGAAGCATTCCATCACCTCGGTATCAAAACCACGCTGATCGAAATGGCTGATCAGGTAATGACACCTGTCGATAGTGAAATGGCGGGCTTTGCTCATGCGGAGATTCGCGCTAAAGGCATCGATTTACGTTTAGGTGTTGCCTTAAAATCGGTCGAATATAAACCAGCGGCAACGTTACCTAGCACAGAATCGGGTGAAACTCTGGAGCACAAACACATCGAAGGTGAACTGGATCTTGTGCTCAGCAATGGTGAAATACTCACCACTGACATCCTGATTATGGCGATTGGTGTGCGTCCAGAAACCAAACTGGCTGCTGAAGCGGGCTTACAACTCGGTGAACTTGGTGGCATTTGGGTGAACGAACAGATGCAGACCAGCGATCCAGCGATTTACGCCGTCGGCGATGCGATCGAAGAAAAGGATTTTGTTACAGGCAAACAAACGCTGGTTCCACTCGCAGGTCCTGCCAATCGCCAAGGTCGCATGGCAGCTGATAACATGCTTGGTCGTAACGAAACCTATCAAGGAACACAAGGAACCGCAATCTGTAAAATATTCGACTTAGCCGTGGCATCCACAGGCAAAAATGAGAAGCAACTAAAACGTGACGGCGTTGATTACGAAAAAGTGTACGTTCACACAGCCAGCCATGCGAGCTACTATCCGGGCGCTGAAGTGGTGTCGTTCAAAATGCTGTTCGATCCAAAATCAGGCAAAATCTTCGGGGCACAAGCGGTTGGTAAAGATGGCATCGACAAGCGTATCGACGTGATGGCTGTCGCTCAACGTGCAGGTATGACAGTAGAACAACTACAACACTTAGAGCTGACTTACGCGCCACCATACGGCAGCGCGAAAGATGTGATTAACCAAGCAGCTTTTGTCGCGACAAATATAATGAAAGGCGATGCAAAAGCCATTCATTTTGATCAAATCGATTCGCTAAATGACACGCATATTATTTTGGATGTACGTAATCCAAGTGAACGTGAAAATGGTAATCATCTCAAAGGCGACATCAATATTCCGGTTGACCAACTTCGTCAACGTATGGATGAACTGCCCAAAGACAAAGAGATCATCATTTATTGCCAAGTCGGGTTGCGCGGTAATGTAGCCTACCGCCAACTGACCAATAATGGCTTTAAAGCACGTAACTTGATTGGTGGGTTCCGTACTTATCTGTTTGCAAAACAATAAAAGATTCAATTGAGTGCTGCTGATGCGGCACTCTTTTTAAGTTAACCGATGTAAACCGCGATTGGCATATTAGTCTGTTCTTCAAGCTCTTTTAATTTCGCCAACAAAGCTGAGTTAATTTGATTGCCAGCGGTCAACATTAAGTTTCCATTGGGTAAGTACAAATCACGCTTAATTTTCATACCCGGTTTCACTTCACTCAAACCAATGCACAATTCTAGGCCATCCTCCAAGTGTTTTAACGAAGTTACTACCATTAAAAAAGCATCCACGACTGTGGGGTCATACAAGGTTCCAGCCTGCTCTTTTATATAACTCTGCGCACTTTTGGTATGCATACGACGTGGATTATTTGGTGATGCAATATAGTAGTCATAATCTTTAATCACTTTAATAATACGTGAACACAAAGGTATTTCTTCACCATGTAAATGGCCTGGCTTACCAGTACCGTCATACAACTCATCTTGGTGGCGAATGATCTCAACTAGTGGTTCAAAGCGCTTAATTCGGCCTAAAATCTCGGCACCTAATACAGAATTGGCATTAGGACTCTGAGGAATTGAGGTTTCTGGATCAACAATCAACTTTTCAAGTTCTTTATCTTTCGCACCGATTAATCCTATTTGGTGCATCAAACCACACAAGTAGACATGACTTACTTGGCTTTCAGGTAGTTTTAACCGCTGCGCTACTACCTTCGCTTGGTTAGCAATACGCTCTGCGTGATCGGCTGGGTGTCCCGTTCGATATTGAATGATCGCAGTAACCATACCTAGTATATCTTTAAACGTCTTGTTACGACTTATCAACAAATGTTCTAACTTTTTATTAGATGATTGCAGCTCTAACGTTCTCTCTTTTACCTTCTGCTCTAAATCTTGATTAAATTCAGCCAGCTTACGATTATTGTCCTCCAAGGCTAGATTCACCACTTCGAGCTCGCTATTGCGTTTTTCTAACTCGATAGCCAAATGTTCTCGCTCTTTTGTCAGACGATAAAACTCCGCTGCTTTTGAAACGATCAGTTTTAGGTTTTCGTTATCCCATGGTTTGCCAATATAGGTATGAATTCCGCCGGAATTTACTGCCCTGACGGTTGACTGAATATCACTATATCCAGTAAGCAGGATACGAATCGTCTCAGGATATAATTCTTTTGATTTTGCGAGAAAATCGGCACCATCCATCTCTGGCATCCGCATATCAGAGATAATAATAGAGACCTCATGTTGATCTAAATATTCCAAGGCTTCCTTTCCGCTATTAAAAGAAACTATGTCATAATCTGTACGCAAAACCCTCGTTAGTGATTTTAGAATTTCGCTCTCATCATCTAGCAGCAGAAGGCTAAGTCTATCACCACCAATCGCTATTTTTTGTGCGACATTTTCCATCGTTCCTCCTCCATTCTAGACAAATAACTGACCACGTCGTCTGATGATAATGCCTGACTCACCAAATGCCCCTGGATAATGGAACAGCCCAAGGTTTTCAATTTATCTGCTTGCTCCTGAGTATCAACCCATTCGGCAATCACTCCCATTTCAAGTGATTCAGCACTGTCTATCATTGCCCTCAAAATAACTTCATTGGACGCTGATTTGCCAATTGCTTGAACAAATCGCCCATCAATTTTAAGTACATCAAAAGGCATTTCGCACAGATATTCATAGCCCGCATATCCAGTTCCAAAATCATCCAGTGCACAGCTCAATCCCAACCCTTTCAGTTTACTGAGTTCTTGTTTCGCCTGAATAAAATCCTCAATAAAGTCATGCTCCGTTATCTCTATTGACAAATTATTCAAACCGCAACTGAGCTTTGTAGTTAGCTTAGTCAATAATTCGTAAAATTGCCCATTTATCAACATGTTCCCAGGCACATTAACACTGATATTTCGATCTTTAATTAGTTTCTGATGTTGTTTGATGAACATCAGTACGTCTTCCAATATTTTTTCGGTTAACACTTTAGTTAAACCATACTGCTCAATTATGGGTAAGAAACTTGCTGGATATTGCCACTCATTCTCAACTGTTTTTCGCCTAGCTAATGCTTCAAATCCACAAACATCACCAGTTACCGTCGACATTTGCGGCTGATAAAACGCGCAGAAATAGCGTCTATCGATATCGTTTAATACAGAAAATAGCGCCAATAACTCTCGGGATTGAGGATCATTATCGAGCCAGTAAATCGGCAGTTGATGGTGCAAACACACTCGCGAGCGTTCATTAAGGTCAGCAATAGATATATCATCGACTTGATGCAACGATTTAACATCACAGAGCAAAACCGTGTATCTGGTTTTAATAAGATGTGTGTCGACTTCAACAGGCTGAGAGAGTCGCGAACATAGGCGCATCACAACTTGATAACCTTTGGGGCTGTATGGAATGCACATAAACAGCTTATCTTTGTAGCGATATATGGTTTCCGGCTCTGTATTACCATCACTCAGATGCCACGCCAGCGTTTTAATAAATTGATTACCAAGCGCTCCGCCGTATTGATGGTTAATTTCGTCTAGATTAGCAATATTCACCATGACCAAAGCGTATGAGGAGTCACCATGTTTTTTCAATTCGATAATCTGTTCATCTAACGTACGCCGGTTTTTTAAGTTCGTCAGCACATCACTACCTAGCAATGCTTCACGCTCCAATAAACTCAAACGTATGGTTTCAATCAGCTCCTCTCTATCCCATGGTTTTTGGAGAAAACGATGCAATTTCCCTTCGTTCAAAGCACGAGACAAACCTTTGATGTCAGCTTGACCAGATAGAATAATGGTTACAACATGAGGATACTTATTGCGAATATTGACGACCAGCTCTGTCCCATCCATATTAGGCATTCGATAATCAGAAATCACAATTTCGATAGGGTGCCGCTCTAAAATAGTCAGAGCCTCAAGGCCGCTACTCGCACAATGAACCACAGAAAAATGCGGTTTGAATTCACGAGTTAAAGCTTTAAGTACCGCTGGCTCATCATCTACAAGCAGAATTTCTTTATATCGAAACATACAATTACCCCAATCCTTTCATCGAATGATGAGGTGCAACATAAAGCGGTAAACGAATATAGACGCAGGTTCCTTGACCTATCGTCGACTGAATTTCAATTTTCCCGAGGTGCTCTTCTATGATTTCTTTCGCAACAGATAATCCAAGTCCTGCGCCATCACCGATACGCTTGGTGGTAAAAAAAGGATCAAAAACGTACACTAAATCTTCCGGACAAATGCCTTTACCGTTATCGCATACCGATAGGCAGACACTAGATTTATTCTCGATTAATAAGCTGTTTTCCATATACAAGGCGACATTGACTTCACCATCAGTATGGGAGAATGACTGTAACGCATTGACTAACAAATTAATCAGTACTTGTTGGAGCTTATGGGTTTGCCCTAGAACATAAAATGGTATTTGAGGAGGTTCATAATTTAAGCGTGCTTTCAGCTTCATTTCACCCAACACCATATTAGTCGCAGAGCTAACCACGTCTCTTAAATCGACCATTCCAACTGATAATTTGGACTCGTGATAATACACATTCAAGCTCGCTACAATGTTTTTAATACGCGAAAGCCCCTCTAAACTTTCCACAATGATAGACTCGCTATCATCAAGTATTTCTGCCAACTGACGGTCGTTGATCTGCTGGATCTCTGGGTGTGCCTTCACTTGGGCAAGATAGGAACTTAACGTGTTGAAATTACTCATCACAAAGCCGAGTGGATTATTGATTTCATGCGCAACACCGGCGGCCAATTTACCTAAAGAAACCCTTTTTGCATCTTGCTCATTTCGTTGAAGATCACTACTACTCTCCCGCATAGACGACAGTAATTTTAAGGCCATCTCAACCAGTAACATGCCTTCTTGGATTTTTTCTAATTCACTTAAGTCAAAAGCATTCAGCGTTGTTCGCGCAAGAAACAGGCTATAGCGCCGCGTCAGTGAGGAGACGGAAAAGGTAACGCCACTTTTCCAAGCAGGAAAGTCATTGTGATAGTCTGAGAATTTCCCCGCATCATTGGCTAAATCAGGGAAGTAACTAAACTCCGTATCGGCTAAGACCGGGTATGTGCCTAACTTCATTGCATCGGTGATTGGAAAACTAGAACGCAGTATCTTGAGCCTCTGCTCAGAATTGTAAGAAAATAGCACGATATGTGTATTAGGGAATAAAGGCTGAACATGAGTAATAAACTGATCTAACTTGTCTTCTTGTGATTGATTTGAAAACATAACTCCTAGCAAAGAAAGTACGACGTAGTGAAATGTTGAGTCCAAGCTGTGTTCTTCTTGAAAGCGTCTATTTTCTTCCTGTTGCTGGGTTTTACTCACATGCATACTCCCTAATCAAATAACGATAATTTTCACTCTATTGCTAGTGTAGCCAATTCGATTGCGTCTATTGGCAACGTAATGATGAATTCAGTACCTTTATTCACTTCGCTATGAACTGCAATGGTGCCTTTATGACCATTGATGATCCCGTACGAAACTGATAAACCTAATCCTGTGCCGGACCCAACCGCTTTGGTGGTAAAGAAGGGTTCAAAGATGCGATCTTTAATCGCATCAGGAATACCACTTCCCGTATCTTTAATGCGAATTTCAACCTGTTTCTCATTTAACTTAGCTAATGAGATGGTGATGGTGCCTTCTCCGACAATCGCCTGACTTGCATTGACAAGAATATTAAGAAGTACTTGGTTAATCTGCATTGGCTGGCAATACACGTCAGGCACGTTTTCTTGATATATCTTCTCTAAAGTAATGTTGTATTTGATTTCGTTATTGATGATTTTCAGCGTTGATTCGATACAGTTTTCCAAATTTGCATAGCTCCATTCAGAACCATCAACGTGTGAAAACTCTTTCAAATTTTTCACAATGGCCATTACTCGAGATGAACCTTCTAGTGATTCTGAAATCAAATCTGCCGTATCTTCTAAAATAAAATCAATCTGTTTCTCTTGTAGTAATGACTCACACTTTGCCGCTAGAGCGGTATCATTTGCTTGTGAAACCTGCTGTTTTATCCCTTCTAAAACGGCGGCTAGCGTTTGAAAATAGTCACTCAGTGTTTGAATATTGGATGTGATAAACCCCACTGGATTATTGATCTCATGGGCGATGCCTGCTGAAAGCTGCCCAATAGAGGCCATTTTCTCTGATTGCAGTAGTTGTCCTTGTGCATCTTCGAGTTTTTTAATCAATACTTTTTGCGCTTGATGTTCTTGCTCTAATTGATGCGAAATGCGCTTAAGTTCCTGCTGCTGACTAGCTTGAATTGTTACGTCATAGACACATATACAGACATGCTCGATAGTCCCATCTTCACTATGAATAGGGATGATCTCCAAATCTTGATACATCTGTTCTTCTTCACCCGATACAGGGCGGGAACTTTTAAAGGGCAATAGGTGAGGCTTCTGCTCCCAACTACTAAAGCTTGAAGTTTCAATCACCAATGCCGTATCAATTTTTCGTTTAAGGTAGTCGGCGGAATGAGGAAATAGTTCAAGTATGTTCTTTCCTTGCATCACATCACCATCAAAAATGACTCGGGATTGGAAATAGTCATTAGCTTTCACGATAATGTAATCCTGCCGTACTATGCACAACGCAAAAGAGAGTTGATCCAGCAGATCAGAAAGCAGTAAGCGGCTTTTTCCCATTCCAAACTCCTACATCAACTCATCGAGGTGAATGAGTACCTTGTCCAATTCGTTGTCTGCAAAACAGATGATGGTTTTAGCAGAGAATGACGCTTTTTCGACTAAAAAAGAGATTTCCATAATTAAAGATAGCTTCCACTGAGAAATGGGAAGCGGCTGTGTTGACGGATAAAACAGCACTGGAGACTGAATTTTAGTTTTTATGTCTATTTGCTGACATAGACCCTTTAGACTTGCACCAGATAAAATATTCGAGATATCTAAAATGCTCTCCTCTAGGCTCACGACATCTTGAGCATCACCTGTTGATTGTTTTAGATCGCTCACTATCTGTTCACAGCCTTTTCTGCTCATTAAGGTCACTAACTCACCATCCATGCCACCAAAAAAAGACTGCCGAGTGTAGTAATAATCGGTTTCATAAGATTGCAGTTGCGCTAAATCCTCATCCGTTGCCACTCCAATACTGGGTACAGATATAGTGACGTGCAAATTAAGCAAGGTAGCCAGTTTATTTGCTGCTCTGCCCATTGAGATATTCATAAATTCTTGCAGGGCGTCTTTATGGTCTTCTGAAAGTGCCATTGTCATAATAGTCCTACCTCGTGCAATGTTTGTTTTAGCTGTGCTGGGTCAAGTGGTTTTTGCAAAAAGGTGACTGCACCGAGTTCTCTTACGCGCTGCTGAGCAAAAGGTTGAATATCGGCACTAATGACAATGACAATGCTTTTAGCATCAACGCTGTGCAGATATTCTAGGACTTGGAAGCCATCCATTTCTGGCATGGTCAAATCTAAAAACATCACTTCAGCGCACCCATTTTGGTAATTGACTAGGGCTTCTTTGCCATTTTGGGCTTCGCTGATTTCTACATCCCACTCTTCAGGAATCGCCCTCATTACCGCTTTTCTCGACATCTTTGAATCGTCTGCTATTGTAATTTTAATTGCCATGCTCGCTCCCTCTAATCAAAAAAAGTAATTATATAATTACTCAATAAATATGGGTTTTAGCTCAACTAATACGCTTGCAATGGAACTTGGTACACCATCAATCAGTGTTTGGTAGCTCTCATTTCCCCTACATGCTTCTATGCGATTTGCAAGCCCCACAATACTTCCAAGTACAACAGATTTGTCATCTGAAAAAAAATCACTCTTACTTTGATTAAGAACGATCTCTCCAATCTCTGAACCGTATCCCCATATCATCAGCATGTATGCCGTTACTATGTAGTAATCAGCATATTCTTGTTGAAGCTCTAAGAAAGAATCAACATTATGGATATCAGCGCCTTCCTCCATCAAAATCAATTTTCCGATTGCGGTAAGCAAGCTTGAGACAAACACCCGATCTTTATCTTGTAGGGAGTACCCCAAGTTTTTAGCCAGTAAACGGGATATATAGCTCACCCTCAGCGCCTGTTCTGAAATATCTTGGTGGGCCTTTTTTGAAACTAAGCTGTTAGCGTGATGGCTCAATAACGATATGGCGATACTCTCCACTAAAGTCGCGCCTAAACGTCCAACAGCTTCCGATAGTGAATCAGTGGTTCGACGAAAACCCAAGTAAGAAGAATTGGCAATTTGAAACACTCGTGCGACTAATACAGGCTCATGGCTAATGGTGTCTGCGATCGATTGAAGATCACAAGTAGGAGAGGCAATCGTTTGTTGTAAACGGTGTATCGAATTGGGTAATACCGGAAGATCTTTCAAACTTCCGAGTTTAGTTCGGCACTCATTGTTAAACGGCATTTGATAAAGACGTTCGGTACATTCAAATAAGCGTTCAAAGTCCTCTTGTGTGAATGGCTTAGGCAGAACGAAGTGGGAATACGCATGCGCTTTTTGAGGCAGATTTTCCTGCGTATTACCAGTTAAAAGAGCTCTCACTACTTGCGGGTAAGTCTGCTTTACCTCTTCTAACAGCTCATCGCCACATTTATGCGGCATGAGTAAATCTGAAATGATAATGGCTGGTGGTTGGCAATTATGCTTATTCCATTCTGACAACCAATTTAGCGGCTCCGAAACCAGTATGATTTCCCATTCTGGACGAATACGCCTGATCAAACGAGCAATGGCTTTAAGCATAAAAACATCATCATCTATGCACATGACCTTCAAATGTACTTTTTCCATTTGATTCTCACTTAGCTTCATTGTTTTATTTATTCATATATTGGTTGATTTCGTCCAACAACAACTTACTTTGATCATTGATAGAACTGATTGAAAACTCGGTGTCTTGAGTAACATTGGTTAGATTATCAGTTGCGGCTTCAAGTTTCTGGAATTCAAATGCTAATACATCCGCTCCGACAAACCGAGATGACGATTTCATCGTGTGTGAAATGTGATGAATCACCTCAACTTGGTTGCCACAAAACGCATTGCTAAGTTTATTCAAAGCTTCCAATAGGCTTGTTCGATAGCCGCACAGCATCTCATTCACATTCTCTTCACCCACCATGTCCGCCACCCTATCTGGTGAAAAATACTGCAATCCGTCCATAAAGTGCACCCATGAGCCAAAAAAGTTGATATATGCATCCTGACTTCTAATCCAAAGCGTTAGTACTAGTGTACACCATATTGCTTAAGTGCTAACAAAAAAGAGCGAGTGAAGTGTGTGTATTAGCTTAATGCTGCATTGGTAACATCGTAAGAAATAAAGCAATTTCTACCTTGATGCTTTGCTTGGTACAAGGCTTCGTCGGCCAGATTGTAAATATTAGCGATAGACTCAGTGCCATTCGGCGTTAACGAGATGACACCTTGAGATAAGGTGACATGATCGGCAATTTCGCTGTATTGATGAGGATAGTGTGCTTTAATCATTGATTGTTGGATTCGCTCAGCGGCAATCAGTGCTTGTTCATAATTGGCATTGCCCAGCAGCACTAAAAACTCTTCACCGCCATATCGCCCTACATACTCACCAGTACGCACAAATAACTGATTCACCGTTTGCGCAATGGTAATCAAGCAGTTATCTCCTTCTATATGGCCGTAGTTATCGTTAAACCGTTTGAAATAGTCCACATCGATTAAAATGAGGCTCATGGGAAATTTGTGCCGCCCATGCCAACTGATCATCTCTTTAAGCTTGTCATCTATAAATCGACGATTAAAGACTTGCGTTAAGCCATCTTCATTTGCTTGCTGCTGCAAAACACCATTTAGCTCTTCAAGTTTAACCGTTGCGCGTTTAAGCTCTCGACGCATACTTGCAATACGCTGCATGGCTAATAATTTGGAGTTGAGTACCAGTTTATCGACTGGCTTGGTTAAGTAATCATCACCGCCTGCCTCTATCGCTTGCGCGATCATCGACGGTTCATCATGCCCACTTAAAAAGATAATAGGCACCCATTCATGGTATTGCTGACGTATTTTTTTCGACAATTCAAAACCATTCATGCCGGGCATCGAAATATCCATCAGAATCAGTTCTGGATCAAATTGGCAATAGCTATCCAATGCCGCTTGTCCACTGGCAACCGCCTCCACGTGATGACCGAGCTGCTTAAGACGAATGGTGAGTTGCATTCGATCCAGTTGTACGTCATCGACCAGTAAGATCCTCATAGAAGAGCCCGAACTTACCATCTGTAACCCCTTTAAATTTCAATCATATGCTTACGTATAACATAGATTTATTCACTTTCTTTGTTTAATTTTGCGCACAATATTGACTTTTCGCTATAAATTTTTAGCATGTAGCTTTTCCCCTAAAGAGATATCTTCATGTCTGAAGTAAAGCAAACCGAACAACCTGTAGTGGACTTAGACGCCATCTCGCCAGAATTGCGCCAAGTAATTGAATTTGATCAAGTGCCACAAGAGATGTACTACATGGTCGTGTCTATACATGAAGTCTCTGAAGAAGCGGTACGCGAGTCTTGGAACTCTCTACCAGCCAGTGCGCAAAATGTGTTGGATAATTTTGAACAGTTTCATGCGTTGATCTCTGTCAGCCAAGCCTTTGCTGGTGTCAATGTCATGGAGGAGTTCCCAACATTGAATTTACCGAAAGAGATGACAGACCAAGATAAAGAAGAGTACCGAGCAGAGCTTCTTGATCAAGTGCTGCATAACTGTGTGAAAGATATGGTTAAACAGATCAAAAAAGCACGCCGCGACCCGATTCTAAAACGCGATTTTAAAGACGTGTTTGCAAAATAAAACGCACATCATTGAGCATAAAGCCGTCAATTTTATATGACGGCTTTTTCTATTGAACCTGAACTCGAGATAAGAGAGGCTTAGGTTATTGAATCAATACATTAATAATGAAAAACATTAATGCGTTAAGACGATATCACGCTGCGACACGCTCACCCCTTTAATTTGCACATACAGCGAATCACCAACATCCAGTTGTAGCTCATCGGCCGCCCATTTGGTTACCGTAGCCCACAGGTAACACCCTTCGCCTAACTTGAGTTTTATCCCCACACTCTGTTTATCAGTACCTTGAGGCTGCTTTTCAAGCTGGCAAATCTGCGCAGGCAGAATATTACGAATTGACGTCCGGTTTGGCTTATCAAGCGCCACCGAAACATCATTTGCACGGATCTGTAATCGCAGTGCAGAGCCTACCTCGCCTTCCACATATTGCACCCAAAGTTTGACATCATCTGCAAGTAAGACCTGTGTGAGCGCATAATCTTTGTTGTGCTGGCAGATGTGGGCAGAAAACAGACTACTTTGGTCGGCAAATGATTGCCAAGGACGCATATAATTTGAAGACCACACTTGCTCTAGCTCACCGCTTATCAGCACAGCGCCCTGCTCTAACACAACTAAATGATTAGCCAGACGCAAAATTTCATTCATGCTGTGCGTCACATAGAGAATTGGAATATGCACGCTATGAGCCAGCTCTTCCAAAAAAGGCATCACTTCACGTTTGCGCGGCATATCGAGCGATGCCAACGGCTCATCCATCAATAAAATATCGGGCTTGGATAGTAAGGCTCGGCCAATCGCTACTCGCTGTTTCTCCCCACCCGATAAATCATGCGGATAACGTGTAAGTAATGGCGCTAAAGCCAATAATTTTACGATGGCGGCGAAGTGGTCGGCATCCTTTTTTTTGACACCATAGTTTAAATTGCCATAAACGGTGTAATGTGGAAACAATCGAGCATCTTGAAAAACGTAACCAACGTTGCGCTTTTCAACAGGCAAGTTAATCTTTTTTCGTTGGCTAAATAGGATGCGGCCATTGATCTCGATTTCACCAAGTTCAGGCTTCACCAATCCACTGATAATATTGATGAAGGAGGTTTTCCCCGCCCCTGAACGCCCGAAAACCGCACAAATACCACGGCTTGGTAAAACCAAATCCGCATTAAGCTTGATATCACCTAACTGTTTTTCAAATTGAATCTTTAACCCACTCATCATTGAGTCCCTAAGCGCCGAGTCATTCGGCGGCTAATCACTTCAGAAATGAATAACGAAGCCAAGGCAATCGCGATGGAGATAATACACAAACGCATCGCTTCCATTTCGGCTCCTGGCGTTTCTAAAAAGTTATACATCGCAAGAGGAAGCGTTTGTGTTTCACCGGGAATATTGGACACAAAGCTAATGGTGGCTCCAAACTCACCTAGGCTGCGAGCAAAAGAGAGCATCGCGCCAGTGATCAGCCCGGGTATCGTTAAGGGTAATGTAATGGTCAAAAAAACTTTGAGTGGTGAAGCGCCTAAGGTTCGAGCCGCTTGCTCTAACTTAGGATCGACGCTTTCAAGGCTTAAACGAATCGCACGAACCATCAAGGGCAGTGCGATGATGACACACGCCAACACGGCTCCACGCCAACTGAAGCTGAAACGCAAGCCAAACATATTATCAAGCCATTGCCCAATTACGCCTTGTTTACCCATGGTGATCAACAGAAGATACCCCACAACCACTGGCGGTAATACGAGCGGCAAATGCACTAGGCTATCCAGTATACTTTTACCCCAAAACTGCTTTCTGGCGAGTAGCCACGCAAAAAACATTCCCAGCGGTAAGAGCCAAAGCACGGTATAAATCGCGACTTTTAAGCTCAGTTGCAGTGCAACCCATTCGTACTCAGAAAGCAAAGGAATCCGTTCCTGTCATCACGCTAAAACCGTAGTTCTGTAAGATACTTTTTGCTTGATCGCTGCGTAAAAAAAGCATGAATTGATTCACCGTATCACGCTCAGTTAGCTGCACTAAAGGATAATGGATGGCGCTGTGTAGGCTTGAATCAAATTCGTGTACCACTTTGACCTTATTGCTCATCAATGCATCCGTCTTATATACAATACCAAGTGCGGCTTCTTGACGTTCAACTAGCGCAAGCGCTAAACGTACGTTATTGGTTTGAGCCAGCATAGGGGCGAGCGACGACCACACTTTTAACTTTTCTAGTGCCTCTTTGGCATACATTCCCACAGGCACCGCCATTGTGTTACCTATCGCTAAACGTGAACCGTTCAAGGCGTCAAGCCATGCCGCAACATCATTTACTACCAGCGAATTGAGCTTCGACGATTGAGGGGCGATAAGCACCAGCTGATTTCCAGCCAACAATGTGACCTTATCGCTCGTCACAATGTTCTTGTTAAGCAAGTGAGTAACCCAGTTATCATTGGCTGAAATGAAAATATCCGCTGGTGCACCTTGCTCAATTTGACGAGCAAGCGCGGATGAACCCGCATAAACGGGCACAATGTCTAACGGTTGTTTCGGCTGGTAAGCCGCAATCAATTCATTAACCGCATTCGTCATGGATGACGCTGCATAAACAGTGATTTTCTCTTGTGCATAAACCGCCGTGCAGCACAGCATGGCGACGATAGAGAGCAGTATTTTTCTCATGTTAACGCTCCGTTAATTCTGGCCATAATAAGGCCAAGTTCAAATGCTCTTCAATCGCATCCGCAATGCGGTTAATGGCTTGTTCTTTTTGCGCCACATGATCGTAATAACTTATATCAGCGGCACCAGCCCAGCGACAGATAAGCTCAGTTGCAGGAAAACTATCAAAAATTCCGTGCATGTAAGTCCCCAACACTTGCTGGCAATCACTTAATAAACCGTCACGGTTGCCATTGTCTAACGTGATGATTGCTGAGGATGCATCATCGAGCGTTGTGCGTCCAACGTGGATCTCGTAGCCTGAGAGCTTCGCTTTACCTTGCGGTAAAATAAGCTCGCCTTGAACATTCCTGAGCGTTTTTTCAGCGGTGAGTTCTGTACTGACGTTCAACAACCCCAGTCCTTCACTTTCGCCCGCTTCACCTTCAACGCCGAGTGGATCGCGAATTACCCGACCTAACATTTGGTAACCACCACAAATGCCCATCACTTTGCCTCCGAAACGCAAGTGACGTTTGATATCCTGATCCCAACCTTGCGAGCGAAGATACGCAAGATCGTCCCTTACAGATTTACTGCCTGGAAGCAAAATCAGATCCGCATTTTCGATCCGTTCACCCTTTCCCACATAACGTAAGTCAACATCAGGATTTAAACGCAACGCATCAAAATCAGTATGGTTACTAATACGAGTTAACACTGGCACCACAATATTCAATTTATTGTTGCTGCTGAGGGTTTGCGCTTGAGTGATCGCATCTTCAGCTTCTAAATCAAAGCCATGTAAATAAGGCAGCACACCAATGACGGGTTTACCCGTTTTTGCTTCTAACCAATCAAGGCCAGATTGCAGTAACGCAATATCACCTCGAAAGCGGTTAATCACAAACCCTTTTACACGCAACTGTTCCGATTCAGAAAGCAGCGCTAACGTGCCATACAGATGAGCAAATACACCGCCTCTATCAATATCGGCAATGATAATCACAGGTACATCGGCCGCTTCAGCAAACCCCATGTTAGCAATGTCGTTTTCGCGTAGGTTGATTTCAGCCGGGCTTCCCGCCCCTTCAATCATGACACTTTGATACTCGGCTTGTAACCGAGCGTAGGAATCAAGCACAGTATTCATCGCGACTTTCTTATAATCGTGATAACCCGTTGCTTCCATATTAGAGAGCGCTCTGCCTTGCAGGATAACCTGCGCACCCGTGTCTGAATTTGGCTTGAGTAATACAGGGTTCATGTGTACCGATGGCTCAACGCCACACGCTTGAGCCTGAACAGCTTGCGCTCTCCCGATTTCGCCACCATCGGCCGTCACCGCACTATTGAGCGCCATGTTTTGCGGCTTAAAAGGGGCTACTTTTATTCCTCGACGTGCTAACACTCGGCATAAGCCTGCAACTAGCACACTTTTTCCAGCGTCGGAAGTGGTGCCCTGCACCATCAATGACCTTAATGTTGATTCCATATTAACTCTACGATAGACGTTTGCTGGTAATCATACCGTCACAGCTGCTACTCACTCAATAAAATGAATGGAATATTAATGTTCCGCTCAGAGTGTGTTCAACATCTTAGTGTTTAAATCGCTTCATCAAAACAACAAACCCATAGAGGAATTAAAAATGAAACGTACAACACTAGCCCTAGCAGCTTCGATGATTATTGCTCCTGTTTTCGCTTTTGCAGGTAACCATAACCAAAACAGTAATACCATCAATTACAATGGTCCTATCGAACTTACGTCTGTGGAATCGTTGCTAAAAGACACCAATATGTTTACAGAAAAGCATGTTGTGGTTGAAGGAAAGTTGATTCGTCAAATCAGAAAAGACACATTCGTATTCAGTGATGGCAACGGTGAGATTCAAGTAGAACTGGATGATGATATCCACTTCACAGCACCACTCAATGCCGAGACTAAGGTTCGCCTTTATGGCGAATATGAAGGAGGACTGACACCTGAAATCGAAGTGGATCAGATCCAAGTTCTATAATCATTACTGTTTATTGCTCTCTTGATGGTAAAACACAAAAAATAAGATGGATTTTTTTGTGAAAATGGCCTGTAATTTGCAGGCCATTGCTGTATCTTATTCAGCTTAATTTTCATCTTTTCAGGACGAAGCGTACATGTATAAAAAAGCGTACTCACTAGGCCTAGTCGGTTTGTCATGCGTTCTTTCTTTCTCTGCGCAAGCTAACAATTTTAATTATAACTTCTTTGAAGTCAGAACCGCTATCAGCCCTGAATCCTCAGGTGCAGAATTTAGTACTTATTTAACCGATAACACACACCTGGTCGCTCGTTACGATTCGAGATTTGACGGAGATTGGGATGCCGCTGGCGGAATTGGCTTTAACGGTCCAATAAACCAATTTGCTGATGTCTACGGACAAATGCTTGTTCACCACATTAGACCTACCGATGAACAGGGTGGCAAAAGCGAAACCCAGTTGGAGTTTAATATTGGCAGCCGGATCTGGTTATCGAGCCAAATTGAAGCCAATATTAAACTGGGTAAGAACGATGAACACTCGGTATTTTGCGCTGGATTACGTTTTCACTCTACCGAACAATTATCGTTAGGAGCTGAAACCAAAAACAACGGCGTTTACGGCCCACAGATCGTCATGAATGTTCGTTTTCAGTTCTAAAACGTAAAGCGGCCTTCAGGCTTAAGCGCATGATGCTTCTTCGCTACTTGTGCGCTTCTTTTTACTCTTTGTATCAACAGAATTACCCCACAAATTTGATGTACTCCACGATATCAGATATTTGGAAGCGACTTCTCATATATCAGCGATATACTATGCACTCAATAACTTATATGTGCCGCTATGTTTCGCTCTTTCTATAAATACTTAGCTCAATGGCTATTTGTTAGTGTCGTGCTTGGGGTTGTGCCCTTTCTTTATTTCGTCAAAGAATTCGACAAAGCTCATGAACAAACTGTGCAAATGATCGAACAAAAAAGCCATTCTCAACTCGAATACAATAAGCACGAACTGCTTACTGCGTTTAATGACGTTTACAATTCCACTCAAATATTGTCAAACAACACCATGTTGTACAGCGCATTACGTCTTCCCTCCACCGAAAATATCGAAGCGGTACAGGCGTTTTGGTTATTAGCAGCTCGTATTCAAACCCTTTATTCTCGGCTCAGGCTTTTTGATATAGCGGGTAACGAATTAATTCGCGTGAATCAGAGTAATGGATCAACAGAAGCAGTACCAAGATCACAACTAAAAAACAAATTGCACCGAGACTATTTTCAGTATGCACAAAACCTTTCCCCAAACCAAATTGGGATCTTCGGTGTTGATAGTGAAAGAGAAGAAGAAAATTATGGTGCTACTTCCCAGATAACCGCAGTATTTAGGATTATTGCACCAATAGATTTTGATGGAAAAAGGCAAGGCTATTTTGTAGCAAATCTTAATTTAACCCAGTTGTACAAAAAATTTAACCAGAGGTTAAATTCACTGAGTCGCCCAGACATCATCAGTTTCAAGGGGCAGTATATTCATCATGAAAATGAGATCTTATCTCAACAAGAAAACCCGTCGAAATACCACCTGATGAATGTGAACAGTGTCGTCCCTATACTCTGGAAAAGTATGCAAGAGCAAGCTTCTGGCACGGTATGGGATAACAACCGCTGGTATAGTTTTACTCAGGTTCCTTTGCAATCCATATTCCCTGAAATGGAGCCAATTTACCTAATTCAGTCATTAAATGGTGATGCGCTCAATAAATTGCTTTCTGCCACAGAGCTAAAAATTGGCTTTCAAGCGGTTGGCATCGCGCTATTAGTAATGACGATTGCGGCCGGTTTTATTCGTTGGAACGCAAACCACGATAAAAACAGTATTGAGAGCAAACTGGCTAGGGCGGCGATGAATGGTATGTCCGCTATGGTGATTACCGATCGTAATAACCGCATTATCAAAGTAAACAATGAGTTTACCCGGATCAGCGGCTACACCTTAGCCGAGGTAAGAGGTAAACAACCTTCCGTTTTTTCCTCCGGTAAACACAATCAAGCTTTTTACATGAATATGTGGAAAGTGCTGCAAGACGAAGGGCTATGGGAAGGTGAAGTCATTAATAAGCGTAAAGATGGCTCAATGCAAACCGAGATCTTACGTATTCAAACCATCCGTGATTCAGACGGAATTATTCAGTTTTATGTGGCCTCCTTTGTTGATATTAGTCATCGCAAAGAGCTAGAAAATCGCCTGCGTGAGCTCAGCGAGAAAGATGCGCTCACCAACATTTGGAACCGCAGGAAATTTGATCAAGAAATGCGTTCAGAATGCTTACGCGTAAAACGTTACCAAGCTCAAGTGCAGTCGTGCTTAGCGATTATTGATATCGACCATTTTAAACGCATTAATGATAAATTAGGCCACGCAGAAGGCGATAAAATCATTCGTTCTGTCGCAACACAATTAAGTGAGCACCTAAGAGAAACGGACTTTTTAGCTCGCATCGGAGGCGAAGAGTTTGCCATCATTATGCCTCATACACCACTGGCAGAAGCTGAGTTGGTCATGCACCGTTTACGAGTAGCCGTTCACTTAAATCATCGTTTAGAAGTGTCGATCAGTGGTGGCATCACTGACATTACAGAAAAACCAGAAGAAGTGTATAAACGGGCCGATATTGCATTGTATGAGTCAAAAGCTTCGGGACGTAATCTTGTCTCGGTATTGACCAGTGTCGAGATGGAAGAATTTGCTTAACAATTAGCACCATTTAAGTGCATCGAGAAATAAAATGGGTTTATTTTCGTGCAATTATCGCAAACTTAGTTTGTAACGTATTGTTCGCTATCATTTTTACTTTTGGCTTAAAACTTGTACTACTCTCTAATATGGTAAATAGATTGCACATATTTAGGGAGAAATAAGATGCAAGAAACACTAACCGTTGTGTTAGCAGGTGGCGTCGGTTCGCGGCTATCTCCGCTAACTGATGACAGAGCAAAACCGGCTGTACCCTTTGGTGGAAAATATCGAATCATTGATTTTACACTCACCAACTGCCTACACTCAGGGCTGCGAAAGATTTTGGTCCTGACTCAATATAAATCTCATTCATTACAAAAACATTTACGTGATGGCTGGTCTATTTTCAATCCAGAACTCGGCGAATTCATTTCTGTGATCCCCCCGCAGATGAGAAAAGGCGGAAAATGGTACGAAGGAACGGCGGACGCTATCTATCACAATATGTGGCTACTTTCACGCAGTGATGCCAAACACGTCGTTGTTTTATCTGGTGATCATATCTACCGGATGGACTATGCCTCTATGCTCGAAGCTCATAAGCAAAAAAATGCTGCACTGACTATCGCCTGCATGGATGTCCCAAGAGAACAAGCTTCTGCCTTTGGCGTGATGAATGTGGATAATAACTTCAAAATCACCTCATTCATCGAAAAACCAAGTGACCCACCCTCCATGCCCAATAATCCTCATCGCAGCTTAGTTTCTATGGGGATCTACATTTTTGATATGGAAGTATTAAAAAGTGCTTTGATTAATGATGCTGAGCTGGAAAACTCGAGTCACGATTTTGGCAATGACATCATTCCCAAATTGATTGAAAGCCATGCTGTTTATGCGTATGAGTTTTGCGGTGACCGGGGGCGAGTCGCTAAAGATTGTTACTGGCGTGATGTCGGAACACTTGATTCTTTTTATAACGCTAACATGGATTTACTCGAACCCGTTCCACCAATGAACTTATACCAAAAAAACTGGGCCATTCGAACATACGAAGCGCAATACCCACCTGCGCGCACGGTTTCTTCTGCAACAGGTAACGAAGGTATATTCATTAATTCGATCATTTCAAACGGTGTGATTAACTCTGGAGGTTCTGTACAACACTCCATTATTTCTTCAAACGTCAGAATTGATGATGGTGCAACAGTGGTCGATAGCATTTTATTTGATGATGTTGAAGTCGGCGCAGGGTGTCAGCTCATGAGATGTATTATTGATAAACATGTAAAAATCCCTCCACATACCCAAATTGGCTTAAACCCAGTTGAAGATGCCCAGCGTTTCCGTATTTCAGAAAATGGCATTGTTGTGGTACCCGAAAGTTATCAATTCTAAACCTATATTTTTTGCCCACTCAATTTATCCCTCATTAAAATGAAGCCTTAGCACACGCTAAGGCTTCTTACTTTACACTGAGTTCAAAACATACCGATTAATCACGCTCGGTTATGGGCACGTTGTTGCATCCCAAAACCAATTTGACTGAGTCGGTGACTCCCAAACGCCGGGGTTGTTTTTGGCAATAAAACATTTCCCGTTGTAAATCACAACATCGCCAGTTTTCACCTGTGTGGATCCGGGAACCCAAGTAATGACATTGCTAGGATTCGTGGTACCACCGGTATCGCCACCGCCAGTATCTCCACCGTCACTGCCACCAGAAGATAGGTCAGCAAGTGGAAGATCCGGTTGTTCAAACTTGAAGGCGTAATCGACACCATTAATGTTTACGCTGTAATTTGCAGGCCCAGAAATAGGCAGATAGTAAACCATATCCAGTTCATACACGCCGCCTGCGGGCAGAGCTTTCCAATTAGGTAAGCTAAACGCTACGCGGTGCATGACGCCGTCTAAACCACCGACGTTGTTGGCGCGAGTATGGCCAGAAGCAATCACCTTCAAACCACCACCAGATTGGTCTTTAGCATTATCCGGTGCAGATACGGGGATATCAAACTGGAACTCAGTACCACCTGGGATCTCTTGACCTGTGTTGTTAGTAAAGCTGATTTTCGGATTGATTGGGTAGTTTTGATCACCCACCTTAAATCCACCAACGGAGACCGCGATGTCTACGGTTTCACTGGCAATCGTTCCTGTTGCAAGCGTGTTACCATAAGGCGTTGCCGACTTAAACTTGTCATAAATTGCTTTCGTCATGGTATTACCCATGTGGTATTCGCCATTTCCGCTTGCACAAGCTTGCTCTGTTGAATCCACTTGAGTGCGTTGACCATTAGCGTCCAATACATAACAGTTATAATCGCCTGCTAACTCCCAAAACATGATGCCGCCGATCTCTTTATCGATGACATAATCGGCTTTGGTGTTGATAGACTCTTTATCTTCAGTTGATAAGAACACCCCTTTATCGGCATTCCACAGCCAAGGCGCGACAGCAACGCTGTCGTAGTGACGTTGGTAAAGACCGACAAGTTGATCGGCAGGCTCATTCACTGGATCAAGGTTATAAGCTTGGGCGTAAGAGCCCCAAATTCCCTTCTCTAGGTTTTTGGCATGCCACATTGGGTTTGAACCTGCGCCCATCTCGTTTCCTTTCGGATCGGTGTCGTGCCACATGTTGTCAATACCCACCGCGCCGTGGCCACAGTTGTTTTTCTCACCCTCACCAGTGCCCGGAGCACATTCCGCTTGGTTAGGTAATGCCGCTCGCCCCCATAAACCATTCTCTCCACCCGTGACACCTTGCCAGCCACGCGTGTAGTAAGGAACACCAATGTTGATGCGCCCTGCGGGCATAGAGCCGCGGAAATAGTGATAAGCCCAGTCAGTGTTGAGATAACCAATACCACCGTATTGAGCCGTACCATATACGTTCCACTGTGTTAACTCTGAATCTTTACCAGTGTCGTACAAAGCCGCGTTGTGACCCACGTGATCATTCCATGCGCCGTGTAAGTCATAAGACATGATGTTCACATAATCAAGATACTGAGTGACATCAAACGTCTCCATACCACGCAATAGATAACCAGAAGACGGTGCTGCAATCGTCAGCATGTAATGGTGACCATCTTGTGCCGATGCTTGATCAAGCTTCTGACGTAGTACCTTCATTAACTCTTGGTACGACGCCCATAAATAAGCACGGCGAGGTTCCATAATCGCTTTATCATCTGGATTACCTGCGCCCGCCATTGAGGTTGGATATTCATAGTCGATATCGACACCATCGAATTGATATTTACGAATCATTTCAACAGCCGATGTTGCAAATTTTTCAATACCAGCGTGGTTGATAGAGCCATCAGCGTTGGTTGTCATCGTATAAAAACCACCATCGGCGACACGGTTGCCTGCCGTATCAAAGTGCCCGCCAGTTTCAGCCCAGCCTCCGATAGAAATTAAGGTCTTAACATCAAATTTTTTCTTCGCTGTTGCCAACGCACCAAAATGACCTTTAAAGCCTAATGCAGGATCAATCTCAACCCCTGGCCACTCTTTGCCCACTGCCGCATTATTGGGATCGTTCACATCTCCCACATTCACTTTGCCATCGGAACCTATGCTGACGAAGGCATAGTTAATGTGCGTGAGCTGCTCCCAAGGGATGTCTTTTACAAGGTAAGCCGATTGCGGATCATCACCCGCACGCCAACTGGTGAAATAACCGATCACACGACGTGGATGATCCGCCCCCATGATCTCACGACCTTCCGCATCGTAAACGGTGCAATAAGGTACATTCACACCTTCGGTTTGATATAAACCATCAGGACGACAATTATTAGCTATTGGCGCGCCATTGACTGTTAAAGTCGCTAACGTGGAATTTGTCGTCGCACCAAGGTTATCAGTGGCGCGTGCAAACACCGCCAAGTTACCCGATTTTGTCGCGGTGTATTCTAAGGTATACGGAGCACTAACAGCCGTTCCAACCAGCGTTCCCGCAACGAAGAAATCAACTTTATCGACGCTTCCATCAGTATCAGCAGCGTTTGCGGTTAAGGTGACTAAAGCCCCCACGTCAACGGAGACCGCAGAGAGCGTAATATCAACAGTTGGAGCCTGGTTGCCTGGTTGTTGTGCCTCTTTCACCGTTAAGGTCGTTGCACTTTTCACGCTGGCATCACCTTTATCATCGATGGCTACAACACTGAATTCATGCTGACCAGCGGTTGCGACCCACGTGGCTTTATAAGGTGCCGTGGTGACTATACCCACAATTGCACCATCGACAGAAAACTCGACTCGAGCAACGCTGCCGTCACTATCGGTTGCGTTCGCACTTAATATTACGGTATCACCGACAGCAATCACATCTGCTGCGGAAGGTGAAGAGAGATTCGCGGTCGGTAGCTGGTTCTCACCACCGGAAGTGGCGCAAACATCCAACACTTTCCACTGGGCATAATCACCAGAAAAGTTGGCTGGATCGTTACCTTGAGTCCAATAGTTAGCTTGGTAGGCGGTACCACTGTGCTGAACCTTGTTACCGCCAGTATAAACTTTTGACGATTCCCAAGGGCTTAGTGTCGTGCAATCAACGGCTGCATAGCTGTTAAAAGCCATCAAGCAAGAGGCCGTTAAAGTGCTCAATGTAAAAACACCCTTTGCCACTGTCCTGTTGTTTAAATGCATAGCTGCTCATTCCTTAAGTTATTGTTTCACTATAAAAAGCCTCGTATCAAGAAGAAACCAGACTTTAATTCTCACGTGAAACAACTGTAGGACAGAGCGATAAATAAGCACCTCAATTTGTTCAAATATCAAAAATCACTCGCAACAAGTTGCACTATTTCTGCAAAAGAGACATCGTTATTTTGCATCAACAACTAATTATTAGTTAATTTTCCGATTCTAAAAAAAGCGCCGAAATCAGAACGATATACGGGCTACCTGCCGGTTATTTAACTTATACACTATCAAAAAGAGCAAAAAATATGCAATAACACTAATTGTTACAAAAATGTAGAGTTTAACTTTATGCGCTATTTCTAACGCTGTACTCCTCTTGGGGTTTCATTAAAATGTCGCTTATATTCTCGACTAAACTGAGATGCGCTGGCATAACCAACTAAACGAGCGGCATCGTTCACACGCTTGCCTTCCACACGAATCAGCTCTTTCGCTCTGTTAAGCCTGACTTTTTTTAAATATTGTAAAGGAGATTCTAACGTCACCAGCCTAAAGGCGTGGTGAAACGCCGAAACACTCATATTGGCTTCTTCGGCGAGTAACTGAACGGTAATGGACTGATCATATTCTTGATGTACTTTACTCAACGCTTTGGCTATCCGGGCGTAGTGCCCTTCTTGATGAGCGAGATCAAAAAGCACATAACCGTGCTCGCTGGTTAATGCCCGAAACACAATCTCCTCGACTAAGCTTTCGCCAAGCACTTTAGCTTCAAGATCATCAACCAATGCAGACATCAAACGAATCGCACTTGCTTGCATCTTTGCGCCCATTTCTACTGATTTCAGCCCGCATTTTGATTTGTCTATGCAATCAGATAAAAAACCAGAAGCCTCAAGTCGATCAACCTGTTTAAGGAGAAGTGAGTGATCGATATTAATAGTCAAGCCCAATAACGGTTCACTTTCTGACGCAAAAGCTTCGCACTCAAGTGGTAAAGGTACCCCAACAACCAAGTAATCATTGGGGCCATAATTTACGGGTTGGCTACCAATATGAATGCGTTTATGTCCTTGCCCCAACAATATGATACCGGATTGATACACAAGGGGTTGTCTACCATTACCGCGGCTGCTGCGATAAAACAATACGCCCGGCACTGCCGTTTGGTGAATACCTTCCAAATGATCTAAAGATTGTTTTTCAATGTATTGCTGCATCAGTTGCGCCAATTTACTCATAATGCCCCCTTATCAAAACTGAAGGAAGAATACGACAATTAGAGAATTAGGCAATTAATTTCGAGAAATTGGTCTATATTGACTGGATAATTAATACTAATATGCACATCGTAAAACACTGCCTTGGAGGCGCCGCCTCCTTTTCTATAAGCAAAGGTGAGAATAATGAAATTTACTTATGTTAACCCTACTCTAATTCACTTCGGCCAAGGCCAAATCTCGGCGATCAGTCAGGCGATTCCAAATGACCAAAAAGTACTGGTGATCTACGGTGGCGGTTCGATCAAAAAAAATGGTGTTTATGACCAAGTCGTGAGTGCACTCACTGACCACCAATGGGTCGAGTTTTCAGGTGTAGAAGCAAACCCAACCAAAGAAACCTTAGATAAAGCGGTTGCTATCGTCAAAGAACAGGACATCGACTTTATTCTTGCCGTGGGTGGTGGTTCGGTTATCGATGGTTCAAAATACGTTGCCGCGGCGGCTAAGTATGATGGGGATGGCTGGGACATCATGGTGGGTAAACATCAAGTTACTGAAGCTACGCCTATCGGTGCAATTCTGACTCTGCCAGCAACCGGTTCTGAATCCAACATGGGCGCGGTCATTACCAAAGCACAAACACAAGACAAACTGGCCTTTATGGCTCCAGCGGTACAGCCTAAGTTCGCAGTGCTTGATCCAGACGTAATGAAATCACTGCCTGAGCGCCAGTTGATCAACGGTATTGTTGATGCTTGGGTACACGTCTGTGAGCAATATTTAACCTTGCCAACCAATGCAATGGTTCAAGACGGCTATGCCGAAACTTTACTTAAAAACTTGCTGGTATTGGGTCAACAATATGACCAGCGTGATAATGATGGATGGCGAGCAAACCTGATGTGGACAGCGAACCAAGCACTAAATGGCCTGATCGGTACTGGCGTTCCACAAGATTGGGCGACTCATATGATTGGTCACGAGTTCACCGCATTATGGCATGTTGATCACGCCCGTTCGCTAGCGATTGTGCAGCCTTCCCTACTGCGCAATCAACTTGAGAACAAACGCGCTAAACTTGAGCAAATGGGCAAAAATGTCTTTGGGCTCAATCAAACTAGCGATCTTGCCTTACGCACAATCGATGCGATTGAAGCCTTCTACCACAGCTTGAATGTTCCAACTCAATTTGCGGATCATAACAGTAGCAAGCAAGCGGCCATAGACGCAGTTATCGCTCAACTGAACGCACATGGAATGCTTGTTTTGGGTGAACAGCAAGCCATCACGCTTGAAAAATCACGGGAAATTTTGGAACAAGCTATCATTTAGCCTCATTTTTTAGACGAGTGAATAGTGATTTCCACATTCCAATAGCATAGATTCAGCTACATCAAGCAGCGCAATTGGGCGCTGCTTTTTTTGTACTTTTTTTGTATTGGATACTTTATGTAGCGGCCTTTCATTACCATGCCAGCATTATCAAACTGATCCACCACCTAAAATTGAAAAACTAATGACGACTTTTAAAGTCATCCTTTTCTAAACCATGTTTTTTCATTCGTAAGTAGAGCTTTTTACGCGGTACTTGCAGATAATTTGCGGCATCAGCGACGCGACCAGAATGGAGAAATAATGCATCTTCAATAATTTGCTTTTCGTAATCATCCACCAATTCATCAAGCGGTGATAAAAGATCAGACTGATTGTACAAACGCTCTTTTCCCGTCAGTTTTACAATACCTATCGCATATAATTCAGCTACATTTCTCAGCTCTCGTACATTTCCCGGCCATTGATGTGCACGCAGTAGCGACAAATAACTCAGTTCTACCGCTGGCAAAGGTTTCGCCAATTTATTACAACTCTGCTTGAGAAAATAATGGAACAAAGTAGCGATATCATCGGGACGATGTCGAAGTACAGGCACCTCTATCACGCCTTGGTTTAGCAAATAATAGAGTTCTGGCTGCAACCGATTAGCCGTAATCAAGGCTTCAGGTTCCGTACCTAAAATAGCAATCACGCGCGTTCGAGCTTTGCTTAGGCGTTCTTGGTTAAGCATCCTCTGAGTCAAATAACGCTGCAATTCTTCAGAAAGTAATTCGATGTGGTCTATTAGCAATGTACCGTTTTCACTTGCATCTAATTTTTGTTCAATCTGTGCGAGCGTGGTCGCTGATGAAACGGTTAATTCCACCAAAGATGAAGCATGATTACCCTGTGTCAGTTGGTGGATGAGATATGCAATAGTATGCCGCCCAACACCCGATTCGCCACAAATAACAACATGACTGTTCAGCATTGAATACTGAGCAACATGGTGGCGAATTTGCCCCATTTGAGCGGATTTTCCGATGAGTTCGCATTTGATTGAGTTGGCCATAGCCGCTTTTTGTTGTACAAAATGACGACGAATATCGAGATTTTTCTTCACTAAGCTCAATAACTCCGCAGGATTGATTGGCTTTTCAAGAAAATCGCATGCCCCTATTTTGACCGCCTCTACCGCCATAGGAATGTCTCCGTGGCCAGTAATGACAATCACAGGAATATGCTCATCAATCGATTTAATCGCTTTAAGCAATTCAATGCCGTTCATTTGTGGCATATAGACATCAAGCAATATCACTCCAGCCCAATCAGAATGGATAAACTCACACGCTTTGGTGGGGTTAAGAAGTGCTTTTGATGGCAAATTAGCTATCGACATAAGATGAGAATATGAGTCAAGGACATCTTGGTCATCATCAATCAATAAAACAGAATAATTATGATTCATAAGGCAACTCCAGCACGACCATTGCACCTCGGCTGACTGTCGAGGCAAGATAAATTTGACCCTTTATTTTTCCTATGAGCGAGCGGCAAATATTCAGCCCTAAGCCCAACCCTACTTCTTTGGTCGTGGTAAAGGGCGTAAAGAGTTTTTCAACGACATCATGAGCAAATCCAGCCCCTGAATCGCATACTGCAACAACGTGATGCGTTGGCGTACTCGACAGCAATATCACGTCAACTTTTTTGTGCTCACATCCCACAACCGCTTCACAGCCATTTACCAACAAATTAATCAATACCTGTTCCAAGCCGATTTGATCTGCAATGACTTGAATTGGTTGATGAATATGGCTTTGCAATACTATTTGTTGACGTTTCGCTTTCGTTTCAACCAACAACATAGCCTGACCGATAACATCAGTAATCAAGACAGGGGTAAGGGTTTCATCACTGCTACTTTTACGAGAAAAATGACGTAGCCCATTGATGATTTTGCCCATTCGCTCTGTTAAATGTTCAATATGATCGATGGAATGTCTGATTTGCTCTGTTTTCTTCTGCTCTAAAGCAAGGTTTACGCTATAGAGATAAGTCGACATTGCGCTTAATGGTTGATTCAATTCGTGCGCTAAACTGGTCATCGTTTGCCCGACCACCGCCATTTTAGCGGCTTGTACTAACTCACTTTGTGTTTTTTTAAGATGGTTTTCGGTCCGGTGGTGCTGCTCAATTTCAGCGAGTAACTGATGATTTTTTTCACGTAATGAATGAGTTTTTGCTCGAACTCGCTCTTCTAATAATCGATTAGCGTGCTCTTGATCGGTAACATCCGTAATCGTGATGATAACTTTATCGCTTAAACCGTGGGTATACTTACGTAAATACAAGCGCAAGTAATAAGGTTTATCCACATCGCCTAACGATAGCGTAATGACATCTGCACCATTTTCGATCAACTTAGCCTCTGGGTTAAACAGTGCTTGCAACTGCGATTGAGTTGACGTTGAAAAACAGAGCCAAAAGGCTTTCGGGTCCTCATTCTGGTCTATATTCAAGCGAACACGAGCGCTTAAGTTAGCCGATTCAATATAACCATCCAAATCACAAGTGATTAAACTCGCTTGCGTATTGTTAATCAAACTCAGTGCGTTGGTTCGGTCCATTTCCTCCACTTTTTTACCATACTGAACCAATTTTTCACTGATCCGGCCAATTTCATCTCTGCCGTCTACCACAATAGGGTGTGAAAGATCGTTATGAATGATGGCATCTAAACTGTCGCTAAGGCGGTTAAGTCGGCCCACAATCCGACGATTGATGAAATAGTAAGTCAAAAACAAACTGATAATGATCGATAAGCTAAAGCAGACAAACAGAATACGGGTACCATGAGAAACCAGTTCCGTGGTCTCTTTTTTCGCTTGAACAAACGACTCATCGGCGTTGGCGACCAACATCGCAATATCAGTATGTTGGTGGAGAAGCTGTTGCTGAACTTCAGCTCGAATATCATCAAGCTGGGCATTTAAACGCACCATAGAACGTAAGTTTTGATGGAAAGAGCCATTCAAACTCAATACATCCATTAGCTCACTGAGTAATTGTTGATAGGCGATGGTTGCAGGTTGTGAAAAAATCGGCGCACTCTGTGCGTACAGTTCTTCAAGGCGGAACTGTAGTACTTTCATGCCATTATTCACTTGGCTAATATGCTTAGATTGGATGAGCTCTTTTGCGAACATAAACGTTTGAGCCTCACCATCTAAGATCGACTGGACAGCCCCTAAACTCGCAAACAGCATGTCGCTTTCATTACCTTTCATTTTACGCTCTAGCTGCCACTGTATTTCTTGGCGCAGCGGAGTCAACTCAGAACCAATATCTTGATGTAGCCATTGGATCTGCTCTTGAAGTAACTCAATTTGACGACTTTGATCAATCCGTTGCCCGACCAGAAGACCAAATTGCTCACTAAGATTACGTAGCCGTTGATACCCAGCAAGCAGCCGTTGCTGCTCGCTGTTCAATTCAATCTCGCTTAATATTTTGCTGATCGTCGTTAAATCGTTATCCAAACGTTGCCGTTGCTCATCCAACTCAACTTTGTTACGCGTATTTGAGATGATTTCGATCCGTCTTTTAATTTCCGAACTACTGCTTTCGAGCAGATAACTGGCATTATATTTAGGAACACTTTTATCAAGCAGCTCGCTCACTTGATTATCTAAACTATTCCATGTTCCCCATGCGACGATGCTGACAATCGTCAACAGCAAGGTACTACAAGCAAAGGCCAAAACCAGTCTCGCGCCAATCGTGTTGTATTTCGGAAAAATCATGGAGTATCGACCCGGTCCAAGTTTTTTAGATCGGACAAAGCTTCTTCTAAGGTTAATGCCAACTGCATCTTCCAACGATGCGTCAGCTCCGCTACTTGCATAGAAATGGCGGCGGAGTGTGTCTCATACTGCACATCATCAACACTGATTTTTTGCCATGACTGATATACCACGGCTAACTCTGTTTCGGTCACAGGTAAAGAGAACACTCGAGTTTCAATATTTTCAATGAGCTTCAGAGCGGGTTCATTGTGTGCGTACTTGGTTTTAGCATGATTGATTGCGAGCCAAGTGTCTTTTAACTGAGGTAAGCGTTTGGTAATCGCAATTTCAAACAATAAGTTAACTAACTCCTCACGATGTGTAATGGATGCCATGGACAACTGTGTATATGCCTCATTAAACAGGGATTTATCGTTTATCGCATGTTTAGAAAAATCATTGCTATCCATATTCGCTTGTACCGCTTTTGACATCAATAAATCGATGAATGCCTTCGCATATTGATCATTTTCACGCAGGCTCACTTGGGCGACGTATGTGGGCATTAGGGTAAAACTTTCATCGTAGCGAAATTGAACGTGCTCAAATTTTCGTTCTAATATGCTGGCATAGCTATCAATCGTTGGGCCTATCCCAAATTGCCCTTTGGCTACATAATCACTCACACCAAAACTGCGTGAGGAAATTGTCCCTAAATTTGCCCCCACGTTCAGTAAAATCCGCCACCCTTGTTGCCAACCATATTTAGCAAGAATGCTCTCGACCATTAACTGAGTAGTACCCGAACGTGTTGGGGTACTCATCGTGATGTGGTCAAAATAGATAAAATTAGCCAGATCGGTGAACGACGTAGGCGTCGGTAAACGATGTAAGCTGAGATAGTCACGATTCCATACCAAACCAGCGCCAGAATAGCCTATCGTCACGACTTTATCAGTTGGCGGTAACATGTAGGGTTTTAACCATTCTGGTGGTTGCAAATGGGCAGGTAAGGTTGCGAGCTTATTGCTATTTGCTAAATGCTGCATTAAAAAAGGCGATGAGCTCAGCACTACATCAATATTCTGGATATAGCTTTTATTAAGCAGTTGAATACTCGATTGTGCTCTACGGTGGACAACTTGCACATCAACCCCTTGATACTGTTTGCTGAACTCTTCAATAAGAGGTAGCAAGGGTTCACGTGAAAATGTAGTCAGTATGACTAACTCATTCTCTTTTGCATAAGCGGTATTGATAGCCGCCGCTATCGATCCTAGTAGCACCATCCATTTGCACCAGCGTAATAAGGTACAAGAACGGAAAACCGCTTTTAAATCACAAAACCCTAAAAATTGTGCGTTCACTCAAAACTCTACCGTTTAGCTAAAAATAAATTATTAAACATTTGTGTCAGTTATGACGCAAAACAGCGTATTACAATTTCAATTTTATCAGCAAAACATAATTTACCCTTCGCTGAATTCCCATTTTTGACCCATTCACACTCTCAATTTGAGTCATTTCTGCCTCAAATTGGCACTTTTGAGCCCCATACCCATTTGTTTGAAGATGCATTCCGACAACGAAACAACCCTATTTAGTAATAACCCTATTTAGTATTTGATGAATGGAGAGCTCCATGCTTAACTTTTTTAAAACTCGCCCAGATCTACCGCTATCGGATAGCTCTGAGGGCGCAATGCAATCGCGTTTCAAAAGTTTTCAATGGCAAGTATTCTTAGGCTTAGTCTTTGGATACGCCATGTTCTATGTGGTTCGTATGAGTTTAGGCGTCGTTAAAAAACCGATGCTTGATGCGGGCATCGTATCGATAGAAGAACTCGGGATCATGGGATCAGCCTTCTTCTTCACCTACGCATTTGGTAAGTTTTCGAACGGTTTCCTTTCTGACTACGCCAACATCGGCCGATTTATGTCGTTCTCACTACTGCTTTCCGGTGCCACTGCCATATTCATGGGGTTGAACACCACTGCATTCTTCTTTGTGTTACTTTGGGCCGTCAATGGTTGGTTCCAATCGGTGGGTTCTGCGCCTTCTTGCGTCTCGCTTTTCCAATGGTTCTCACCTAAACAACGCGGAAGCCGTTATTCAATTTGGGGAGGATCTCGAAATATCGGCGAAGGCATCACTTGGATTCTAACAGCAACGCTAGTGAGTTATTTAGGCTGGCAAGCAGGTTTCATCGGTGCGGGCATTGCTGCCATCATCGCTGCATTGATTATGTTCTTTGTACTGAAAGATCGTCCGCAAACCTATGGTTTACCTGATGTTGCAACAGCATTTGGTGAAGAGCCCGAGTTCAAAAAAGCCAACGATCCAAAGGAAACACGTCGCGCTCAACTGTTCATTTTGAAGCAACCGACTGTCTGGCTGATTGCCGCTGCTTGTGCCGCGATGTATATCTCTCGCTATGCGATGTCTTCTTGGGCGGTGTTATACCTACAAGAAACCAAAGGCTATTCACTGATTGATGCTGGTTTTGCAATGTCCACTTACCCTATTGCAGGCCTCGCGGGCGCTATTTTGTCTGGTATCATTTCAGATAAAGTATTCAACGCTAACCGTCATATCCCAACGCTACTTTACGGATTTGCCAACATTGCAGGTATGTGCTTGATGTTCTTCGGCCCCGATAACCGTATGGTAGATGCTGTTGCTCTAGGCTTAATTGGTTTTGCGATTGGTGGGCTTGTCGTATTTCTTGCTGGCCTAACGGCTTGTGACTTAATGCCTAAAAATGCCGTCGGTGCCGTAAAGGGCTTTATTGGTTTGTTCTCTTACTTAGCCGCTTCGGCTCAAGAACTGGTGTCTTCATCACTGATTAAAATGACGGAAGTGGATGGCGTAACCAAATATGACTTTACTCAAGCACAATATTTCTGGTTGGCCGCTGGCGTGATTTCTTTACTGCTTGCGACTACGGTATGGAATGCCAAGAAAGTAACGGATATTGATGCTCCTACGGGCCAGATACTGGAAACGAAACCAAGTCTCTAATCTATAACACCCTTGATACAGGGGGATAATCCCCCCTGTTATTTTCTTATTTTCATTCTTATTTTCTATATCCAAATCACTTGAAAAATCGACTAAATGTCGGCCGAGAGCAATGGACAAGTGCAATTAGCACCACCATAACTTCAAGTAAAATGGCTATAGCGAGTGTCGTTTAGGATACCACTATGTGTAAAACAAAAATCGTTGCAACGCTTGGCCCTGCAAGCCAAAGCCGTGAGATGATCACCAAGCTCATTAATGCTGGTGTTAACGTTGTACGTTTAAACTTTTCTCACGGCACCGCTGACGAGCATATTGAACGCGCGATGTTAGTACGTGATATTTCACAAAAGCTTAGTGTCAGTGTCGGCATATTAGTCGATTTACAAGGACCTAAGATCCGTATTTCCTGTTTTGAAGACGGTGCGATCACTCTAAAAGCGGGTGACTCATTTATTCTCGATGGGCTTCACCCCACAATGGCTGGTAACCAAGAACGTGTGGGCTTAGATTACCCGCAGCTGATTCAAGACTTGAAGTTGGGTGATACTTTACTGCTTGATGATGGCCGAGTACAACTCCGGGTCGAAGAACTCAACAAACCACAGCAGTGGGTAAAAACTCGCGTCATAAACAACGGTAAGCTGTCTAATCGCAAAGGCATTAATTTGCTCGGTGGTGGCCTTTCCGCGCCAGCACTGACGGACAAAGACAAACGAGACATCATCACTGCCGCGAAACTCCAAGCCGATTTTCTAGCCGTCTCATTTCCACGTAATGCCCAGGATTTACATGAAGCGCGCCGGTTAGCGGTACAAGCCGGATGTCATGCACATATTGTCGCCAAAGTAGAGCGAGCCGAAGTGGTGAGCGATCAAAAAAATATGGACGCGGTCATCAATGCATCCGACGTAGTGATGGTTGCTCGTGGTGATTTAGGCGTTGAAATCGGTGATGCTCGCCTACCCGGCGTACAAAAAGCGTTGATTGCGCGCTCAAACTATTTAGGCAAACCCGTTATCACCGCAACACAAATGCTGGAGTCGATGATTGACAACCCGCTGCCAACACGCGCAGAAGTGCTTGATGTAGCAAACGCGATTATTGATGGCACTGACGCTATTATGCTATCAGCAGAATCAGCGGCGGGAAGCTATCCCATTGAAGCAGTAGAAGCGATGGTGCGTATCGCTCATGGTGCAGAACAAGAGTTAGGCTGTGCGCAAAATTCATGGGATAAACTGCATCATTTGTGCAGCGATGCGGGCAAAAGCTTCGCGCTTTCTTCCATGATATCGGCGACTAAGGTTCACAAAGATCTTGGGGTCGCCATTTTAACTCAACAGGGAGAAACACCACTGTTGATGTCTCGCTGTCAAAGCCAAGCTACCATTTGGGCACTCTCCGACAGGCCTGAACTGCTGCGTAAATTAACCATTTTGCGCGGCGTTACACCAACCTATATTCCATCATTAGCGACACAAGCGGATTTGCTGTCTCAGCAAGTGCTTAACGCTCTGGCACAAGACGCAGCTAACCGCCATATTTCATCCATTTTGATGACACAATTAGAATCGATCGAAGGCGTGGGTAATATTAACGTCTGTCGTTTATTGACGTTGCCAGTCGTGAAAGAATTAGCCGCGTAGAATGTAGGGTTCTGCGCCGCTAATCATGAGATCATTAAAATTATTCAGTGATCTCAACCTCCCCCTAAAAAACCTTGCTCCACAGGGAACTTGGCCTGCGCTTGTCGCAGGCCCTTTTTAATGATGCCAACAGCCAATTATTTATATAAACAGTAACCTGAGTGAATGAATGGATTGAGCGGCTAAGGCTTCTAATTCCGCTTGTAGCTCTTGATAAGTTTGCGCAGAGTCAGCACTTTTCTCAATGACTAAACACAGATCAAACAAGGCATGCAAACCTAAGCTGCCAGCTGAACCTTTCAATTTGTGTGCTAACGACTTAACGACCTGAGCCTGTTCCCTCGATTGACGAAACTCGTGTAGGTATTCATGCGTGCAATCGGCGAACAGCTCAATGATTTCATCCATCTTGTCACGCCCTAGCACTTCAATATCCGCGAGTAGGATCCGCTCGTCCATAATCGGACGAGCGGATTTTTGGCTATCCGAGGTTACGTGCGTAGGCACAATCAACTCAACGGGTAAGCTATTGTGTTCAATACGTTGCTGGACAAGTTGTGCAAGATCTTCTTTGACTAAAGGTTTGGGCAAATAGCCATCAAAACCAGCTGCTAAATAGCTTTCCACCTCTTCATTAAACACATGAGCCGAAATAGCAATCATCGGTGTGGGGCGTAGATGCGAATACTGTTCACGTTCGATAAGTTTGAGCTGCGCCAACAGCTCAACACCATTAATGTCAGGTAGATTAATATCGAGCAGTGCGATATCAAACCTGTGTTCACTAAACAGAACCCGAGCTTCAGCGCCTGTTTTCGCGGTGAGCACATTATGACCGAAACTGGCCAAAAACCCTTCAGCAACCATGCAGTTGACAGGGTTATCCTCCACCAGCAAAATGTTGGCCTCTCGCGTCGCGGCTATCGGCCTTTTAACCACTTCATCCACTGCCTCTCCTCGCTGTAAAGGAACAGTAAACTCAAAACGGCTTCCTTTGCCTAAATCTGATTCAAGCTTAAGCTCGCCGCCCATGGCTTCAACAAGCCGTTTGCTGATAGCCAAACCAAGCCCAGTACCGCCTTTGTAACTTTGCCCACTGGAAGCTTGAGTAAACGCATCAAACAGCCTGATTTGATCCTGTTCACTGACTCCAACACCGGAATCCGACACTTCAAATGTCACTTGATTAGGCATTTCAGCATCAAGACTGACATAAATATCCACATAACCTTGATCGGTAAATTTGATGGCATTACCCACAAGGTTAGTCAGCACTTGACCTAAGCGAGTCATATCACCCACCCAAAAAGGAGCAACATCCAGTTCAATCTGCTTGGTAAATTCAAGCGACTTTTCTTCAGCACGTCCTTTCATCAGTTGGTAAACATCGTCCACCATTTGATGCAAATTAAAGTTGGCATTGCGAATTTCTAAGTGTCCGGCCTCAATTTTTGAATAATCCAGCACATCATTCAAAATGGACAACAAGGTGTGGCCGCTGCGGTTAATCACGTCCACATACTGGCGCTGTTGAACGGTTAATGGCATCTCTTGTAATAAACGAGCCGTGCCTAATACGCCATTCATTGGTGTGCGGATTTCATGGCTCATGGTAGCCAAAAATGCCGATTTAGCACGATTGGCTTGCTCGGCTAAGTTGCGAGCTTTGGCATGATTCAACACTTCCATATTGAGTTTCTCATTGGTGTGTTGTAATTGTTCTGTTCGCTCGGTAACCACTTCCTCTAAGTGCTCTTTGTGTTCTTGTAACGCCTCTCTCGCCTGCGCTTCACTTTCCGCCACCACTTTAAGAGACTGCGCGGTATTGCGAGCCGTGATGATCGCCTGCCCCATTTGCGCCAGTTCATCCTCTCCTTGAACTGCTACTTCCACCTGCAGTTGCCCTTTTGCGATGGATAACAGTGCCGATGAATATTCGGCTAAACGTTTTACCACCGACAGATAGACGACCTTCCACATAATGAAAGCTGCAATGAGAAGGCCAACCAAGGTTAATAAGGTCAATGTATACTGTGCCATATTCAAGGTTGTAGAGAGCTGCGCAACAGCGTGAGTCGTTGTACGATTGGAGTCATCTACTAAGCGGCTGACGGTAGTATTGAGATCTGAAAACTGTACTAAGGTGTTTTGTGTGAGCGATTTCGCGACCTGCTCGTTATCATAACGTTGCTGCAAAACACTAAAAACCACTTTGCGCTTTTCTAACTCATTAAGCAGCTCTGTCATTTGCTTCGAACGCGTCGGGTCTTCTACCGCGCGTACTCTGCGCTGCATGATGGTGAGGTTATGCAAAAACTCTGTTTGGATTTGTTGGATTCGCTCAACATCGGTAACCGTGCGTGTCTCTTCGATGTGGCTGAGCATTTTGAACGCCAGCAAATGAAGCTCATGCAAGCGCTCTGAAAGATCGAGGTCTACTTCCACTAAAGCGTCTAACGCTTTGTACGCTTGTGACGTTTTATCGGCTTGTAACAAGTCATAAATATGCGTCACATTCGCCACTGCGATGGTACTGGTATTGAGCACTTGAGTGCGCGTCAGCTCTTCCAATTGCAGCGCCAGTTGTCGCATCTCTTCCACTCGAACACTTAAGTCATGTGCCAGATACAACTTACGCTCAACCGTAATACCAAGCTGAGCCAGTGTATCGATAACGCTTTGAACATCATTTTCTAGGCGCGTCAGCAGTTCTGAATCAAAAGAATCGGCACCCAACTGCTTGATGTGATTAAGCAAAGATTGAAGCTGATCGAAAAGCGCTTTGCCATACTGCTGGCGCTCTTGCTCTGTTTTTGAGTTGGTTAACATTTGCACAGACGTAATGATTCGTGTGCTTAACTCCGACACTTGACGCGCTTCCAGCATCGAAGGAATGGCAGAATTCACCACATTACGTTCGGTTTTAGCCACCAGCGAAAAACCAAACACACCGATCAACGCCGATAACAAAACGAGCAGGGCCATTGCCGAAAAGGACAACATTAATTTTCGGCCAATACTGGCTTTGGCTAACAACATGGCACCCAACCTCAAACATTACTTCTTAAGCAACACGGAATGGGCTATATTTTGCAGTGTTTACTCACGTTATGCCAACGAATAGCGAATGCAATTGATCTTAAACCTTATTTCCCCAACGCTTTTACTGCTGATTTTAAGCTTGGTTAGCAGCACAACATTCGCCGAACCCCATAAGAAAGTCTGCGCTTTATACCCTCACCTCAAAGATTCCTATTGGTTATCAGTCAACTATGGAATGGTTGACGAGGCGAGAAAACAGAAGTTGAATTTACGCGTGTTAGAATCGGGTGGTTATCCTAATCATGAACGACAAAAAGAACAGCTTTCATTGTGCGTTCGTTGGGGCGCTGATGCGATCATTCTCGGTACTGTTGCACCGGATCTTTACACAACGGACTTAAGCACATACGTCGCTTCTACGCCTGTGTTTGCAACGGTTAATCAGCTCATTCTCAATCAACAGCAGGCTGCGCGGCTACAAGGTCAAGTGGGTGTCGATTGGTATTGGATGGGATACTACGCGGGAAAATATCTTGCTGATAAGCACCCACAAGGCAGTGGAAAAACCAATATAGCTTTGCTACTTGGCCCGAAAACCAGTGGTGGTACTCAACCCGTTAGCCAAGGTTTTTATCGCGCAATACAAGACAGCGATATCAACGTAGTGGAAAGCCTATGGGCAGATAATGATAAAGAACTACAGCGTAATTTAGTACAACAAGCGCTGGAGCGAACTGACCTTCGCTATATTGTGGGCAGCGCCGTCGCGATTGAAGCGGCGATCAGCGAATTAAGAACCTCAGGGATGACAAACCACATCGGTTTGGTGGCAACCTATTTAAGTCATGGCGTCTACCGCGGGCTGCTGCGTGGCCGAGTCGAATTTGCGCCAACGGATAAAATGGTCGAGCAAGGCAGGCTTTCCATTCAACAAACCGCGGCTTTTTTCAATCAGCAACCTTATGAAAAAAAAGCCGCACCGATTATCGAATCCTTAACGCCTATGTCACTCAATCCGCAGATAATTGCAGATTCGTTATCTCCATCTGAATATAGGCCGACTTTTAGCGTAAAAGAGATTGAATAAAAGTGGCGATTTCGCTATTTAACATACTGATTTGAATCATAGGAACTCTTCAATGCAAACAACGACTCGGACTATGCCTGCGCATAAGCATGTCGCTCTCGTCGCTCACGACAACTGCAAACCGGAACTACTTCGCTGGGTAAAAGAAAATAAAGAAAAACTACAGCGCCATTTTTTATACGCGACAGGAACCACTGGCAACATGCTCAGCAAAGAGACTGGCCTTGCTATAAAAAGCATGATCAGCGGTCCGATGGGTGGCGACCAACAAATTGGCGCGTTGATTTCTGAAGGCAAAATTGATGTATTGATCTTCTTCTGGGACCCACTCAATGCCGTACCGCATGATCCCGATGTAAAAGCTCTGCTACGTATTGCCAGCGTTTGGAACATTCCAGTTGCCACAAACCGCGCCAGTGCTAAATTTTTGTTCTCTTCACAGTTGATAGAGCAAGAGGTCGATATCGAGATCCCTGATTACCAAGCTTATCTAGCTGAACGCATGTAACCTATAACCTTTACATACGCACAGAGACACACAGTCAAAATCCAAATCACCACATAAGACAACTTGATCGCCTGCGTGAACGCATCCTCTTTCAAAGGATGCGTTATTTCTGCCTCACCACTGGGTAATCCCCTGATAGCAATTCGCGAACAAAAACCGAGCCACTGCCCGAGTGCGTGATCCACACTTTCTCTTTAGCGCGGGTCATTGCAACGTAGAATAAACGGCGCTCTTCGGCGTAGGGGAAATCATCATTCGATTGGCTCAATGCACTATCGATATGCAGCGCTTTCACTCGAGCCGGAAACTGCCCCTCATCAACACCGAGCACAATAACAAAATCGGCTTCTTTACCTTTACTGGCGTGACAAGTCATAAATTCTATATTGAGTGAGCGGTAATGCTTTTTCCAGTCGTTAAGCCGCTCTGGTTTATGATAATGGTTTCGTCCAAGCAATAGCACAGATTGCGTACTATTCGCTTGGCGATTGAGTTGATCCAAGATCTTTTCAATGTTGTTGCTTGGTGCAATAAAAACTGATTTTTGTTTTTGCTGCTTGAAGCTGTTAAGTGTTTTTGGTAACTGATTCGGATTGGCTTGAATAAACTGGTTAGCCACCGCACTCAACTGATCATTAAAACGATAAGTCGTATCCAGATAATGAACCGTCGAGTGTGGGAAGCGCTCACTAAACCCAGTCGTAAGATCCACGTCAGAACCAGCAAATTGATAGATTGACTGCCAATCATCACCCACTGCAAACAAGTTACACGCTCCTGGCTGCTGCTCACACAAAGATTGGATCAACGCCAATCGCTGTGGTGAAATATCTTGGTATTCATCGATCATGATGAATTTCCAATTCGATTTAAATTTGCCCTTTTCAACGTATTCCGTTGCGCGGCTGATCATCATATTAAAATCGATTTGATTTTGCTCTTTGAGCATTTGTAACCAAGCTTGGTAACATGGCCAGCACAAAGAGAGCTCGCTGTTCAGCCGTGAATAGTCTGGATGGTCAATCAAACGTTGTTGCAGCTCCTTTTTCCCAAGACCAAGCATAGCCAGTTGCTCAAGCTGCTTTTCCAACCATGCAATCAGCTTTGGGTTTTCAACATGGCTGCCCAGTTCATCATCACCAGCTAAATAAGCAATTGGCCATTTAGATAAATGCTTCTGCCAACGCTTAAAATTGGTCGGCGTCATCCAATGTTTCTTCAACCAATCAATACACCATGCCAACTTTAAGTTACTGTCTAGAGCCACTGGCGAAATGATCGCTTCTCGCCCTTCGACCTCGTTTAAAATTTTCAGCCCTAACTGATGGAAGGTATTAACGCGAACGTGTTCCGCCGCCATGCCGATTTTGCTATCTAATCGCTGTTCCATCTCTTTCGACGCATCGCGACCAAAAGCCACCAGTAGAATTTCGTGGGCCTGTGCAAGGTGACTTTGGAGTAGATACGCAACACGCGCCGTCAAAACGCTGGTTTTGCCCGAACCTGCACCCGCTAGGATGAGGTTGTGATCATCATTGAGTAGCACTGCGTGTTGCTGCGATAGATTAAGGGGAGAACTTTCGACTTGAGAGAATAAGACTTCCCAGTTTTGACGTTCCAATTCAAGCCAGTGTTGATTTCGTTGGGCAAGGGACGCCGAGCGATCCGTAAGCCAAGGCGAGAGCTGAGCAATAGCATCAGGTAGCCGTTGACGTGCTTCGGCTAATTTCATGTCCATCGTCGAAAAATCAGCTTCCACTTGCAAAGCCCAAACATCTAATAAGGAGTGCGGCAAAAAAGAGGGTAAACGCTTCAAGCGATTGAGCTCTTGCTCCCAGCGAGGCAGATACTGACTCAACTGCACACATTGACGATTGTGCCATTGTTGATAAGCCGCTACCGCCGTATGGGCAAACTGTCGGCACTCGGGCCAAGGCAAACCTTGCACCAACCATGATTGCTGAACGCCTTCATCTTCATGCGCAAAAAACTGCAATGCTCCCCAAAACAAGCCACGCTTAACACGGACTTTACCGTTCCAAACCGTGAACGGGATCCGCTCTTCGCTGACAGCCGAGGAGATAATCAAACGCTGTTGGTCAAGTTCAACTTGGTTATATTCGTCTTGAATGAGAAATTGTGCAGGCTTATTTGCGCTCAGCTGCATGGTTTTATGCTCTTTTATAAGAATGTGAATATGATATACCAATCACAGTGGGCATTGAAAAATTAATGTCAAGATTACTGTTGTTGATTTTGTAATCAAGTAGACGTTTTTCTTTATCTTGATCAGAGTGTTAATCAACGCTTCTGCTACACTATGGTTTTCTTTTTGGATGTTGAAGTATCGTGCCGCTCTCTAGCAAAGTTCGCCTTTATTGGGCGAATAAAACTGTCAATTACAGCATTCTCATTTTGATCACTCTATTAGGCGTGGTCATTCCTGCGTGGCACTACAACCTCAATACTTGGATTACGCCACTGATCCTTGGCGTGATTGCCGCAGCACTGGCTGAAAGTGATGACAGTTTCAGTGGACGGTTAAAATCCCTCACTCTGACATTTATCTGCTTTGCTATCGCTGCATTTTCCATCGAACTGCTTTTCCATACCCCGCCACTGTTTGCGATTGGGTTATTCATCTCCTCGTTTGGTTTTATCATTCTTGGCGCAATTGGCCCACGTTATGCCAGCATCGCCTTTGGCTCCTTACTTATCGCCATCTACACCATGTTGGGTGCACACCAAAGCGTGAATTTGTGGTTTCAACCCGTTTTGCTCCTGACGGGTGCCGCTTGGTATTACTTCATGTCGATGATTTGGCATATGTTTTGGCCAATGCAACCAGTACAGCAAAGCTTAGCGAATGTTTTTTTGCAATTGGCCAATTATCTTGAGTCCAAAAGCCATCTCTTCCATCCCGTATCGAACTTAGTCCCTCAGCCATATCGAATTGCTGAAGCCAATTTAAACGCGGCAACGGTTACCGCACTCAATCAATGTAAAGCCACTTTGTTGAGTCGTTCAAAAAGAGGCCATATTGATGGTGCCAGTGACCGATTTCTCAACATCTATTTTATGGCACAAGATATCCATGAACGTGTCAATTCAAGTCATTATCGCTATCAAGAGCTTGCCGAACACTTTGGCCGCTCAGATGTGCTGTTTCGCTTTAAACATTTATTAGAAACACAGGCTAAAGCCTGCCGTGAAATAGCCCAATCGATTCAGTTAGGGCGAAGCTATCAGCACCATTCAGAGTCAATCATGGCTCTGGATGAATTGCAAAGCTCATTAAACTACCTACAAGAACAACAACGCCCTGACTGGCGAATGCTACTAGCGCAATTAGGTTATCTTTTCAATAACTTAGCAACAGTAGAAAAGCAACTCAATAACGTTAACAACCCTGATGCTAACAAGCTCGAAGAGGGTATGTTGTATGATACAGAAGCCCACACTCTTAAAGCCATGTGGTTACGGGTGAAGGCAAATCTGCATAAAGATTCCATGCTATTTCGTCATGCGCTGCGTATGTCTATCGCACTCACTATCGGTTACGGAATCATCCAAGGTTTTGGTATTGAACGAGGCTATTGGATTTTACTCACGACACTGTTTGTTTGTCAGCCAAACTACTCAGCCACTCGGCAAAAACTGACGGCCCGAATCATTGGCACGTTATCGGGGCTGTTTTTAGGCGTGCTGCTATTAACCTTGTTCCCATCGCCAGAAAGCCAATTGGTCTTTATCGTACTATCAGGTGTGATGTTTTTCGCCTTTAGATTAAACAACTACGGCTATGCGACTGGCTTTATTACTCTTTTAGTGCTGTTTTGCTTTAATCAATTGGGTGAAGGTTACGCCGTGGTACTACCTCGGCTTGCCGATACTCTGATTGGCTGCGCATTGGCCGTCGCAGCGGTAGTGCTGATCCTCCCTGACTGGCAATCAAAACGATTACATAAAGTCATGGCGGATGCGATCGATGCCAACAAAGCCTATTTGGGACAGATTATTGGTCAGTACCGCATCGGTAAAAAAGACAACTTGAGCTATCGCATCTCACGGCGCAATGCCCACAACCAAGACGCAAATTTAACCGCAGCGATCAGTAATATGCTGGCAGAACCGGGTAAATATCGCGCGGCAATCGATGAAAGTTTCCGTTTTCTGACACTGAACCATGCACTGCTCAGCTATATCTCTGCTCTTGGAGCCCATCGGACACGCATCGAAGATGAAGCAACGCACCAACTGGTACTTGAAACTCACCGAGTGATCCACCAACACCTAGAGGTGTTGCACAAACAACTTTATGAACATTGTGATGAATGCGATACCAGCGACATTGACGATGCAGGCTTAGAGAAACGCTTAGCCGAATGGCGTGAAGAAGATGAAAGCTCGGTAAGAATGGTCTTACAACAGCTGCACCTTATTTATCGCATGCTACCTGAGCTTCACTCTCTCGCCAGTAAGTTTGCCGTCCGTGTAAACTAGCAATTGTCGTAATAATGAGAGCGGCTCAATTTCGGGCGGCTCTCACCTTTCTCTTGTTATAACTTGACATTTTTCGGACAAAAAATCGCCACGTCGAGAATAATCTCAGATTAAGTATTTTCTTACAGGTGTAAGGCCATGAAAGGACATCAAACTTACCGCGGTGAGAAGGCAGCGCATTTTTTACTGAGGCATGAATCGATGACGCATAATCAATTTGAGTCTTTAAAATCACAATTACAGCATTTAACACCTCAACAACTGCGTTTATTACAAGGCGAGATAAAGCACTCTTTGGAAAATGAATCGAATAATTTACTCACTGATGATGAGCTGAATGTGCTTTCGAGCCTCTTTTCCTAGTCACGAATTTCTTCTTGTGCAAAAAGTAAACGGAGCCTAAACTTTAGACATCGACGAGGGTAAGCTTATGTCTATATCTGGTGTTCATTCTGGCTATCAACTGATCAATCAGTCAAATAAAATGGCTGAGGATGCGGCTCGTGAGCTCAATATGGAAAAAGACATCTCTCCTGTTGATAAAGCGGGCAAAGCGCTTGCTTTTAATAAAGTTGAGTTTGATAAAGTTGTTGCTAAAGCTGAAGAAAAACCTGAAGAAATTGATAGCCTACTAAAATTGAACCAAGCTACACAATACAACCGCATTGGCACCAATATTATCCAACGAGATCAAGACATGCTGGGTTCAATATTGGATATCCAAGCCTAACTCTTCACACAACTTGCAACACAAGCAAATATTGTGTTTATGTGCATGGTTAGTACAATGCCCGCAAATTCTTTACCATGATTCGCTATGCCTAAGCTAAACCTGCATCGAAGAGATTATGTTTCTATTTTGGGTGGTGATATATCAGCCCAGCAGCTAGAGCAAATACTCCAACCCAAACTCACTTCTCTAACGCTCAAATTAACACCAAGTCCGTATTTAACCGCAAAAAATGTAGAACGCCGTTGGCAAGTACTTAACACGCGAACGAGCAAAAGTGCGCTTTTAGATGACTCAACAGAGCAAGATATGCTCAGCTACCACAAAAATATTGAGCATTTTATTGGCACAGTCAAAGTTCCAGTTGGGATCGCAGGGCCATTACGAGTCAACGGACTGTTTGCCAAAGGTGATTATCTCGTCCCGCTAGCGACAACCGAAGCCGCTTTGGTTGCCTCTTATCATCGTGGGGCAAAACTGCTCACTGCGGCAGGAGGTGCAAGCGCCATGTTGTTAAATGAAGGCGTTACTCGCACGCCAGGCTTTGCATTTTATAACTTAATCGAAGCTGGGCAGTTTGTTGCGTGGATAGTGACTCAATATGACCACTTTAAACAAGTTGCAGAAAACACGACAGCACACGGAAAACTGTCAGACATTAATGTCAATATTGAAGGGAACCATGTCTACCTCGTGTTTGAGTTTTTAACTGGCGATGCATCAGGGCAAAACATGGTCACTATTGCCACCAATGCCGTGTTCCAAACCATTCTGGCGAATACTCCTGTGCAGCCTGAATACGCATTCCTTGATGGCAACCTATCGGGTGATAAAAAAGCCACTAGCCAAACACTGCGTAGTGTGAGAGGAAAAAAAGTGACTGCCGAGGTGCATTTATCTGCCGAACTCATCCATAAACATCTGCATACGACGCCACAGTCTATGATGCAATTTGGCCAAATGACGACTGTCGGTGGAGCATTAAGCGGCGCGATAGGCATTAACGCGCATTACGCTAATGCACTCGCTGCTTTGTATATTGCCTGTGGGCAAGACGCCGCTTGCGTTGCTGAATCGGCCATTGGTATGACACGCATGGAAGTGGACAAAAATGGTGGTTTGTACGCCAGTGTAACCTTACCCAATTTAATGTTAGGGACCGTTGGTGGCGGTACAGGGTTACCGAGTCAAAAAGCATGTTTGGATATTCTCGGTCTGCACGGTACTGGTCATTCGCAAGCGTTAGCCGAAGTGGCAGCATCACTCTGTCTGGCTGGTGAACTTTCTATTGTCGGTGCGTTCTGCGCCGGCCATTTTTCACGCGCCCATCGCAAACTCGCTCGTTAAGGTATTGTCTCTCACAATAAAAAAGGCGCTACGTGAATACGTAGCGCCTTTTTTATTGGTTAAGTGAGCATATGCATTAGAAAATAATGATCGAGATCAAAATAAAAAAACAAAAAACTAACTATTTCGACTAAAAAATGGTTTCATACGAACATTACAGAACAAAAACGAAATAGGTACGCTCAATGAACAACCATTCTGTTTGCAACTCGATTGAAGCCGAAAATAATGTGCTCGACATTATTGTTGTCGGTGGCGGTATCAATGGGGCAGGCATCGCCGTAGATGCTGCTGGCCGCGGGCTGAAAGTTGGCCTGTATGAAGCAAAAGACTTTGCTAGCGCTACCTCTTCTGCGAGCTCAAAATTAATTCATGGTGGGTTGAGATACCTAGAACATTATGAATTTCGTTTAGTCGGTGAGTCATTGGCTGAACGCGAAGTACTGTTGCGCAAAGCGCCTCACATTGCAAAACCAATGCGATTTCGTCTACCACACCGCCCTTTTCTAAGACCTGCTTGGATGATTCGTGCCGGACTTTTTCTTTATGACCATTTAGGCAAACGCACCTCACTACCTGCCAGCAAAAAAATAGCCCTTAACGCGGGTGTGGTGACTAAAAATGAGATGAAAATGGGTTTCGAATACTCAGACTGCTGGGTCGATGATGCTCGTTTAGTGATACTGAATGCGATGCAAGCACGTGAACTCGGTTCCGAAGTAAAAAACTATTGCCGCGTTGAATCAGCTCGTCGTGTTGACGAGTTATGGCATGTGACTTTGTTTGATGAAAAAACACAAACTCGTTTTACTCGCCGCAGTCACTCGCTTGTCAACGCAACAGGTCCCTGGGTTAAACAGTTCATTGATGAGCAGATTGAAATTACTTCTCCCTACGGTATCCGGCTTATCAAAGGATCACATATTATCGTGCCGAAAATTCACGATGAAGAGCAGGCGTATATTTTACAAAACGAAGATAAACGGATCGTCTTTGTGATCCCCTATCTTGATCACTATTCAATGATAGGCACCACCGATGTCGAATACCGAGGTGATCCTCGTCAAGTGAAAATTAGCGTCGAAGAAAAACAGTACTTATTGGATGTGGTGAATAAGCACTTTATCCATCAGGTCACACTGGATGATATTGTGGCTGACTTCAGCGGTGTACGCCCGCTATGTGATGACGAGTCTGACTCACCACAAGCCATTACTCGGGACTATACACTCTCATTGGATCAACAAGCTGATAATGCGCCACTACTTTCTATTTTTGGTGGAAAGTTAACCACTTATCGCAAGTTAGCTGAATCTGCTATGGGTCAATTAAAACCATTTTTTAATCAAATGTCTGACAGTTGGACCGCAAACAAACCACTGCCTGGTGGAGAAGCCTTTTATCCAGCACAGCTCAAACAGCAGCTTGAGCAGCACTTCCCAGATCTTGATAAAGCGACCATTAACCGCTGGATCACTAATTATGGTAGCCGAGCTTCGGTGATGCTCGATAATGTGCAAAGTAGTGCTGATCTAGGTAAACATTTTGCGTTTGGGCTCTATCAATGCGAAGTCGATTATCTCTTACATTATGAATTTGCTTCTTCATGTGAAGATATCCTATGGCGCAGAAGTAAACTCGGCTTAACATTTAACACAGAACAAATTGATCAGTTAAATGATTATATCGACCAATCATCAACTTGCGAATGTCAACGCATCAGTGCTTAACACAAGATGTAGCCACTAGAATTAAACTTGAGAAAAGCTCTTAGAAACATGATCTTCTGAGAGTTTTTTACTTTTTCTTAGTAGGTGACGTAAAAATCACGGGGTATAGTAAAGCTATATTCCCGTAACGACGATGCCACTCAATGCCAATTCCGAATACTAACAGCGACGATCTCATCAAACTCCTTAAGCCATGCATGAAAATCCTCGTCACTATTGAATTCGGACCTGAGGATTCTTACAGCTTTTCAACGACAATTGTCGGATGCAAACGTGAAAGATACGTACTGATCGATATGCCCGTTAAAGCTCGTGAAGACTTGGTGATGCGAAAAATAGTTAATATCCAAATCATTTTGCGTGGGATTTGTGACACTGAATTAGGTCATATACTCGCGTTCAAAACCTCGATTATTCGTAGTATTTCTAAACCGTTCGGATTACTGTTTATCAAGTTTCCTAAGCACTTTGTGACCAAACCAATCCGTGAGCACGAGCGCTATAAACTCTCTTTGCCAGCCGTTATGCATGAAGGAGAGCATCAATTTAAAGGGAAATTGATCGACTTTTCTATTTCTGGCTGCGCGCTATTTATTCCTGGCTTGCACCATTTAGAAAAAGATATGTTTATTGAGATAAAGTCCACACTTTCCCCACTTCTACCACAAGATCTCGCTTGCCAAATCGTCAGTGTGCGTCAACAAGGTAAAGGAATGTTAGTAGGCGTTAAATTTCTTGAATCAATTGCAATGACAGCTGCATTGAAAAAAGAAATATTAGAACGCGCTTTTATGGCTGGTAGCGTATAAGAATGTTGCGCGGTGCTTTATTTCTGCCGTTTTTGGAAGTGACAAAAAGCCTCATGCAATGCTTTCTCTTTGATAGGTTTAACTATCACATACTCTGCACCTGCGGCCATAAATGCTTCGTTAGTCGATTGCATACCATCAGCTGTACACGCATAAATAGGTACATCCATCATCAACTCATGTTTGATCAAATGCGTTGTTTCAACCCCACCTAAGTAAGGCAGTTGGTTATCCATTAAGATAAGATCCACTGGATGATCTTTCACATAATCAATCGCCTGTAGACCATCCTCTACTCTTGTCACTTCCATACCGTATTTTTTGCAAAATGCTTGAGCAATAAAAGCGTTGGTATGATTATCTTCGACTAGCAACACTTTGATTGGTTTTTCAAACATTTCATGTGGCGGCGCGCGCTCATAAGATGGTATATCCTTCCCGCAGTCACTCACGACAACCAGCGGGAGTTCAACAGAAAATGTAGTACCTACTCCAAATTGGCTTTTCACGTTTACGGCACCACCAAGCATCTCAATTAAGCTTTTGACAATCGCAAGCCCCAAACCACTACCGCCGTATTCTCGTGTGGTGTTTGATTCTACTTGAGTAAAAGGCTCAAAAATAAGCGCGAGATCTTGCTCTCTGATGCCGATACCTGTATCACTAATCGAAATAAACAATTGGTGGTTATTCTTTTGCTGGAACTCAATGCTAATCAACCCATTATGGGTAAACTTAGTCGCATTATTTAATAAATTAAACAGAATTTGGTTCAGGCGGACTTGATCGCTATGGATCATCATATCAGGCGGAATATTGCTCTTTAGGCTGAACTCAATCTCTTTTTCCGCACATAATGGCCGATAGATACTTTCCACGGCAGAGATGACCTCAACCAGCTTAAAGTCAGACTCTTGAATTCTAAACTGTCCCTGCTCTATCTTTGAAAAATCAAGGATATCATTCAGCACCGCCAATAAATGTTCACCACTACTGCATAACACATTCACTTGTTCAAGTTGCTCATGGTCACTGATTTCACGCTTAAGTAATTGAGAAACCCCTAAAATTCCATTCAATGGTGTTCTCAGCTCATGGCTCATTTTTGCAAGAAATTCAGCACGAATACGCGCCGACTCTTCCGCTTCTTGTCTTGCGAGTCGGCTCTGTTTGGCCGCCTCAGCGATTGTCGTAATATCTTGTCCTTGAGTGATGATTGACTCAATTCTCTGCTCAAAAATAATGGGCGATAAATTCCAGCGAAAAACCTTGTTGCCAACTTCAACGTTTATCTCTCGGAACGTTTCTTGTTCAAGCGCAAGGCGTATCTTTGGCTGCAGTTCTTGCTTTAATGCATCAAGAATGCACTGCTGTTGATCATTGCGACGCATGAAATATTTCTTTGCTGATGGGTTCATTTTGATGATATCACCGTCGATACTCCATACTATGATGGGCGAAAGTGAAAAATTGAACAGATCTTCAAATTGTTTTTCTTGCTCAGATAAACGTTGAAATGTGTGTTCTAGCGTTCTGCCGAAGTGATCAAATTCATAGATTTTAGAACCAGAAAAAAGCTCATAACTCCCAGCTTCTGCAGCTTTGTGGGTGTAATTCATCAAGCTACTGATTTCATTTTTGACACGCTGCTGTAACCACCAACGAGTCAAAATAGAGACTATTACCATCGCAAAAAGGGCAAAAATCATCCAAAAAAAATAATTTTCACGTAATTGCAATACGTTCTCATTGCTCTGCACACTGAGGACGTTAATATAAATTGGTACGCCTTCTATGGTTAACGCGGTACGGCTTACCATGTAATCGGCAAAACTATAGGCGTCAAAATTATCTTCTAAAACATCACGTTCCGTGTAGGTCTCATCACCATTAATTGTTGAGGCTAAGACCTTTTCACCCGTCGTCATCACGAGATTTTCTGAGTTACTCCCTTCACGTAATGTTTCTGCCAGCACGTAATTGTTGTTAAGTACGGTAGCAAGATGCAAAAAACCAATCACCTCTCCGGACTGCGAGTCAATAACGGGAGTACGTCTGACCATTAGGTAGGCATAGCCCAATTGAGAGGGCGATTTGATCATATGCCAGTTATTACTTAACGCGACTTTACGAGACATGTTTACCAGCTCGTTTTGTTCAATACCATAAAACTGAGCATTGCCATCTTCCCACATCAGGCTATCAGAATCAGAAATGAAACGAATGTCAGGTGTGTTGGCTACTTCTAGCTGGTCAACTCCAAAAAAGAACTGATCAATGCTGTCATTATCGCCCTTACGAATTGCTTTAACTAAACCTGCATTTTTTGCGCTGCTATCTTGGTTTATCTGCAGTAATGAAAGACGGAAGTTAAAGAGGTTCTGGATGAGACTAGAGGTTTGAGAAGCCGTACGTTGTACTTCTTGAGCAATGATTTTGCTACTGATCTGATAACTTTGAAATAAAACGCTGAGCGTCAATGCGCCAATCACCGCAATCATTGATTTGGTGATCACGGTAGCTATCTTTTGTTTTTTCTTGACGGTGCTTGACCTTAAACTCATTAATGACTCGATATATCAATGGTCAGAGTAACGAAATGCTCGTTTTTTGAGCTTTTCAATATCCGCTGAAGAGACCTCTTTGGTTACCAACTCAAAATCACCTGAGTAAACCGTAGGTACCGGCTTTCCTTCAAGATCCCACTTAATGGCTTCCGCCATAGCAACACCGGCATCATCATTGACACGCATGATAGTCACATCAAGTGTGCTATTTTGCAGCGCGTCCAATTCAGCCTCACCACCGCCCCAGCCGTTTAACGTAATATCTTCTCTATTTTGCTGCTGCAACGCATCCATGGCACCGAGAGCAACATCAGTAGAGCATGCGTAAATAAAATTAATATCTGGTGTTTGTTTAAGAATACGCAAAGTTGCATCAAATGCACTATCTCGTGTCGCTTTTGTATAAAACGAAGAGGCCAAGTGATATTTGCGGTCTCGACTCATTTCTTGGATAAAACTATCGCCGCGTGCATCGCTAACATAGCCTTCAGAATAATAGAGTACGGAATAAGCACTATTCTTTGGCGCCGACTTTTTGTAGTAATCCACCAGTTTCATTGTGCCAATTTCATGATCAAACCCCACGTACATAAAAGGCTGGCGATCCCCCCAACTTTTTACTGGCGTAGTGATATTTTGCAGAATAATTTTGGTTTGATTTGAACTTAACAACTGCTCGATAAATTTACGGTGGCGGATGGTATCAAGCGTAAACACCAAGTAATCGGATTTGTTTCTGATCGCTTCCATCAACGATAAACTTTGTTGGCGAATATCGACATTCGGACGAGTGAAGACTTGGTTAATTTGGTATCTAATCCCAAGTTCGTCTAAACGCATCTCAAAGGCTTTGATATTGCGCGCCCAATAATCGGAAACTTGTTGACCTGGATAAACAACAGAAATATGAATAGGTTTATCTTGCTCTATTGAGAGTACAGCGGGAGGTTGACGCACTGCCTGTATCATCTGGTCGGTAAGAGCCTGTTGCGCAGGATTAAGATCTAAAAACTCTTGATATCGCCAATAGCCATTTAAAACTTGCGCTGCAGCCTGAGTGGAGGCTGCCAAACTGACACTGAATACAAATGAAAGGAGCAGGATTTTTCTCATGGCATTCTCGTTACACTAACTTCTGGATTTAATGACACACAATGGCTGATTTCGCACTCGTCATATTCTCGGACTACCCAATGAAGGATCAAACAAGTAGCCCGTATATCATCTTGATTATTAAGTATGTTCCTCATAAATGATAGTGCAAACCACTAAAAAAGCTGACTTGCACTCATAACCGCTCATTTACTAAACAAAAGCATCAGAATGCTTTCCTATACTTAAAAGGTGAAAGCTAAATTTCCAGAAATGCCAAATTGATTATCTCCAGCATAGTTTCCTGCAAGATCGAAACTGACAAGATCTCCGGGGCTGATGCCAATGCCAAACGTCACGGCGTTGTCCAAAGTATCTTCTAAATCGATTTCATAACCCGCACGAAGCTGTGCCCATCCCCAAGCATTACCTTCTAAACCAAAGCGTAGGTATTGTGTATCATCTTTTTGGTCTTGGAAACGACTCTGCTTTGTTGCATCTAAATCGATTGCAGCAGTGAAAAACTCAGTGACATATCCACCCGAGATTGTGACTTGCGTATCCAAATCATACGAGCTTAAACCGTCAATGGTTTTTAATTCTTGAGCAAAAAGATCCTTTACCGCAACACCCACTCGAAAATCGTTAATTAACCACACAGCCCCTAAATCAAGATTGAAGGCATTATCGTTCGTTTCGCTTTTGTCATAATCAGCAAGATCGAATTCTTTTACCGAAACATTTTGCTTATAGGTTCTTAATTGTTGAATTTTAGGCGTAATGCCAAATGAAAATTGTTGACCACGAATGTTGTATATTTTGGCCAGTGCTAGGCCAAATTCTGAGTAACCAAATGCAATCAGATCAACGGTTGAATTTTTATAACGATTCTCAACGTCGGTGCCGCTACTGCCTGTATTTGCCGCAATATCAGAACGCGCAATCACCTCCGCGTGCCCACGCGCAAAAATATTAAGTGAAACTAGATCGAGAGGAATTGCTATCGCCATACCAATGCCCGCCGATGCTGCAAGAGGTTTGTCATCGGCAAGCTGGTCTAAATACTGATTGAGTTTATCAATATCACTTTGATTGGGTGTACCGGAATTTTCAAACGCTTTGATGCTATCTTGAAGGTCATCAATGGATTTTAGGCTTTTGTCTGGGTCTCTAGCCGCACCACCTATCGCAGGGAAAAGCACGCCAAACGTGTCATTATTCCGATACACGGCCACCAAAGCAGGATTATAGAATGGAGCTAGCAGATAATCGGCCGTTGTTACGCCAGTATTCCCCATTCCATTACCACGTGCGTCAGCTATCGTGTTCGCCGCTTGTGCAGAAGCACAAGCCAACAATAGCAACGATACCACTGACCATTTGTTGTAACTGTCCATATTGCAACCAACCTTGTTGTTATTATTCCCTAAACAAGGTTAATACAATTTTTTACATTGCACATGAAATTGGCGAATAATGCCGCTGACCAAACCTAATCGTCACTAAAATCATCCATACCACTAACAGAGAAATGAACATTCTCTTGCCCTGCCACCAACTGTTCTTTTTGCAATTTGGTCAGTTTTTTAATCGCTAGCTCAGTTTTTAAAGCGAGGCTTTTACCGCCTTCTACACGTTGAGACCAAACCAATAACAACGGTCCTTTACCTCGTAACGCTTTTGCACCCTTCCCTGTTTGGTGTTGTACAAAGCGTCGTTCAACATCCGTTGTAATACCGCAATACAGTGCTTGATGGCGGGTTCGAACCAAATAAACCCACCAGTCCGGGCTATCTTTGTGGGGAACCTTATTCACTTACAGTAAGCTTTCCACCAAAGCGCGTAACTCGGCGACTTCATTTTTTAGTGCGTGAACCTCATGTTCAAGCTGATCAATACGAGCAGTCGCCCCACCTTCCGGAGCATGAGCAAAGGTTTGCTCTAAACTTTCAACGTCAACCTCTCCAGAAAAGAGATGTTGATAACGCGACTCTCGTTTACCCGGCTCACGCGGTAGCTTCACCACCAGCGGGCCTGATTCACGGTTGGCTAAACCGTCTAGAATAGTTTCGACTTCTTTTACATCGGTAAAACTGCATAATCGGTTAGTGCGAGTGCGCAACTCTCCCGGCGTTTGTGGCCCACGCAACAGCATGCAGCACACCAAACCAAGCTCTTGATTTGACAGTTTTAAATCGCCAAATTCGGTGTTGCAGAAACGGTGCTGATATTTGCTCACTCGGCTATTAAAACCACTTTCATCACTCATCAGGTGACGAGCGATCAAGCCCTCAGCGGCATCTTGAACCTCAGCTTCGGTTAATGACAGCACTGGCTCACGGTTACTTTTTTGGTTACATGCGGTGGTCAAGCTGTTGAGCGTTAATGGGTAGTAATCAGGCGTGGTCACTTCTTTTTCAATTAAGCAGCCAATAATTCGTGCTTCTAGGGGAGAGAGCTCAATGTTCATTATAATTTCCTTTTTTCTAAGCGGAGTTTCCTAATCGAGGCCACAATCGATGTTGCATTAGTGTTCTAACAACAGTGAAATTCGGATGATTTTCCCATTACTATCAATCATCACAATCTTTGCACGGCTTAACTCTAACTCGGTCATCTCCAGCTTCTCACGTTCGCTAATATAAGCTTCACGCAATTTAACACTGTGATGCAGTTCAGCGTTTGCAGGTACATCTTTTCTTTTAGGTACTAAAATTTCTGAAAGTTGCATCTCTAAATACCATAAGATAGCGATTTGAAAGGTACATGATATAGCGCCTATCCGTACCAATACAATCAGTAATGACTAGAGTGATTATTTCTTAATCAAGAGTGAGTCAGGATTGATCTAAAGGCTGTTATGTATCAGCTCGATATGATTTAATCAATGGCATTGACATTCAAGTTGGGAAAAGGAACCTATGAGTATCGTATTTGAAATTGTTAACCAAGCTCGCCGTAAAAATAAACTGAAACGTGAACTACTAGATAACGAGAAAAAAGTTCGTGATAACCGTAAAAGAGTTGAATTGCTTGAAAACTTACTCGATTACATGAAACCGGATATGACCCACGAAGAAGTCATGGCGATCATCAATAACATGAAAGCCGATTACGAAGATCGCGTCGATGATCACATCATCAAAAGCGCAGAAATTTCAAAAGAGCGCCGTGATATTAGCCGTCGTATCCGCGAGCTGACCGATAAAGATAAACAAATGACTCAAGGCAAAAAGTAAAATTGATGCCGACCATCTTCGAAACCCGTCTTAAGACGGGTTTTTTTATGGCCAAAACATTCACAAAACAAATCAATATTTCTATCAACAAAAAGTGCGATAAATTTTATGTGATAGACATTAAACGTTTGCGTAATCGCTAACCTTCACCGAACCTAGTTTTGAGTCTTTTATCACATATTAGCTATTGTTATATTTATACACAGTAAATCAATTATGACCATTCGAGGCACGGAGCTTCCTCACTTATCTCACGGCGAGAAGATTGGTACCGACATCGTTCGGCATATATTAAGAGGGTCAAATTATGGAAATGAATGTGGTTGAAATTTTGGGCTATGCAGCTTCGATCATGGTGGCGATCTCGCTGACAATGAAAGATATCGTTAAACTGCGTATTCTTAATTTTGTTGGTTGTGCACTGTTTACCGCTTACGGACTAATGATTGATTCATGGCCTGTAGTGCTCACCAACGGTTTTATCGCCTGCGTAAACATCTACTTTTTAGCAAAGATGCAACGAGAAAAAAAAACGGCTGACGCCAAAAGCGCTGCATGATAAACCCAAAATAATAAAAATTGACGTGTAAAAAAATGCTCTGCCACGATGACAGAGCATTTTTTATCGATAAATCAGAGAGCAAAAGCATAAATAGCCAAGCAAAAAGCCTCTAGCAGGGGGATACATAGAGGCCATAAGGCTAAGTATTACTCTTCGTCATCGTGCATAGTTGCCCAAGCTTGAGCACATTTCACCGCACGTTTCCAACCTTTATAGCGACGATCGCGCTTCTCTTCATCTTGATGAGGAACGAATGTTTTATCGATCACGGCTTTATCAGCAAGCTCATCCAAGCTTCCCCAAAAGCCAACCGCAAGACCAGCTAAATAGGCTGCTCCTAGCGCGGTCACTTCCGTCACTTTAGGACGGTGTACTTCTGTATCAAGCACATCTGATTGGAATTGCATTAAGAAATTATTGGCTACCGCGCCACCGTCTACGCGTAATGCTGACAGTTTGATGCCAGAATCAGCTTGCATTGCATCAAGTACATCACGTGTTTGGTAAGCGACACTTTCCAAGGTCGCACGAATAATATGGTTCGAATTCACGCCACGCGTTAAACCAACAATCGTACCACGGGCATAAGCATCCCAATACGGCGCGCCTAAACCAGTAAACGCTGGCACAACATAAACGCCGTTGGCCGTATCAACTTTCGTAGCGAAATATTCTGAGTCATGCGCATCTGAAATCAGTTTCAATTCATCACGCAACCATTGAATCGATGCACCGCCCATAAAGACTGCACCTTCAAGCGCGTAGTGAGGTTCACCAGCAGGGCCACAAGCTAGAGTTGTTAGCAAGCCATTATGTGAGGTGACTTTCTCTTTACCTGTGTTCATCAATAAGAAACAGCCAGTGCCGTAAGTATTTTTTGCTTGGCCCGCCTCAACACACATCTGCCCATAAAGCGCAGCTTGCTGGTCACCCGCAATTCCAGCAATAGGAATACGTGTCCCGCCTTTACCACCAATGTTGGTTTGGCCGTAAACTTCGGAAGATTTCTTCACTTCAGGCATCATAGACAAAGGAATATCAAACTCTTTTAGGATTTTCTCATCCCAATGCAAGTTGTTGATATTGAAAAGCATAGTGCGAGAGGCATTGGTATAATCCGTAACGTGAACACGGCCTTGTGTCATGTTCCAAACGAGCCACGAGTCAATTGTACCAAACAGCAGTTTTCCAGCCTCGGCGTCTTCACGAGCCCCTTCGACATTATCCAAAATCCATTTGATTTTGGTGCCAGAGAAGTAAGGGTCAAGCACTAGGCCTGTATTCTCACGAATGTACTCTTCTAGCCCTGGGCGGGCTTTCAATTCTTCACAAATGGATGCGGTACGTCGACATTGCCATACAATCGCATTGTAGACTGGTTTACCCGTTTCTTTGTTCCACACCACCGTAGTTTCACGTTGGTTGGTAATACCAATCGCCGCAATTTCATCACTGCGAATACCAGCTTTGCCAAGTGCTTCTACTAGCGTCGAACTTTGCGTCGCATAAATTTCCAGTGGATCATGTTCAACCCAGCCAGCTTGAGGGTAGATCTGGGTAAATTCACGCTGAGAAACACTGACAATGTTAGCATCATGATCTAACACTACAGCACGTGAGCTTGTTGTTCCTTGGTCAAGGGCAACAATATATTTCTGCTCAGTCATGGTCTTTTCCTTATCTTTCACGTTAATCGTTTTATAAAGTGTTGTCGTTATTTTAGACGTGAGCTTGCTCACTTTCTTCTACGTCATCACACTGGTTTGGAATGGTGCAGCCTACGCCGACAGTAGGTAAGTACGCGCCAATAAATTTAGGGTAAGCCCATGCCCCAAAACAGGCACCAGCAATAGGAGCAATGATAGGTACGATGAAGTATGGGATATCTTTTGCACCTGTTAGTGCGTAGTCCCAGCCAGCTAAGTAGGCAAACAATTTAGGGCCAAAATCACGCGCAGGGTTCATTGCAAAGCCAGTCAATGGGCCAAGTGAACCACCGATAACCGCAATCAGAATACCAATCAGCAATGGGTTCATTGCATTGCGATGTGCGCCGTTATTTTCATCACCTAGTGCCAAAATAGCGAACATTAATACTGCTGTGATGACAAATTCGACCGCCAATGCACCAACAAATGATAATGAAGCATTAGGGTAGGTAGAAAAAATACCCGCTGTGGCTAACGCTTCTTGACTGCTACGTACAAAATTGTGTGCGATTTCATAATCAGTAAAAAGGTTGCTGTACAAGCCGTAAACCAGAGCAGCAGAGCAAAATGCACCGAGCATTTGCGCCGCAATATAGGGAAGTACTTTTGCTTTGTTGAAGCCGTGGAAGGCGGCCAGTGCAATGGTCACCGCCGGATTAATGTGAGCTCCAGAAACACCCGCAGTGCAATAGATGGCAATTGCCACACCTAAGCCCCACATGATGCTGATTTCCCACTGACCAAATTGTGCGCCAGTAAGAACTAAGGCAGCAACACAGCCTACACCGAAAAAAATCAGCAATCCGGTGCCGATAAACTCCGCGATACACTCTCCGAGAAGAGTATGTTGTTTTGTTCGAGTCATAGTAAGTGTCCTTGTTTATTTTTTGTGTACACAATGTTTGTGTGTGGCAAATTTTGCACATTTTTCTTCCCACGAAAATTAAAAAACAGCATTTATGAGCGTTCGAACACAATTTTGTTACTTGCAATATCGTTTTTTGTTAATTAACTCATTATTTTGATCTTCTGCTCATTAACGCAGAGCTTAACAAATGATAGGAAACTAAGGGTGTCTCTATAAACAACGACATAATCAAGTGCAATAACGGATAGAGATATGATTTCATACTGCTAAGAGAGGCATGATGATGAAGTCATCGGATCAGCTCGTAAGCGCATTTGTTCTCTAAAATCCACTCCAGTTGTTAAATTAACCCAACCTAAATTGTTAAACCGTTCATCATTTTGATATGAAATAACATACAAAGATGATATTACCGCCAAAATGAAACACAATTTCGCTCATTCGCGCTTTTGTGAGCAATATATCGAACATTTTCTATTGAAAATGCCACACTAAATATAAGTTTTTCATCGAATAAGGTTTCACCATGACCACAACCACACGATTTGAAACCGATGTTGTTATCATTGGTGGCGGAGCAACCGGTACAGGGATCATGCGCGACTGCGCACTGCGCGGCATTGCGTGTATTTTGCTAGAAAAGGATGATATTGCTTCTGGTACCACCGGGCGAAATCACGGTTTATTACACTCAGGGGCACGTTACGCTGTTACCGATCCTGAATCGGCCAAAGAGTGCATCCAAGAGAATCAAATTTTAAAAAATATCGCTAGACATTGTGTAGAGAAAACCGACGGCCTGTTCATTACTCTGCCTGAAGACGATCTTGCTTTTCAAAGCACGTTTATCGACGCGTGCGCTCAAGCAGGGATTACAACCGAGCCGCTTTCTGCCAAAGAAGCACTGCGTTTAGAGCCTCACGTTAATCCAAACCTTGTTGGCGCGATCAAAGTACCCGATGGCACACTCGATCCTTTTCGTTTATGCGCTTCCAATGTGCTAGACGCCAAAGAGCATGGTGCGCGGATCATGAACAAAACCATTGTGACGTCGCTGATCCGCCAAGGTGACACAGTATTAGGCGTGCGCTGTTTACAGCTCAACACTCATCAACAATATGAGATTTTCGCCAAAGAAGTGATTAACGCAGCTGGAATATGGGGACAAAACATCTGTGAATACGCCGATCTCAACATCAAAATGTTCCCCGCGAAAGGCTCATTGTTGATCCTTGATTATCGTATCAACAACCTTGTGATCAACCGCTGTCGCAAGCCTTCTGATGCCGATATTCTTGTCCCTGGTGATACCATTTCACTGATCGGTACTACCTCTGAACACATTGACTACGACCAAATTGACAACCTGCACGTGACTGAAAAAGAGGTCGATATACTACTGGCCGAAGGCGCGAAACTGGCCCCCATCATGGCGAATACTCGTGTACTACGCGCTTATGCGGGTGTGCGTCCATTGGTCTCTATTAATGATGATGGCAGCGGCCGAAACATCAGTCGCGGCATCGTATTACTTGACCACGAACAACGCGATGGATTGAAAGGCCTCACCACGATTACAGGCGGTAAATTAATGACTTACCGCCTAATGGCAGAATGGGCGACCGATTTAGTCGCTAAAAAACTGGACAATAATACTCCTTGCGAAACTCATACTCGCGCCCTACCCGGCTCCAACGAAACCCCAAAACAGGTCAAAAAAACCGCCAGCATTGCCAAGCCCGTCTATGAATCGGCTATTTATCGCCATGGTGAGCGCGCACAAAATTTCTTATCTGATGATGCAAAGAGCCAAGCGGTTATTTGTGAATGTGAAATGGTGACCGCGGGCGAAATTGAATACGCAATTAAACAACTCGATGTAAATAACTTGGTCGATTTACGTCGCCGCACTCGTTTAGGTATGGGGCCGTGCCAAGGAGAGCTTTGCAGCTATCGCGCCGCCAGCTTATTTCAAGAATATGGTCACGTTTCGGGAAACCAATCGAGCCAACTGTTGGTTGAGTTTTTAGAAGAGCGCTGGAAAGGCATTAAACCGATTTTCTGGGGAGATGCACTGCGCGAAGCTGAATTCAGTTACTGGATTTATGAAGGCTTGTTCGGAGCCAATGACATTCCAACGCAACACAAGCAAAATGAAAGTGAGGAGACGTTATGATGAAATACGACGTCACAATTATCGGTGGTGGAATTGCAGGTTACAGTGCAGGTCTTCGCTGCTTACAAGCGGGCCTAAAAACAGCACTGATCAGTCAAGGCCAAAGTGCTCTGCATTTTTCATCCGGTTCCATTGATGTTCTGGGTAAACTGCCTAGCGGCGAAGCGGTTGAATCCCCTTTGCTCGCCATGGAAGCATTACGTCAACAAGCCCCGAATCACCCTTACAGTAAAATTGGCGCTGACACTATTTCGCAAGGGTTAATGTGGTTTCAAAAAACGCTGCAGCAGCGCGGCATGCCGCTGACACACCAAGCGGACAACAGTAACCACCATCGCATTACTCCGATGGGGACATTGAAAGCCACTTGGTTATCACAACCTTATGTTTATCAACATAAAGCGAATGCTGATTTCAAGCGTATTGTGCTGCTCGCCATCGATGGTTACCGAGATTTTCAACCACACATGCTGCAAGATAACTTACGCGCTCTACCTGCATTTTCGGCTATCCCAAGTGAGATCATCAATATCACGATTCCGGGTTTCGAAGCACTTCGCCATAACCCCAACGAACTGCGCTCCATCGATATTGCTCGTTTGCTCAAACAACCACATGCATGGCGCAGTTTTTGTGATCAACTGATCCGTCATGCCACTGTGCAAGATCTAGTGATCCTACCTGCCATCATGGGCAATGGTGATGGGTTAACCTTACTGAACAAACTCAAATTGGAAACCAACTTGCAGTTGCATGAAGTCCCGACCATGCCGCCATCATTAATGGGCATCCGCATTGAAGAGACACTCAGCCGAGCTTTTTTAACTATGGGTGGTACCCATTTAAAAGGCGATAAAGTCATCAGTGGTGAATTTGATGGTAACCGTTTGACCGCCATTCATACTCAAAATCTCAATGATATGCCGATTCAAGCTGACCATTTCGTGATGGCTACAGGGAGCTATTTCAGCCAAGGTTTACAGGCTTCTCATCACGGTATTAGCGAACCCGTGTTCCAATTAGAGACGGAGAGCTGTCATGATCGCGCTCTATGGCGAAACCATGCCTTTTTCTCAGCAAACTCTCACCCTTTCATGACCTTTGGTGTGCTGACCAACACGTCACTGAACCCAACTCATCAAGGTAATATCATTACCAATTTATACTGCTGTGGTTCGATGCTCGCGGGTTATGATCCTGTCTTTGAAGGCAGCGGTGGAGGCGTTGCTATTGCCAGCGCTTACCACGCTACCTCTCAAATTATGGCTCAAACTCAATCTCGACCAGCCATTCAGGAGGTATTAGCATGAGCACCTCTTTTGTTGAAGCCGCACCCAAAAATACCTCTTTTGATCAATGCATCAAATGCACTGTTTGTACCGTTTATTGCCCGGTTGCTAAAGCAAACCCACTCTATCCGGGGCCAAAACAGTGCGGACCGGATGGCGAACGCTTGAGGATTAAAAGCGCAGAGTATTATGACGACCTACTCAAGCTCTGCACCAACTGCAAACGGTGTGAAACCGCCTGTCCTTCCGGAGTAAAAATTGGCGATATCATTGCTGTGGCGCGTGGCAAACATGGTAAAAAAACGCTGAGTCCAAAGCTGGTGCGTGATTACGTGCTGAGCCATACCGATCTTTTTGGCACGATCGCCACACCATTTGCACCGATAGTGAACGCTGCTACGGCTATGCCGATGGTAAAAAAACTGATGCACAAGACCATTGGTGTGCACGATCATAAATCACTTCCCAAATACTCACACGGCACGTTTCGTCGTTGGTTTAAGCAGAACTGCACACGCCAAGCCCTGTATAACCGGCAAGTGACCTATTTCCACGGCTGCTACGTTAACTATAACCACCCGCAGTTAGGTAAAGATTTTGTCTCTGTGATGAATGCGATGAATATCGGTGTACGGTTACTGGATAACGAGAAATGCTGTGGTGTACCGCTGATTGCCAATGGTTTTCACGATAAAGCACGTAAAAATGCGCTATTGAATGTGAAAAATATCGAAGCCGCGGTAGTTGATCGTCAAACGACGCTCCTCTCCACCTCATCAACGTGTTCGTTTACCTTACAACAAGAATACCCTCATGTTTTAGGGGTTGATAATAGTAAGGTGGTCAAACAAATCGAGTACGTCACGCGCTTTCTACTCAAAGAGTTCATGAGCGGTAATGCGCCTAAAATGAAACCCGTTAACTTGAAAGTGGTTTACCACACCCCTTGCCACCTTGAACGCAGCGGTAATGTCATTTTTACCATTGAATTATTAAAAATGATCCCAGGATTGGAGTTAGTGGTCTTAGACAGCGAATGCTGCGGCTTAGCGGGAACCTACGGTTTTAAAGAAGAGAACTATGACGTTTCAATGAAAATTGGCGCGCACCTGTTTGATGCAATCAAAACATCGCAAGCTGACTATGCGATTACCGATTGTGAAACCTGTAAATGGCAAATTGAAGAAAATACCGCGTTAGAAACCATTCATCCAATTAGCCTGCTCGCCATGGCGATTGCCTAGTTTATACACCTAGCATTGAGAGTAAAACAGGCCACATTGTGGCCTGTTCTCATACTGCTTGTACTGTGTGAACATTCGTTTTCTAAGCGTTATTTAGATAGCGGGCGCTGCTGGCAGTGCTCAATTGCATTGGCCAATAATTCTAACGCACTGGACTGACACTCTGGTAACTGCGCTTGGCTACGGCTAATCGCGGTAACACGCTCGCCCCATTTGATGTGCCCAGCCCCCCAAGTTAAGCCCGCCCCGAAAGCAGCCACCAGCAGGTTATCATTCGGTTTGATTTTCTCTTGTTCTACCGCTTCACACAATGCAATAGGTACGGTCGCGGCAGACGTATTACCATAGTGTTGAATGTTAACGAATGCTTTATCTTGGCTAATACCTGATAAGTCACACAAGGTTTGAATGATGCGAATATTCGCTTGATGCGGGATCACCACATCGACTTGTTCGGTTGAAAGACCGGAACGCGCCAACACAGTTTGCGCCGCTGCGCCCATACCTCGAACCGCGCGTTTAAAAATCTCTTTCCCAACAAAATCAAAATCCCAATACCCATTGTCAGCGGCAAAACGATCCATCGATGAGCCAAATCTAGGCACCGCCAAAATATCACGCCCTTCTGCATCACAGCCGATTTGTGCATCTTGCAAACCCACTACTTTATCGGTTTTACTCAAGACAACAGCGCCAGCACCGTCACCAAACAACACGGCGGTATCACGTTTGGTCCAATCAATGTAAAAAGAGAGATGCTCAGCACCCACCACTAACGCATGGCGGTAATGGCTTGCTTGCATTAAACGCGTCGCAGTTTCTAATCCATAAACAAAACCGGTACAGGCTGCATTTAAGTCAAAAGCGGCTGCATTTTTAATCCCAAGATTCTGCTGCACTTTCGAGGCAATATTTGGGATAAGAGAATCTGGCGAACAGGTTGCGATGATGATGAGATCAATCTCAGTTGCATCAATCCCAGCACAAGCGATGGCGTGTTGGGCGGCCACCGTAGCTAAATCCGAGGTATTCACATGGCTAATGCGGCGCTGTTCAATCCCGGTGCGAGTTTTAATCCACTCATCGGAAGTTTCAATAAAGGTGCTAAGATCATGGTTTGAGAGCGTTGCAGGTGGTAGGCATTTACCCCAACCTGTAATTTCGGCATAGAATTTTGTCATTGTTAACCTGTTTTTGTTGTATTTTCTAATGCAATCCAAAGACCTAAAATTAAAAACTCATCGTATGAAAGAGAAATGAGACTCAAAAGGTCCTTTTGATGTCAGTCAGTATACGCGCTTTTGCTCCGACGTTAAGTCTAGTGCGTTAAATGCGGCTGGAGCAAAACACAAAAATAAAGAGAGGAAACCATGTCAACATTCAATACTCGTTGCCCTTCGTGTCACGCAATGAACCGAGTTCCGATAGAACGAGTGACAGAAAGCCCAAACTGCGGTAAATGCCAAGCTCCCCTATTTGATGGAGCGCCCATTGAAGGAACGGAAGCCAATTTCGAAGCACTGCTTAATAGTCGCCAACCCGTTGTCGTCGATTTCTGGGCACCTTGGTGTAATCCGTGTTTAATTGATGTGGTAGCTGCTCAGCAAATATTGTCAAAAAGTAAGCAGATTATGCCCCACTACCTAAACCTGTGTAGCGCATCGCTTAAAATACCAGGCGGAACACTTAACTTAACTCCGTATCAAGAACCCCATTCTTAAAAAACTCTATAAACTGGTTTAATGATCAATCATTAATTGATAACCAAATATTCAACACACAGTGCATAACCAATCAACATGTTCATCTTTGTGTCAGTAGGTAACTAAGTTTGCTACCTAACAATAAAGATTGGAACTTTTACACCAAGGTTGGAGACTTTTTCTCTGGCTGCGCGTCACTGCCTATTTTTTGCTCTAGCACATTTTTGTCGAGTAGACGACACCTGTTACCAAGTGCCGCCCCTCTAAGAACCGTACGTGCAACTTTCACTGCATACGGCTCAAGCCTCCACTAAGGCATCATTGATACCCAGCAACTTATAAAGCAGTCGA
>NZ_CAWPIM010000002.1:0-90714 GCF_963888245.1 Vibrio sp. B4-6
TGACCAGTCTTCGTTACATTGTCAGACTCGCTACTTTATTCAGAGTCCTAGGTTCATCTGGTGATACAGATGGTTCACACATTAAGCGGTGAACAGCGCTTCATACGACCTCACGTCGCACGCCCCATAATGAGTAGAAAGCGCTATCAGAGTAGAGGGAAGCGTTCTAAATTGGTGGTACCAAAACTAATGGGAGTCCCTACCTAACCTCAATGATTTAGCGGGAGCTGTTCATATGTCACCTGAACATTCAATTTATGCTATACAAGCTTTTTATTGTCTCCCTTAACCATACGATTTTAGGATTCTGATTATTGCGCTTATGCCAGATCATCGTAAATGGAATCAGTAGCTTATGCTGATATTCTTGCGAAATTGGAATGGGTAGCGATACCAAGTTAGGGTGCAGTTGTTCACAATATCGCTGACAATACTTGGGTGCCGTGGTTAACATTAGATGGCTGGGCTTCTCTGCTACAAACAGCGCTTGTTCGAAGCTTGCCATCGTTAGGCTAACATTGCGCGTATGTCCCTGCTCAGCCAAAATCTCATCCAGCGCCCAGCTGTCGTTCTTCTCCCATGTAACATTGATATGGGCGTAGCTTAAGAAGGTCTCCAAGTTCCATTCCTGCTCAATCGCTGGGTGGTCTTTTCGGATATACACCATAGGCAGGTCGGAAAATAGAACTTCAAAATTGATGAAATATGGCAGCAGTTCTAGCGACTCCTTAGATCGAGGGTGGCTCTCTCGCCCCGTAAAACCGATATCCACTTCACCGCGCGTAATCGCGTCTAATGAATCGTAATCCCAATTGTGATACTTCACTTTAGAATTGGGATACGTGTCATGAATTCGTTTAGTCAGCTCATCCACCATAATGAGTGACAATGGCGACTCGACACCAAGGTGAAACTTCACACCACTCGGCGCATCATCACCTTGTCGTGATGCAATCTGATTACCGATTTGCATCCAGTCTAACAAGCTTTCTTGCATGCTCGTCGCAAGCGTTGTTGGTTTAAGTCCCAGCGGCGTGTTCACAAATAAAGGGTCGTCAAACCAATCACGTAATTTAGCCAGTGACTTACTCACCGATGAGGGTGTTACATTCAGCTTTTTCGCCGTTTTCGTGACACTTTGCTCTTGCAAGAGCAACTGCAGAGTGAGCAATAAATTGAGATCAAGTCGGGCAAGAGATTTCTTCATGGCTTTCACTAACATTATGATATGGAAACAATACTATTAGAGAGAGGCCAATTACGCCACTCGCGACCAAGGCAATGATTAATATCATTACTGCCGAGAGGCCTAAAAGCGCCATCAACCAGATAAATATTGCCGAACACGATACCTGAGCAATACCAAGCACGGAGCTTGCTAACCCAGCTTTGCGAGAGAACAAACTGAGTGCTTGACTCATTGCCACGCCAAATCCCATTGAAAAGCCCATGCTGATTAAGGCGAACCCAGCCATATAGAGCGTCGAGTTATCACCATTCAAGTGAGCCGCAAGAATGACGATAACCGACAGCAAAATGGTTACCTGAGCTAAAAACATTAATGTCGTTTGTTTGAAGTAAGAGAGGGCCACAGGCGCTGAAAATGACGTTACCATACCCACCATGGCAAGCAGTGCCATCGCAGCAGAATACTCAACTCTTGTAAGGCCAAGAATATCCATAACAATCATCGGTGAGGTATTCACATAAGAAAGAATCGCAGTCACACCCAAGGATGTGTAAACAACGCGCGAGATAAAGAAACGATTAAACAGTGACTCATTTGAACCGTCATTCGCAGTGATAAAGTGACGCTCATTTTTAGGTAAGGTTTCCTTCAATACAAAGCAAGCTATCAAACCTATTGCTATCCCCATCAGTGCCATGGCAGTGAACAGCACAGGCCATGGAAACTTAATCATGATCAGATTACCGATAACAGGTGCTAGCACGGGAATAGAACAAGTTATGCCATTAAGCATTGAAAGCACTTTAGCCCGCATTTGGTCATCTAAGGTATCACGCAAAATAGCGAAGGCTACAACGTAGCAACATGCCGCTCCAACGCCTTGGAAGAAACGCATAACTAGGAAGCTATCACTGGTTTCCGCTGAACCCGCCAACGTCGAAGCAAGCGAGAAGATCACTGCCCCACACATGGCGACAGGTTTACGGCCAAAATGGTCAGCAGCTCGTCCTACAAACACCATAGTAGAAGCCATACCCGCAAGATAAACAGAAAAGGCGATATGAAGTTGGGATTCACTTGCAGAAAGATCGTTGGCAATTTGTGGCAAGGCAACCAAATAGAGATCGATGGCAGTGGGATAGAGCAGCACAAAGGCAAAGCTGCATAGCAGATATCGGGATACATTAGCCGCTGGTTTCATGGTGGTCTCGTAAGTGGTTGGGTTTACGAGGATAATATGAGACATCTCTGAACTTGGCGCGTTACCTTTATGACAACAGGTATTTCCATTTACTACATTAGTAAATGAAATGTGTTGGTATGTCAGGGATTTACGTTAGTAAGGCCCCCTGTTTTTCATACATGCTTGATTTTTCCTTGAGCTACTACGCCTTTTCTGTTTATTGGTTCAATAAACAAACATTCATGCTCACCAACCGCGAACATGAATGTTCAGGCTTTATCTAACCTAGTTGCGCTTACTGTTCTAGTCCTGCCTGCAGAATACGGAATGCCGCTTTCACTCGTTCCTGATTTGGGTAGTTTTTATTGGCAAGAATCACGATACCCGATTCTTTGCTTGGAATGTAGACCACGTAAGCACCAAACCCACCAGTCGAGCCTGTTTTGTTGACCCATACTTCGTTCGTTGGTGGTGTCGGCGGCGTGTTTATCTGGATTGTTTGAGGCTTAATGATTACGTCCGTCGAATTGCCTTCTAAAAGGGCACTGAGCTGACTGGGATACGGGTACATCTCCCACGCCAAACCTTGCATAAAAGTACTGGACTGATAGAAGCCAGTCCTGTTATTGACCAGTGCTTGTTGCATATCGGTTGCGACTACGGCCAACCCCAGATTAGCTTTGATGTACTGTGCCATGTCCGAACTGGTGGACTTGACTCCATACGCCTCTGCATCCAGTACGCCCGGATTCACTCTCACGGCTTCGCCGTTCGCGTTATAGCCAAACGCATACTCTTTCATTTTGTTATCCGGCACATGGATGTAGGTATTGGACATACTCAGTGCTGGGAACACATTTTTTTCCATAGCAGACACGTAGTCCTCTTTCAGGCTTAATGCGGCTATATAGCCAAACAAACCGATACTGGGGTTCGAATAGACTCTTTTAGTGTTGCTTGGGTACACTTCGTCCCAATTTCGATAGTACTGAACCATATCCTGATTGTTTTTCACCGTATCTGGAAACTGCAACGGCAACCCGCCTGCGATGTACGTTCCTAACTCTTGCAAGGTTCGTGCACCGATGGTGCTGCCTTTTAGTTCTGGCATGTGTTGCTCCGCAGTATCCGTTAACGACAGTTGCCCCTTCACCTGCGCGTAGCTCGTCAATGTGGCTGCGAATGTTTTACTGACAGAACCCAACTCAAAAATCGTCGCTTCAGACACAGGCTGGTTTTGCGCTGTATCAGCCACACCGTAATTGTAAAAATACGTCTTCCCCTCAACGACAACACCAAACGCCATACCCGGAATATGATAGTTCTGCATCAATGCTTGAGCCTGTTTATCGACCTCGTTTTTTAATTTTTCTCCCACCCCAGCCGCGCGAACGTTAGGCGCAAACAACATAGCCAGAGCTATTGTATTGATGGTTAGTCTTCTTACACACATTGAAGTTAATCTCTCCATTTATAAGTTTTACTTATTGTTTTTAATATATATCACCATAGGACACGCTAATCATAAAAATAGATTTATAAGAGAACAATGTGTTAAAACTAAATCCAGCCATAAGTTTAACTAAGATCTAATCATGAACATCACACATTTACCGCTGAATGCACTGAGGGCATTTCTTATCTCTGCTAAGCATTTAAACTTCACAAAAGCAGCTATCGAGCTCTGTGTCACGCAGGCGGCGATCAGTCAGCAGGTTAAGATGTTGGAGCAGCAATTGGGGGGAGCGCTGTTTTACCGTCTTCCGCGGGGATTAGCGCTGACCGATGAAGGAATGATGTTATTGCCGGTGGTTAAAAATGCGTTTGACAGTATGACCGATACGCTAGAGATGCTTGAACAAGGAATTCACCGAGAAGTGGTCAGTGTTGGTGTTGTGGGCACCTTCGCTCTGAACTGGTTGCTCCCAAGAATTAAAGACTTTAATGAACGTTTTCCTTATATCGATGTCAGAATCTCGACCAACAACAACGTGGCAGATCCCGTGTCCGAAGGGCTGGACTTCTTTATTCGTTATGGCAAAGGCAGATGGCATGCGACCGAAGCAGAGCATTTGTTTCCTGCCCCTTTAACCGTGCTTTGCAATAAAACGATCGGCCATCACTTAGAGAAACCGCAGGACATTCTGGGCTACACTTTGCTCCGTTCATATAATCCTGAGGAGTGGTCGTTGTGGTTTCAACAAGCCCGTATATCGCTACCTAAGTCCAGGCTCAATAGCATTACCTTTGACTCATCCATTTCGATGATTGAAGCAGCAATTCAGGGACTAGGGATTGCATTAGCGCCTCCCGTTATGTTTGAAAAGGCACTCATTGAAGAGAAGCTCATTCAACCCTTCGATATCTTTCTCGACAGCGGATCCTACTGGCTAACAAGACTCCAAAGTCAAACTGAGACCAAAGCGCAGACTCTATTCAAGCAGTGGATCCTGGAGTGTTGCTGATGGTGAACGGGTATTAATTCTGAAACGTCCAGCTGTCAGGCCATCAAAATAGCGGACATCGATGTTAGCCACCTATGGGATCAAACATCCGAGAGTTCACTGCCCGAAGATCACTATCCCACGCTTCAGTTGTGGTATAGCGCGTGACGCAACCGCATGGATTACAGTGCTTAAAGCTAATGCACTTGCCTCCATATTCGTAACTCCCTAGACCAAACTGCTTGACTTTAGTGAATGAGAATAGTTGGCTATCTCAAATAGAGGTTGTTTGCCATACATCTACTAATTTATTGAGAGCTGGTAATTTCTCGTGAATGTGTAGAGCGCATCTAACGCAGTAAGCCTTGTTCCCTATCTTAAAGCCCGAACCCAAGCGTTCGGGCTTTTTCTTTAACACACTGACTGATAAGTAAAAGCAGAGTTTTCTACTCGCTTGAACAGATATGACCTCTAGTTACTTAGTATTAGAAATAGTGTGCTTTAGGTTTTACTCAACTATCTTTAACAGCATAACAATATTCATATAAACGAATGGCTTTAATGATTGTGTTTGGAGAGCGCATTTATGCAGTGGATTAAAGACTTATCGATTACCCAAAAAATGATTTCGCTAATTACGCTAATGCTGTGCCTAATTGTTGGTGTTGCAAGCTTTAGCGCTTTAAAAATGAATCGTATTGCGCTCGAAATTGAAGAAATCGCGGATGAAAGTATTCCTTTAATCCGGTTGACGTCGGATATCACCATCAAACAGTTGGAAAGCTCGATCGTGTTAGAAAAGGCTTTTCGACTGACTAAAATCCCTGTCGAAGGCAACTCACAAGCGCTGAAAGACCTTACTCAGAAGACAGAAAACATCGCAAAAGTGTTGGAGTCTGAATTGACACAAGCGAAGCAAATACTTAGTGATGCAAAGAAGCATCGTCAAGCGAAGGGTGTTGATCAAGAGAGCCAAAACCGATACCAAACATTTGAAGCGTTAGAACGTTCTTATCACCAGTATGAGGTGGCTTTATTTCAATTACTCAAGCGCTTAAATAGTAATGAGCCAGTAGAACAACTTGCGCCGCAAGCACTCGCACTAGAAAATATGCAAAAGTCATTTAATACCGAAATTGAACATTTTCTACGCGATTTAGAGCAAAAAACAGCAACCTCTATTCTCATTACTGAGGATGAAGAACACAGAGCATTGCAGGGCACAATAACATTAGCTGTCGTTTCGATAATTCTTGGCCTTGTTATGGGGACGTTACTCAGCCGTCAAATTGTTCGCTCTGTGCTAAAAGTGAGAAATATAGCGGCTAAAATGGCAAATGGTCATTTTGATCAGCACATTGTGCCAGAGTCAAAAGATGAGATAGGCCAGTTGACGCAAAGTATGAACACCATGGCGGACTCGTTGAGTAAAACCGTTGGTGAGGTGATTCAAAGAGCAAACAGCATTGCAGGGCTGGTGACGGAATTAAATGTGTTGGCAGAGAATAACCGTAAAGCGATGCTTGTACAGCAAGAGAGCACTCAGCAAGTTGCGGCTGCAATGGAGCAAATGGCATCAACGATTACAGAAGTGGCGAGTAATGCTGAAGGTGCCGCGGAGTCGACTACTCGTGCAGATAACAGCGTTAAAGCGGCTTGTGAGACGACGGATGTGACACAAAAAATCTCCCATCAATTGGTGATTAACGCGGCTAACTCACAGAAAATGATCTTAGAGTTACAAGACAGCACACATAAAATTCAGAATTTCGTTTCAGTAGTTGATTCGATTTCAGAGCAAACCAATTTGTTGGCACTCAACGCTGCAATTGAAGCGGCAAGGGCGGGTGAACAAGGAAGAGGATTTGCGGTTGTGGCTGATGAAGTGCGCGCTTTGGCGTCTCGCAGCCAAGAAGCGACTCATGAAATCAGCAGTTTGATCCAAGTGTTGGTGAATAAAGCTCAAATTGCTGCAAAATCGATAGAAGATAATGACCAGCAGATCAGCGAATCATCAACACTCGTCGATAGTGCAAAAGCTCAGCTCTATTCGATAGCGGGAGCGTTAGACGAACTGATGCAATCGAACTTGCAAGTCGCCTCCGCCAGCGAGCAGCAAGCCGTGAGTGCTGAAGAAGTCAGCCAAAATTTGTTGGGTATTCGTGATTCAGGCGACAAAGTATTAGTGAGTACAGAAGAAACCGCTAACGCTAGTAATGATTTATCACAGCAAGCCAATGATTTAAAAGCGTTAATGAGCCAATTTAGTGTGCGTAAATTAGCTTAACGTCAATAGTATTAGGATAGAAGAAAGGGCGACGTTGCTGTTCGCCCCTCTGATATTAATTATCTCTTCAATGCGCTGAGGACTTTGACCTTAGTAAAGGCATGGGCCTTTTTAACGAATATGGTTTTGACGTATGTAGCTTTGACGTAGACGTATATAGCTTTAACGGACGTAACTGCTTAATCTGGATTGCTTGTTTCTTCGCCCATTGAATATGACAAATCTCCATTGCCAAACCAAACGCCATCGCAAAATAGACGTAGCCTTTATTGATGTGCAGCTCAACACCTTCCGCGATTAACAAACCGCCCAGCATCATTAAAAACAGTAATGCCAGCGTTTTAAAACCCGGATAACGGGTGACTAAGGCGTTAATGCGCGCTGCGGTTAATATCATGATCACCGCAGACGCTAAAATGGCCGCGACCATGATAGGAATGTCGTTAGTTAGACCCACCGCAGTGATTACCGAATCCATGGAAAATACCGCGTCAACCGCGACAATTTGCAGTAATACGACCGCAAGGCCAGCACTTACTGTCGTCGTATGTGAATGCTCATCAGGCATTAGCCAGTTCCACAACTCTTTTGCTGCTTTGAATAACAGAAAAGCACCGCCGAAGATGAGGATAAAATCTCGTCCAGATAATTCGTTGCTAAACCAAACGACTATCGGTGCAGTTAATGACATCAGCCAACTGATAGAAAAAACCAAACCAATCCGAGCGGTAACTGCTAACAAAATGCCTAAGTTACGCGCAAGCGGCCGCTGCTGAACGGGGAGTCGTTCACATAAGACGGAAATGAACACTACATTATCAACGCCAAGAACCACTTCTAAAGCAAGCAGTGTGGCAAATATCGCCCAAGTTTCGGGTAGTAGGAAGAGTTCTAACATGTGGCCTCCTTAAGTAAGGGGGCACGGTGAAGGGGGGAATCAGTAAATATTGGTCGCCTGAAGGGGTCGTCCATTGTCAATAAAAGCCTCTGTTGCTAGGGAAGCGACAGTAAATCATTGACTGAACCACAAGACAAGAGGGCGATTTGTAACAAAATACATATTCATCTTATCGAACAACGCCCTGCGAGCTATTTGTTCGCTCGCAGGCTAATTGTATCTTCAAAATGATGAATCTTATTTAAATCTCGCTTTGCGATAGAATCTTAGTTTGTCGTGTTGATGAGGTGGCGCATAGTTGAACACTGCTCTCCGGGGTAACCAGGCAGAGCCTTAGCGGCTGAGCTACATGCCAGTTGTGCCGCTTGTTCGAGTCGTTCTGGGAGCGTACTCGCATTGACTGGCACCCAATTCATTTGCTCCCCAAGCCAGCTAGCCCAAGCAAACTCAACAAAATAAACCTGTTCATGCTTGCTGTAATAACCGGCATCTTGTAGTTCACCAGCCAAAGAGCGGTAGGGGTAGTCGGATAGCTTACTTATGTGTGCAGGTAATTGATCGGGAGTTAGCGGGGCTCCTTTTTCATCGCGCAGCCATGTCCAGTGGTTGCCTTGCATGTCTTGCCAAAAGCTCACCTTGTTGTCGAGGTGAGCAAGGATGTGGACGGTCACCTCTTTCACACCTTGCTGCCAAAGCGCCTTAGTTAGATGATGTCGGTCAACCAACCAATACTGGCCATCAGCATCTACGATTACCGGAATCTTTTTCTTTTTCATGTACTTCTTAAGTTGTGCTGGGCTTTTTGTCGCCAGTTTGGCTTGTGTTTTATCAACTTGTTGTTGACCAACCCCGGCCTGAGTGGGGTGTAGCTGATTAATATCCAGGCTGCACCAGTCCCCTATGCCACTGTCTGTCCCGCAAGGAGCGAGTGCCCATGCTCCCTGACTGATGATTGCGGCGGCAAGCAATATCCATCCTTTGCTCAACATACTATTCCTTTTGAATGATGACGGTACCAATGCAATCAAATGCATTGTTGAGTATTCAATATGTAAAAGTGAAAGTTTAGCCTTCACCGACCTTCTGCCTTGCATTGTAGGAGTTTGAAGCCTAACGGTACAGAAAACATCGATAAGGTGTTGGAGAATTGATCAGTCGGTATATAGTTTGATAAAAATCATAGTGTTACAGTGATGGCGTAAAGTTATAACTTTGAATGAATGCATTAACGTTTATCATTTTGAGTGTGTTTCAGAGTCGAGTGATTAGAGAGCCGTCAACACACTTTTGCCCCATTATGTTCCTCCCCCTTTCAGGGGGAGGTTAGGAGGGGGTGCTGCTAGCGACGAACCAAGAAACACCCCTCCCCTTGAAGGGGAGGGAATTAGTTTCGTGAGCGTTGAGAGTATGCTATTTATGATGAGCGATATAGTTTGCTGAAACATGTGATATCCACTACAACCCCCAAAATTCTCTTTATTCGTTTTCCTCATAAATCAATACCTTGCGTAGTAAATCAGCAAGTTGATCTTGTTCTTTTTTAGTCAATACATTCAGCATTTTATCCATGTTTTCAACATGATCGTTTAACGCAGTATCAACACACTTAACACCTTTTGAGGTCAAAGTGACTTTGCAGCTTCGTCGGTCGTGTTCGCTATAAATACGCCCTACCAATCCTTTTTTTACTAACTGATCTAAACGCGTACTTACAGCGCCTGAAGAAAGCATGAGTGTCTTATATAACTCTGTTGGTGTAATACCGGAAGGATCGCTTCGACGCATCGTTGCTAAAATATCGAACTCGATGCTGCTTAACCCATGTTCTTTAAACACCTTATCCATTTTACTCTTCCAGACATTACTGGTTCGACGTAAACGTCCAATGACTCCCATAGAAGAACAGTCCAGATCGGGTCTGACACTTTTCCACTGAATCAAAATGGAATCGACATTATCCAATGACATTTTATCTCTCCTATAAATATCTTACTAAAAAGATACTTGATCATAAGTTAAATATCCATTACTTTAAAGAAAGTATCTTTTACAAGAGATATTTTTAATTTGAAGGAATCATTATGAAAGGATTACATCAGATAAGGACAATCGGTTTGACCGCTATAGCGCCGATTGTCTGGGGAAGTACTTATATTGTTACCACTGAGTTGTTGCCAGCGGAGTCACCGTTGCTTGCATCAACAATTCGAGCTTTGCCGGCAGGTTTGTTTCTAGTCTTAATTAGCAAGACGTTACCTGATAGCAAGTGGCTGAGCCGTCTTGCGTTACTTGGCTTTTTAAATATTGGCTTGTTTTTCTACTGTCTATTCTTTGCTGCAACTTATCTACCTGGGGGGATGGCGTCGATAGTGATGTCTATCCAGCCTATGTTCGTACTCCTACTAAGCTGGAAGTGGCTAAAATCAGAGCTATCATCGCGTCAAATTTGGGCTAGTGTGGTTGGAATCTCAGGTATTGTCTTGCTGGTCATCAACAGTGCTGTACAGATCAATTTATTAGGAGTTGTTGTTGCTTCTATTGGTACATTAAGTATGGCTTCTGGGGTTGTATTAACAAAAAAATGGGAAAGACCTAGAGAGATAACTTTACTGAGTTTCACCGGTTGGCAACTGCTTTTTGGTGGGTTCATGCTGCTGCCAGTGGCCTTATGGGTTGAAGGGCTTCCTGAACATTTAAGTTTGTCAAATTATATTGGATATCTGTATCTGAGTGTAATAAGCGCAATTTTAGGCTACTCCTTATGGTTTCGAGGAATAGAAAAGCTGCCACCGGTTACCGTTTCTTTTCTCGGTTTTCTCAGTAGCGTATCTGCATGTGTGTTGGGTTATCTCATTCTCGATCAAACCTTAACTTGGCTTCAATTATTAGGGGCAATGTTTGTCCTAGTTGCTATCGCTTTGGCAGCCCCTCGTACAAATTCGTCATCTAATAATTTACTTTTAAAAAGGAACTAATATGAAGATTACAATTGTATCTGGCAGCCAGCGTGCAAACTCGCTTTGGACTAAATATTTTCTGAATAATTTGTTTTCAATAGCCAACTTCAAGAAGATCATTAGGTGAACCTCTCGAGGTCGAAGCTATTTCCTATATTCTTTATAGTTTAAATTATGCGAATTTAGTGGAAATAGTTCGTGTCGGTAACCCCATTTATGTCCGTACGACCTGAAGTCGTATTAAGTGTGGTTCTCCACGATAAGAGGGAATTAGTTTCGTGAGCGTTGGGTGTATGTCATTTATGATAATGGATGAAGTTTGCTAAAACAGTTTTGTCCAGAACCTTCACTGTGGGCACTTCGTAACTCACAATTGTCCAAAAATCGTTTTACAGCCTAACAAAAAGGCGAACTTCTCAGTTCGCCTTTATTGTATCGAGAAAACCCCCAGCTAGGCTGGGGGTTCCGTAAAGCTTACAGCTATAAGTCAGTTATATAACCCCTTTCAATTTGATAAAAACGTCTTGTGGTCTGGCAACTGCAAGAGTTAATTAAGAATTGAAAGGGGGTCCCAATGGGGGACGAAAAGAGCTTAGCGCATACGCGATGGAACTGTAAATATCATGTGGTTTTTGCACCTAAGTATCGAAGACAGGTGTTCTATGGTGAGAAACGAAGGGCAGTAGGCGAGATACTTAGAAAGCTATGTGAATGGAAAAACGTGAATATTATTGAAGCGGAATGCTGCGCAGATCATATTCATATGCTTTTAGAGATACCACCTAAGATGAGTGTTTCATCCTTTATGGGGTATTTGAAAGGAAAAAGTAGCCTGATGCTCTATGAGCGATTTGGTGATTTGAAGTTTAAGTACAGGAATCGGGAATTTTGGTGTCGAGGGTATTATGTCGATACGGTAGGAAAAAATACCGGCAAAATACAAAGTTACATAAAGCATCAACTAGAGCAGGGTAAAATGGGAGAGCAATTATCGATCCCGTACTCAGGTAGCCCGTTTACGGGCCGCAGGAATAGTCATATGCAAATGTCAGATCACTACGCGCCAGCTAGGGCGCTGCCAGTAGGAAAGCCTTATAGGCGCATATGAAAAACCACCGGCTATGCCGGTGGATACTTTTTTGAATATTGATAACAAAGTCAGTCACAACCAAAAAGATGATCATAAGTTGTGACGACGAGCTATCAACGTTAGCACCTACTCTTGGTAGTTATCGATACTTGGGCATGAGCAGACAAGGTTACGGTCGCCGTAAACGTTATCGACGCGGCTCACGGTTGGCCAGTATTTTGATGCCTTAGTATGAGCGGATGGGAAGCAAGCCGTTTCACGAGAATATGGATGAGCCCATGCTTCACTCGCGAGATCCGATTGTGTATGCGGCGCATTCACTAACGGGTTGTCGGCTAATGGCCATTCGCCTGATTGAACTTTCTCCATTTCGGCGCGAATCGCAATCATCGCCTCGCAGAAGCGATCCAATTCGGCTAAGTCTTCCGATTCGGTTGGTTCAATCATCAAGGTGCCAGCAACAGGGAATGACATCGTCGGTGCGTGGAAGCCATAATCCATCAAACGTTTAGCAATGTCTTCTTCGCTGATACCTGTCGCTTCTTTAAGCGGACGAATGTCAATAATGCATTCGTGCGCTACACGGCCGTTACTACCACGGTAAAGAATAGGGTAGTGTGGGCGCAGTCTTTCCATCACGTAGTTAGCATTTAAAATAGCGACTTGAGTCGCCGTGGTTAAGCCTTCTGCACCCATCATAGCAATATAAGCCCATGAGATAGGTAAAATAGAAGCGCTGCCTAAATCGGCCGCAGATACTGCGTGATCGCTGCCTTCAACTCCCCCTTCAATATGTCCCGGTAGGAAAGGCGCTAGGTGAGATTTTACACCAATCGGTCCCATACCTGGGCCGCCACCGCCATGAGGAATACAGAATGTTTTGTGCAGATTGAGGTGAGAAACATCAGAGCCAATAAAGCCCGGATTGGTTAAACCAACTTGCGCGTTCATGTTGGCGCCATCAAGGTAAACTTGGCCGCCCGCGGCGTGAACCATGTTACACACTTCTTTAACTTGTTCTTCGTAAACGCCGTGTGTTGAAGGATAAGTGATCATGATGCTAGAGAGGTTCTCTTTATGCTTCTCAATTTTGTCTGCGAGGTCTGCGATATCAACGTTGCCGTTATTATCACATTTCACGACCACCACCTTCATCGAAACCATTGAAGCGGTTGCAGGGTTGGTGCCGTGTGCTGAGCTCGGAATTAAGCAGACGTTACGGTGCCCTTCACCACGGCTTTTGTGGTAGCGCTGAATCGCTACAAGCCCTGCATATTCGCCAGAAGCACCGGAATTTGGTTGTAGCGAGAAGGCATCATAGCCTGTGATTTCACAGAGCTTTTCTTTTAAATCTTTAGCGAGAGCGGCGTAACCTGCGGCTTGCTCTTTCGGTGCAAATGGATGGATCGAACCAAATTCAGGCCAAGTGACAGGGATCATCTCCGCTGCGGCGTTCAGTTTCATGGTGCAACTGCCAAGCGGGATCATGCCGTGAGTTAATGAAAAATCTTTATTCTCAAGTTTTTTCAAATAACGCATCATTTGCGTTTCACTGTGATAGGTGTTGAACACAGGATGCGTTAGGAAGCGAGATTGACGACGGCAGTGTTCTGGAATCGCTGCAAATTCGTTGGCGGCAATTTCTGCCGACAGCGCGCTTACCGATTGCTTAATATCGAAAACCGCAAACAGGGTTTCAAGATCAGCGGTGGTGGTGGTTTCATCCAAACTGATGCCTAATTGGTCATCAAATCGGCGTAAGTTGATGTCGGCTTGCTGCGCTTTTGCGTACAGAGCTTGAGTTTGAGCGGCACTCTTTAAGGTAATCGTGTCAAAGAAGCTGTTATGCACCAATTCGTAACCCGCTTGAGTTAAGCCTGCCGCTAGAATTGCTGTCATATGATGAGTACGGCGCGCAATGGTGCGCAACCCTTCTGCGCCATGATAGACAGCATAAAACGAGGCCATATTAGCCAGCAGAGCTTGCGCGGTACAGATGTTCGAGGTCGCTTTTTCGCGGCGAATGTGCTGCTCGCGAGTTTGCATTGCCATGCGCAGTGCTGGGTTACCTTTAGCGTCAATCGACACGCCGATCACGCGGCCGGGCATAGTGCGTTTGTGCGCTTCACGCGTGGCCATAAAGGCGGCGTGTGGGCCGCCGTAACCCATAGGGACACCGAAACGTTGAGCTGAGCCAATCACGACATCCGCGCCCATTTCACCTGCTGGTTTCAGCAAGGTGCTGGCCAGTAAATCCGTGGCAACAGTGACCAAGATTTTATTGGCTTGCGCTTTAGCAATCAGGTCGCTTAAATCACGCACTTCACCTGTGGTGCTTGGGTATTGCAGCAGCGCGCCAAACACATCTTGCTCAGGCAATGAGTCGAGTGCGCCGATTTGTACCTCAAAACCGATAAATTCAGCGCGAGTTTTTACCACTTCAATGGTTTGTGGATGAACATCGTCCGCCACAAAAAAGACGTTACTTTTGCTTTTTCCTGCGCGTTTACACAGTGTCATTGCTTCGCCAGCAGCCGTTGCTTCATCGAGCAGCGACGCGTTGGCAATATCCATCGCTGTTAAATCCATCACCATTTGTTGGTAGTTAAGCAGCGACTCCAAACGACCTTGAGAGATTTCTGGCTGGTAGGGCGTGTAAGCCGTATACCAGCCCGGATTTTCCAGTACGTTACGCAAAATGACGTTCGGCGTGAAGGTGTTGTAGTAACCTTGACCAATGAACGTGCGTTTAATCTGGTTTTGATTGGCAAATACTTTCATCGAGCTGAGCATATCGGCTTCGCTTTTAGGCGCAGCAAGAGACATTGGGCTTTCTAAACGAATTTGCGCAGGAACGGTTTGTTCGATTAACGCGGCTAAGCTTTCGGCGTTAATCGCGTTGAGCATTTTTTGTTGATCGGCTGGGTTGGGTCCGTTGTGGCGTGCAACAAACTCATTTTCGGTACTTAACTGGCTAAGCAGTGGGCTGTGAAGTAATTCAGTCATTTCCTTTACCTTTTCAAAGATCGTGTGCGACCTTAAAAAAAAGCCGCCCATGCTGGGCAGCTTTGATCCGTGATGGGCTAATTAATCTTCTTCGATAGAGTTTTGGTACTCTTCTGCATTTTTTAGATTGTCGAGTTCAGAAGCGTCAGACATCTTCACTTTCACAATCCAGCCACCTTCATACGGTTCTTCGTTGATGAGTTCTGGGCTATCTTCTAACTCTTCGTTGATTTCAACGATGACACCTGTAATCGGTGCGTAAATATCTGAAGCGGCTTTGACAGATTCAACCAGAGAAAAACTGTCTCCAGCATCAATTTCTGTATCTACTTCAGGTAGGTCAACAAACACGACGTCACCAAGCATCTCTTGCGCATGCTCAGAAATACCGATGGTCACTGTGCCGTCACCGTTGTCGCGCACCCACTCGTGGCTATCTGCAAACTTCAGTGTATTGTCCATTGCTTTATCTCCAAAAAAGTATCGTATTAATTTGAACTTGTGTTTAATTTAAAAAGGTTATTGATAGAGTGGGAAGCGTTGGCACAGCGCTTTAACTTGTTTGCGCACACGTTGCTCAACATCACTGTTTCCTTCTGGGCTCACAACAAGGCCATCGAGAACATCGCCAATCCACTCACCGATGAGTTTGAATTCTTCACGACCAAAACCACGGCTGGTTCCAGCTGACGTACCTAAACGAATACCCGAAGTAATCATAGGCTTCTCGGTATCAAATGGGATGCCATTTTTGTTACATGTGATTCCTGCACGCTCTAATGCTTGTTCGGCTATATTCCCCTTCAGCCCTTTAGGGCGAAGATCAACAAGCATGAGATGAGTGTCAGTCCCGCCAGTCACAATGTCACAACCGCGAGTTTGCAATACTTCGGCGAGAACTTTTGCGTTATCGATCACCGAATCAATATAACGATGAAACTCAGGGCCTAACGCTTCGCCTAGTGCTACCGCTTTGGCCGCAATTACGTGCATTAACGGGCCACCTTGCAGGCCGGGGAAAACCGCCGAGTTAATTTTTTTGCTGATCTCTTCGCTGTTGGTCAAAACCATACCGCCTCGTGGGCCGCGCAAGGTTTTATGTGTGGTGGTCGTGACAACGTGGGCATGCGGCAATGGGCTTGGGTGAGCACCAGTGGCGACTAATCCGGCAATATGCGCCATATCGACCATTAAGAGCGCGCCCACTTCATCAGCAATGGCTCGGAATTTGGCAAAATCAATCACGCGAGGAATGGCAGAGCCGCCCGCAATGATCATTTTTGGTTGATGCTCTAACGCGAGGCTGCGTACATCATCATAATTGATTTCTAAGGTCGTGCTATCGACACCATATTGAATAGCATTAAACCACTTACCAGAGAGAGCAGGCCGAGCGCCATGAGTGAGGTGGCCTCCGGCATCCAGAGACATACCTAAAATCGTGTCACCCGGTTGCAGTAAAGCCAGCATCACCGCGCCATTAGCTTGTGCGCCTGAATGCGGCTGCACGTTGGCGTATTGACAATGGAATAGGGATTTTGCACGTTCAATCGCAATGGTTTCGACGGTATCAACGTGTTCGCAACCACCGTAATAGCGACGGCCGGGGTAGCCTTCTGCATATTTATTGGTGAGACAAGTACCTTGCGCTTGCATAACGGCTTTTGAAACGATGTTTTCTGAGGCGATCAGCTCAATTTGTTCATTTTGGCGCACGTATTCGGCTTGAATACCCGCAAAGACAGCATCATCAGTGGCAGCAAGGTTGGTAGAGAAAAAGCTCTCAAGGCAGTGGTTGGGGTAACTTTTGTTCACGTTGGCATTCATGGTAGATGACCTTCCAATAATCCGACGGATTGGCTAAACATTCCGTCATTCCTTTTTAGTGGCTGCCTTATCGTTAAGCCGTTGGGCGACAACAAAGCAGAGTGTCAGTTATCCTTAAACTGGATTGCAACCCCAACAATACGGGGTGAAAAGCCACTTAAACCTTGTTAAATCCCTAACCGCAATAAGTGGTAAACCGCATCTCTTTATCTAACAAGTCAGTAACATACTCTTTGACTTATAAACAATCAATCAAAAATTTCCTATAGGAAACATGGTTTCTTTTTTTGTAAGCAAGAGCACGCTTTATTTACGTTCAGCCTCTTTAACCTTGCGTTGGCTTTATGCCACAATGATGGCCGAAATCAGGAAGATAACAATCGAGGGAAAGCATGTCTGAAGACATTTATGATGAGTACCCATCGTTGACCTTGGCCAAGGAAACTGGTGAACAAACGATCGAACCGCTTAAGCTTGGGCAACGTATTAAAGAGATCCGCTCTAAGCTTGGGATTACGCTAGAAGAGGCGAGCCAGCGGACAGGATTAGCTCGATCTACATTGAGTAAAATCGAAAACGAACAGATTTCTCCAACCTACCAAGCGATGCAAAAACTCGCTCATGGATTGCAGATAGATATGCCTCAACTATTTGAGCCACCAAAGAAAATTGTGGCAACAGGTCGTAGGGATATTTCTCGTATTGGTCAGGGAAAGCCGCATCCCACCCCAACTTACGAGCATGAATTGCTCGCCACGCAGCTCTCTAATAAGAAAATGATGCCGTTTAAAAGCCGAGTGCGAGCTCGTGCTTTTGAAGAGTACAGTGACTGGGTTCGTCACGATGGTGAGGAGTTTTTGTTGATCCTCACGGGTGAAGTTTTGTTCTATAGCGAATTTTATGAACCGGTTCGATTGGCGGAAGGTGATAGCGTTTATTACGACGCTAACATGGGGCACATGCTGGTCTCTGTCAGCGAAGAGGATGCATTGATTTTGTGGGTTACGGCAAAATGAGTGTGAAACGCGAAGTTTCTTATAGTGACAGCAATCGTTTGCTATTTGTTGGCTTTGCCCTCCGTAGTGTGTTTTTAATCACTTTTAGCTCAGGCGATGCTAAGCATATCGCGACTTTTAATTGTGATTGGGTTGTTAATTTTGACAATTCATCTTGTTTTGAACTTGTTAATCCGTCCGAACGGGCGCATTCTTGTTCACTATTGGAAACATGGTTTCCTCTTCTTTGGACATAATAGCCAAAATTTGGTGGTGAATTCCCTGCTGGGTCGGCTGAAATGGAGATAAAAATGACTCAAGAACATGCAAATCAAACATTACTCACTACTCCTTTACATGCGCTGCACATCGAAGTTGGAGCGAAAATGGTGCCATTTGCTGGCTATGACATGCCCGTTCAGTACCCATTAGGGGTCAAGAAAGAGCATTTGCATACTCGCGAGGCGGCTGGTTTGTTTGATGTTTCGCATATGGGCCAACTTCGTTTGCATGGAGCCAATGCCGCGCAAGCATTGGAGTCATTGGTTCCGGTCGATATTATTGACTTACCAGCAGGCAAGCAGCGTTACGCCTTTTTCACGAATGCACAAGGTGGCATCATGGATGACTTGATGGTTGCTAACCTTGATGATCATTTGTTTGTTGTGGTTAATGCGGCTTGTAAAGCACAAGATATTGCTCATCTACAAGCACATTTGCCACAAGGTGTTGAGCTCGAAGTCATTGACGATCGCGCGCTGTTAGCGCTGCAAGGGCCAAAAGCCGCTGAAGTGTTAGCTCGCCTGCAACCACAAGTGATGACGATGCACTTTATGGATATTCAGCTGATGGACATCGACGGAGCTCAATGCATTGTCAGCAGAAGTGGTTATACCGGTGAAGATGGTTATGAAATTTCTGTACCAGCAGAACAGGCCGAAGCATTGGCGCGTAAACTGACTGCTTATGAAGAAGTGGAATGGATTGGTCTGGGCGCACGTGATTCACTGCGTTTAGAGTGCGGTTTGTGCCTTTACGGGCATGATCTCGATACCACCACAACGCCAGTTGAAGCGAGCTTGTTATGGGCGATAAGCAAAGTGCGTCGTGCTGAAGGTGAGCGTGCGGGTGGTTTCCCGGGCGCAGACATCATTCTTGGGCAGATCGAAAGCAAAGATGTTGCACGTAAACGTGTAGGTCTAGTGGGTTTAACTAAAGCGCCAGTACGTGAAGGCACGGAGCTATTTGACGCCGATGGCCAGCATATAGGCGTAGTGACCAGTGGTACAGCGGGACCGACGGCCGGAAAGCCCGTGTCTATGGCCTATATCCGAGCTGATTTATCAGCGATAGGCACCGAAATTTTTGCTGATGTGCGCGGAAAAATGCTGCCAATGGTGGTTGAGAAAATGCCGTTTGTGGCTCAGCGTTATTATCGCGGCTAAAGCATCATAAAATGTAATAAAAGCACATTTAAAGATGTTTCATATCGATAACGGATTAAGTACTATCTGGGTTCAAAGTGATAAGGAATGACATGATGAACAAATGGGTAGTACTTTTTTCTTCGCTCGCCTTCTCTGGCAATGTGTTCGCCGTTGATGCTCAGCCTTATATAGTAAACGGTACGGATGCAAGCGTGACGGAGTTTTCTTCTATAGCGAGCTTGTTTTTTGACCAAATTGATTATAACGGTTCGTATGGAAGAGGAAGCTATTGCGGTGCTTCGTTGCTCAATAACCAATACGTATTGACGGCTGCGCACTGTGTTTATGGTAATAGTGCAAATCAGCTTTTCACCTCTGTTGTACCTAAGCTGCAAATTGAAACAAACTTTCCATACAACATATTAGAAAAAGCGCGAGTGGCGGAGATCTATTACCCATCAACTTATAACAACACCACTTTATTGGATGATATTGCGATCCTCAAGCTTGAAACACCTTTGACAATGGTGTCGTCTGCTGACTACTTAACGCGGCCTACCGCAAATTCTGATAGTACTTATCGTTCATCAAGTGAAACCTTTATTGCCGTTGGGCATGGTAATACCTCTTCTAATATTGATACTAAAACGTATCTACAGAAAACTAATTTAACCTATGTGCCTAATGTATATTGCAATTACACTTCCACCACGGACACTAATTTATGTATGGAAGGAGTGATAGGTTCTACGGGGCTTGAAAATGCAACCTGTCAGGGCGATTCTGGGGGGCCGTTATTTTGGCATATTGGCGGTAACTATATCCAAGTTGGTATAACCAGCTTCGGGCCAACTACCAAGTGTGGAGACCCTAATCCGCTAATTGGTTCAACGTCTGTATTTACAGAAATCCTTGACTATTCTACTTGGATTGAGAGTGTTCTGCTTGGTTCTGAACCACCAAAATTTGTCGCAACAGAAACGAAACGCCAAGCTTATTTAAACCCACCTTCTGACAGTGGCGGTTCATTCGGCTGGTGGTCTTTACTGTTGATGTTTATTCCTTTCATTCGTAGACGTTGAACCCTTATTGATTTCGAGCGACCTGTTTAGGTCGCTTTTTTATTGCCTTTTTTGAGCAGGTTCCACTTAGGGCGCTAAACTTGAAAGTGATACACGCGTATCTTTCTAGATGAGTGACGAGGTGATGGATGTACAAATGGATACTGTTCAGTGCGATGCTATCAGCAAATGCTTATGCGGTTGATTTCCAGCCTTACATTGTGAATGGTTCGGATACCAGCAGTGCCACTTACCCTTCTTTTGCTAGCCTTTTATATCAAAGCAGCGCTCAGTATAGTACCAACAGTTTTTGTGGGGCGAGTATTATCAATTCACAGTTTATTTTGACGGCAGCTCATTGTATCTACGGTAAAAAAGATACCATGCTTTACACAGTGGTAGTGCCTCAGTTGGATAATGTGGCCGATTTCCCCTACGGGAATATCCAGATATCGCGCGCGGCGGCTTTTTATTACCCCAGTACTTACATCAATTCGTCTAGCGCACTCTGGCGTGATGACATTGCGATTATCAAGCTCGAAACACCGCTCAATGTGGCGGACTATTCTGCGCTACTCAATACTCAGTTAAATAATGATTACCCTGCTGGCAATAATTACAAAGCGATTGGGCATGGCTACGTGGCGGGTAATGTCCCGAATGCTAATAAGCAGTTGCAAGAAACGACCCTCACTTTTGTTAGTAATGCCGTCTGTAGCGCTTTTTATGGCTCGGCACTGACCTCAAAGCAGATCTGTTTTGATGGTGCGGTAAGCGGTGCATATAAAAACTCCACCTGTTCTGGCGATTCCGGTGGGCCTGTCTATTGGTTTAATGGCTCGCAATACATTCAAATTGGTTTAACCAGCTTTGGGCCTTCACTATGTGGCGATACTAACCAACCGATCACCTCGGTATTTACGGAGCTTTATGATTATCAGAGCTGGATTCAGCGCGTTCTTACAGGGGCAGAGGTGCCTAAATATTATGTTGCCACTCAAAATGGGGTACGTGTTCTGATTGATACTCAAACTGTTACCCCTCAAGAGGAGAGCGGCGGCAGTTTGAGTATCCTAGGGTTGACTCTACTGCTGTTATTTCGCTTTCGGGCGCATAATAATTTTGGTTCGTCTGTTGTGGTGATTAAAAATTTGCTTGGCTCTCAACGTCATCTCTTGTGCGGTGATTCGGTTTGCCGTTTGCTCTATGTTAAACAACGCATTGATGCCGTACCCGTGCAGTGAATAACGTTGAATAAACCAATTCATCTGCTTGGGGTCGTCTTTGAGTGGTTTGAGATCGGCAATCAATTGTTTCGCTGCGGTGAGCGTTTCCTCTTCCGTTATTTCGACAGATAAACCGTCAATCAGCTTATCAATGGCTTGCTCTGCGGTATCGACATCATTGGATGAAATGTCCACGCTAAATAGCCAATCGTTGTGTGGTTCACTATCGGCTGAAACCGAAAAAGCATTGGGAGCGTAATCCAGCCCTAGCTGTTCACGCACCTGACTCACCATGCGGCGGTTTGCCACACGCCACAACATATCATCCATAAAGATAGTAGTAGCCGATTTGTGTTCCGGGTCGTTACTGATCACTCTGGCAAGATAGGCACTGCTTTTTTCATCGTTGATCGCCATGTCGATTCGAGGCTGAAAGTCTGCGCGATAATCAATGCGATAATCGACCTCAGGTGCAGAGCTGAAGGTTAATGACGCTACATAGGTACGCAATAGCGGTTTCAGTTCGGCAGGTTTAATGTCTGCGGTAATAAAGAGTTTAAAGCCTCTATTTTTCTTAAAGAGATCATCATGGGTTTGCATCAGTTGCTCAACACTCACCGTATTGATGTCCGATCCTTCGTATAACCAATGAGTGGTGTCCGGCAGATAGCTATTGCGATTAATGGCGAGCGCCATCTGGCCAATGGGTGAGCGAAGAAAAGTATCACGATTTTGCTTAAACTCTTGTTTTGTTAACTGCAGATGGCTGTCGTCGATGTTGATGGCTGTCATCGCCGTATAAAGGGCCGCAAACGCTTCGGCTAACTCATCTTTAGATGATTCAAGGCTGATACCATGCGACGTAAAGTCGATGTAGGGATTCAATATGATGCCGTGTCTTCTCAGGTGATTATCCAACTGAGAGCCGCTAAAGTTACCAATTCCACCGCGTATGGCACTCGGAATAAGCACTTCAGAAGCTTTACGCAAATCGGGCTCTAAGCTTGCTTTACCACCAAGGCTTGCCAAAGAGGCATACACTTTTTCCCCTGCGTTAGTGTCTCTGCGATACCACACTTCAACACCGTTACTTAGCATCCAAGTGGTGATATCCATCGGCTCTTGAGGTTGAGATTCCGACAAAATAGCACCTATCTGCGTAGGTGTTACAAAAGCTTGATTGACCTCTTGTAGTAGCGGTGGCTGCCCTTTTTGGGCAAACAGGGTTTTGAGTGTTGGCAGTGTCGCGACGACGAATTCTTTGTCTTCACTTTTATCCAGCCCAATATTGATCTGGTAGTTGCTAGACAATAATTTGCGAAGGTGTTTATCGAGCATGGCACTGTTGGTGGTCGAGATAAATTCGGTTAACGTCGACCGTCGGTCTAAATGTGACTGGATCGGTTGATCTAACGTGCGCGCCAGCGTTTTTTCTTCGACTAAATCTATCGCGGTGGCTTTTTGCCAATTGTTATCGAAGTTCGCTAGCATCTCTTGATACTGACGGAAAATCGCCTGAAACTCTTGCTCACTCACACCATGATCACGCAGTGCAGCAAGTGTGGAGAAGAAGAGATTTTGCGATGCTTCTCTTGAGTCCACTGGAAACCCGACCTCTGCAAACGAATAGCGCTGGGTTTCAAACGGGATAGTTTGGGAATAAATCCAAAGTGCCGGAAGGTTGGCGTCACTAAAATTGCTGGATAACCGCTGTTGTATCAGTTGCTGGGCGATATCATCGAGCCACCACTGGGCTTGTTGTTCACGGCTGGCTATTTTTTGCTCGCCACGGTCGATGAATAGGCTAATGTTCGGTGAGTCATTGGCACCAATGTAACCCACAAAATCTGTATTATTGGCCGTAATGCTGTGATTTCTAGTCGGCATTGGCGTGCTGCCTTTTTCCCAGCTCGCGAAATGTTTTTCTATCAATGCCGTGGCTTGCTCTAATGTGATATTGCCAGCGATAACGATTTCGGTGAGTTGTGGCTGATACCAAGTGCGGTAAAAATCGGCAATCCCTTCGGGTGTCGCTTGGTTCACGCTCTCTTTGGTGCCCAAGGGATCATGCTGCGCATATAAAGTATTAGCAATCATGTGCTCATAAACGTTTTGAGCGTAGCTCTTCTCCTCTTTACGTGAAAAACGAAACTCGCCCATGATCACGCGTTTTTCATTTTCAACCGATGTGGGAGTAAGCTCTATACCATCGGCAATATCTCTAAACCAGACCAGAGCTGGCTCTACCGCTTGGTTATCGGGTAAATCCAGTTTGTAAACCGTTTCTTGATAAGCAGTATAAGCATTGATGTCAGGACCAAAACTGACACCTGATTGCTCAAAGGTTTTGATCGCATCATTTCCGGCATAATGAGCGCTGCCATTAAAAGCCATATGCTCAAGAAAATGAGCGTAGCCCTGTTGCTGATTGTTTTCTTGAAATGCCGCTGCGTGAACAATCAAGCGGATGGAAACGGGTTCTTTTTGATTGGGATAAATGTGGTATTTCATGCCATTGGCCAGCTCGGCGCTCGCCCAATAGGGATCTTCTTTGATCGGAGTGAATGCTTGATTTGAAGCACATCCCAACAGAAATAAGCAACTAACGAATAGTAGACGATATATTTTCATAACAACCTCGACATGTATTTGGTGGCAATATACGTCATGAGGTTTGAATTATTTTGGGGAATGTGACTGTCAACTCAGGTTTTGAGAAAGAAGTTTCAATTTTTTCGTAACAATGAATGTTATTAATTACATTGTGTAACGGTAGTGTTAGGTTTTGAATAGTTTACCCACCTTTGTATTGGATATCTCTAACACGTCAGCTAGCACCATAAAACAGAGAGGCTGGCTAATTTCTTCAACAGTGGAAGCATTAGCTTCACACTGCTGAGAGATTAGTTCGGTGATCTACTGGCTTTCTTCACTGATACGAGGGGCTTTTTGCAGTGAACGTTTACGCATTAACCAACCCACCAGTACCGTTGAGATAGCGATCAACAGTGTCATCAGTGGTGCTAATATCAACGCATGATTGGCTATTTTGGCAAGCTTATCGGGCAAAAGAGAAATACCTAAGCCTGAGCCGACCAAAAACAGAATCCACGCCAGCGCGCTCAGTGGTGAGACGAGCAGGAAGCGTGTTGGTGTTACTGCATTACGCAGCCCCATTACCATAGGCAGCAAAGAACGAACTACCGGCAGAAAGCGCCCCATGAACATGGCCAGTAGCCCATACCTTTGGATCAAGTTATCGGTAGTGCGCCACTGTTTTTCTGAGACTTTGTTGAGCCAAGTTGAGACTAATCGCCACTCTTTAAGTTGGTGGCCTTGATAAAAGGCGATCGCACTGCCCAGCCAACCAGCAAAAACCAGCACGCCAATAATGGCATAAAGGTTGAGTACCCCAACGGCCGCAAGGCTACCGCACAGTACAATCACACTATCGCAAGGCAGCGGCGCTGCTGGAATAAATGCACTTTCAACGAAGATAAGTAATCCAATGCAGAGGTAAAGTAACGACAGATCGACCTGTTGTAGCGCAAACAGATCTTGATGCCATAAGGCAGAAAAAATAGACAAAAAAGTATTCATAACAAGCTTCCTCAATCAGTAAATAGTAATAATTGGTCCGATTGAAAAAGGTGTTAAGCGTGGGCGAAGCGTGAATACAGGTTGGAAAATTGCAGTGCTTTACGCACAAAAACGTGAGTTGATTGACCTATATACAGAGAACAAATGACGACAAACGCAGTGGTACTGAGAGTGTAAAAAAGTAGGGTAGTTTCTGCGCTCGTCTCTTCGTCGTCATCTGAGATTAACCGAAGCCCACTGACTCGTGGCGACTCATGCCTTGTGGTTAATATCGCTGCATCACGATCAACAAAAAATGGATGACTGGAAAAATGAACATGCTGGATTGTCGTAGACTCACTCGCCGAAAAGCTTTGTGTAGCATTGAGGTTGAGCGAGGAGAACAGGCTCAATAAGCTAAACAAGAAGGCAAACATCAATGACTGGATCATAACTATCGCGAGGCTACTTAAACTGAGGGTGAGTATGCGGCGTGTCAGCGGTGCGTGTAAAGGAATTTTAGCCCTGGAAAAGCGTGAAAAAGTGAGCAGCACTGCTGCTCACTCATGATGGTTAGATATTAATGATGTAAATTATATTGCTGCCGCGGTTGAGCTCTCGCTCGCTTTTGCGCGGTTTTTAAGGAAGGCGTAACCAAAGCCAGTCACCGCCGTACCAGCCGCAATCGCGATTAGGTACATCAGTACAGGTGTAATCGCATTTGGGATCAGTAGGACAAATAAGCCGCCGTGCGGAGCCATTAATTTCGCGCCAAACAGCATAGACAGTGCACCCGTTAACGCGCCGCCTGCCATACAAGCTGGGATAACGCGCATTGGATCTTTCGCTGCAAATGGAATTGCCCCTTCAGAGATAAAGCATAAACCTAGTACAAATGAGGCTTTACCCGCTTCACGTTCACCGGCTTCGAATTTGTCTCTGGCAAGGAAAGTCGCAAGGCCCATACCTAACGCTGGCACCATACCCGCAGCCATAATGGCGGCCATTGGTGCGTAAGTTTGCGAAGCAAGTAGACCAACACCAAAGGTATACGCTGCTTTATTAATCGGCCCGCCTAAGTCAAAGCACATCATCGCGCCTAAGATTACACCCAGAAGTACGGCGTTGGCTGAGCCCATGTTGTTTAAGAACTCAGTCATTGCAGCCATGATGCTCGATACAGGGCCACCGACGATGTAGATCATCACCAAGCCAGTAAAGAGACTCGCCACAAATGGAATGATGAGGATCGGTTTTAGCGCTTCCATCGATTGAGGTAAGGAGACTTTATCTGCAATGAATTTAGCGGCGTAACCTGCAATGAAACCGGCCACAATACCACCAAGAAAACCGGCTCCGGTAGAGCTTGCCAACATCCCGCCAATCAAACCAGGAGCAAGCCCCGGACGGTCAGCAATCGAGAACGCAATAAAACCCGCCATGACAGGGATCATTAATGCAAAGGCTGAACCGCCACCAATGGTCATCAGCGCTGCCGCCAATGTGCCTTGTTCTTTAAACGCTTCAATACCAAACACAAAAGAGAGTGCGATGATCAAACCACCCGCGACTACGACAGGAAGCATGTGAGATACCCCAGTCATCAGGTGCTTGTACACCCCTTTTTTCTCTTCGGTTTGATTGTTATTAGACGCTGACGATTGCGTATAAATAGACGCTTGGTTAAACGCGTTGGTGATCTCTTGCTCGGTTTTTTTCAGTGCAAGGCCAGTACTGGTTTTGTACAGTTTTTTGCCGTTGAAACGATCGAGTGGCACTTCGATATCGGCCGCAATGATCACCAAATCCGCATCAGCAATCTCTTGTGCCGTGAGTTGGTTTTTCGCGCCCACAGAACCACGTGTTTCTACTTTGATCTGGTGGCCAAGGCGTTTTGCATGGTTTTCTAGCGCTTCTGCCGCCATAAAGGTGTGTGCAACACCCGTTGGACAAGCGGTGATAGCCACGATTTTTTTAGCAGCTTGCGTTACGACTGGCGCAGACACCGTTTTTGCCTCTTGCTCAGTTAGGATAGTCGCTGCACTTATCGCGCTGTTTAAAAAAGTAACGGGATCAGACGTGCAGGCTGAAATGTCACTTTGGTACACTTTTTTGCCGATAAAGCGGGTGGTATCTATTGGTGTATTACGAGCAATAACCACCACATCTGCGTTGTCGATTTCACTGCTAGAGAGCGTATGGCCTTGAATGATGCTGGAATGACATTCAACCACAGCGGTCCAATTGAGCGATTTTGCCGCTTGTTCAAGCAGCCCGGCAGCAATGATGCTGTTTGCAACGCCACTGGGGCATGCGGTAATAATAGCAATCTTCATAGTTACGACCTTCTGTCCTTATGAGTTAGCGCTTAAGCTAACGGGTTGTAATTGGATTTGTTGTTGTAGGGTTTCGAGTTGTTTTCGGTTTGACATACCCACGCCGACTTGCGTAACAGCTAACGCAGAGAGGGCGGTGGCAAAAGTAAGCAGTTCTGTTTTTTCCATCTGCTGCATGTGTCCCCAGCAAAGGCCCGCGACTAAAGTATCGCCTGCGCCAACAGTGCTAACGACCTGCATACGTGGTGGTTTTGCATGCAGCCATTGATGTTGGTTCAACCACATCACGCCATTTGCTCCCATCGACACCACGATATTTTCAATGCCTTTTTCGGCCAGTTGCGCGGCGGCAGCTTGGCATTGTTCAGGAGTGTGTAGTTCACGCCCCACAAATTGAGAAAGCTCTTCATCGTTTGGTTTAATCAACCAAGGCTTTGCGTCAAGACCCGCTTTGAGGGCATCACGACTGCTATCAAACAGCACTTTTTTACCCATGGAGTGCAGTTTTTCGATCCACGAAGCACATAATGCTGGGGAGATGCCCTGTGGCAAGCTACCAGCGATCACAAAATAGTCGTGATCAGCGGCTAATCTATCGAGAGTGCGTTCGAACTGCTCAATGGCAAGCGGCGTCACGTCAACTCCGGGGAAATTGATGTCGCTCACTTCGCCCGATTTCTCGACCAATTTCACGTTAATACGGGTTGCACCATCAACACGAACAAACTCATCAATTGCGGCCATTTGATCAAATAGCTGACAGAACAACTCTTGGTTATCACGGCCAAGAAATCCGGTCACAGTCACCTTTGCACCGAGATCGCTCAGTACTTTCGCAACATTAACCCCTTTACCTGCGGCGTGAAGCGAGCCTTGTTTGACTAGGCTCACTGAGCCAACATTCAGCACATCCAAGCTACCTGTTAAATCAAGCGCTGGGTTGAGCGTGATAGTGACGACTTTATTTGTCATGACTTAATCCTCACCCTTCACCTAGACCAGAAGCAATCGCTTTACCGATCGACTCTAATGCTTGCTCGGCGTCTGGCCCCTCAGCTGAAAACTGAAGCTGGTGACCATGTTTTACGCCCAGCGCAATGACTTTCATCAGGCTTTTCGCATTGGCTGTTTTTCCGTCGCCATCTAAGTTAGACACTTTGATATTGGCTTCAAATTTCTTCGCTTCGGCCACCAACATCGCTCCTGGACGAGCGTGCAGACCATGTGCGTTTTTGATTTTGAATACCGCAACCTTGCTTGCTGCTCTCTCATTTGTTGCCGGAGCTTGCTCATTGTCATTGCTGAAGAAAGCCAATAATTGGGCAGCATTCGCATTGAGCAAGGTTTCTTGTTGTTGCTGAAGCACAAGCTGCGTGAGCTTATCCAGAATGTTTTGGTGAGCATTATTACAAGCGGCAATCGCGATCAAGGCTTTGACGTTGAGTTGATTGTATTCACACGCATTGGCGGTTGACACAAACGAAATGCCCGTGCGTTTGACCGCTTTGTCACTGCTGATTAACCACAATCCCTTGCCTAGGTGGGTTGGCTCTTTCGTGACCAGTTCGGCAACAAATTCATTGTCGGCACAGCCGGTATTGCGTAGCAAACCGCCAGCGACGGCGCTCATTTGTACCATATCACTGGCAGGGAAAAGCAGTTGGATCAACGAAGCATCAAAATCAGGCTCAAATTGCACTTCGCCATTGAGGAGTGCAATGACATCATTGGCACTGGATGCTTGTTTCAGTTTCTCTTCAACGCCATCGGCGGACAACACTTGCGTCAGTTGCTTCAGAATGCCCAAATGTTCATCGGATTTCGCTGCAATACCAATCGCGACATAAACGGTTGCGTCGTTACCCCAGTCAACGCCGTTGGGGAAGTGGTGAACAGCAACACCCGTTTGCTTAACCAGTTGACGTGTATCGGTTGTACCGTGTGGGATCGCGATACCATTACCAAGAAAGGTCGAATTCTGAGCTTCACGGTTAAACATGCCATCGACATAACCTGCTTCGACGAACCCTTTGTTGGTTAGATCAGCTGCGATAGCTCGAATCGCCTCTTGCTTGTTCGTGGGTGATTGGCCCAAAGTAATATTGTTGGAATTGAGTTGCAGCATTTTGGCCTCTTTGCCTTACGGCTTAATTCGTTATCACTTTGAAGTATAGATTTCACCTAAGTGATAGTTTATTAATATGACTTATTCAAGCTGAATCGTTTCAGCTTTTTTCCCAAAAAAATTCAGCAAACCTATTTTTGACGAAAAATGGCGCTGTTCAATTTATTACTCACACTGCTCATTTTTTATAACACTCACATTTGGTGATCTTTACATCGATGAAGTGATGGTCAAATGTAGCCTTAGTTATCATTTTGTAATTTTGCTGAATCCTTTCAGCTTTTATACTGAATCGATTCAGCGTATAATTCAACTTCATCAAGGATCAAAAAATGAGTTCTATGATCCGACGCACAGAACAAGAGTGGTTGATATGACACTAGATGAGATAGCGAAGTTAGCGGGAGTCTCTAAAACCACCGCCAGTTATGTAATCAATGGCAAAGCGCAGAAGTACCGCATTAGTGAAAAAACCCAGCAGAAAGTGATGGCCGTGGTGGATGCTCATAATTACCGTCCCGATCACGCCGCTTCTGCTTTGCGAGCAGGAAATAGCCGTTCTTTTGGGCTCATCATCCCTGATCTTGAGAACACCAGTTACGCGCGTCTTGCTAAATTGTTAGAACAGAACTCTCGCCAAGCGGGTTACCAAATTCTCATCGCCTGTTCGGACGATGACCCGCATACCGAGATGTCGGTGGTGGATGCCTTGGTCTCACGCCGCATCGATGCGCTATTTGTCGCCAGCGCGATTCCTCACGCCAGTGAGTTTTATCTCAAGTTGCAACATTCAGGCACTCCGGTTATTGCGATTGACCGCCCGTTAGATGATGAATTTTTCGCCTGTGTGATCAGTGAAGATTTCAACGCCGCGTTTGAATTGACGCATTCTCTATTAACGCCGGAGATTAAAACCGTTGGTTTGGTCGGTGCATTACCAGAGCTCAATATTTCGCAAGAGCGCCAGTTGGGTTTTGAAGCCGCGTTAAGAGCGAAAACTGTGCACAGTGTTATCGGTTATGGCGCGCACTTTAATCGAGAAGAGGGCAAACGAGTGGTGAATGAATGGATCGCCAACAACAGCATGCCAGATGCGATCGTCGCGACTTCTTACACTCTGCTTGAAGGGATCTTAGATGTATTGTTTGAAAACCCAAGCTTGATGAATCGTGTGAAGTTATCGACATTTGGTGATAATCGTTTACTCGATTTCTTACCTATTAAAATCAACTCTCTGCCGCAGCAGTTTGAACTGATTGCCGACAGCGCACTCGCGTTGGCCCTCAACGCTTCGGCAAAACGTTATCAAGCTGGTATTGAATTGGTGCCTCGTAAACTGAAAGTTCGTATTCATTGATGGTCACTTTTTAGCTTAATTTTTATAAAGTCATCAAGAAAATTCACGTAACCTAAGCTCTGTTTTGCTAGATCTTACGTCGCTTTTCTTGGTTAATCGCGTATTATGAAGCACTTTGATTTTCGCTATCTTTAGGGTTGGAATGAAGCTTCTTCACACCTCTGACTGGCATCTCGGTCGACAATTTCACAACGTTTCTTTATTGGATGATCAGCGCGCAGTACTCAATCAATTGATTGAGTATCTGCAGTGCAATCGGGTGGATGCTTTAATCGTCGCCGGAGATATCTACGATCGTTCAGTTCCACCGACGGCAGCCATTGAATTGATGGATGATATAGTCAACCGCGTGTGCAACGAGCTTTCCATCCCCTTAATTATGATCCCCGGTAACCACGACGGGGCGAAGCGTTTAGGCTTTGCGGCCAAGCAGATGCAACACTCGGGCTTGCACATTATTAGCAATTTTGAACAGATGATGCAGCCTGTGGTACTAAAATCAGCCATTGCTGGTGAAGTGGCATTTTATGGTATGCCTTATAACGACCCTGAAGTCGTTCGCCACTACTTTGGAGAGGCCGTAACCAGTCATGATGAAGCCCATCAATACCTTATTGAGAAGATTATATCGCAGTGGGATCCGTCACAACGTCACGTTATAATTAGTCACTGTTTTGTTGATGGCGCTATCGAATCTGACTCTGAACGACCTCTGTCCATTGGCGGCTCTGATCGTGTCAGTCATCAACACTTTGTACCTTTTGATTATGTTGCACTCGGCCATCTGCACCAACCGCAGAAAAAAGGGGAAGAGTATATCCGTTACTCTGGCTCTCTAATGAAATACAGCTTTTCAGAGCAGCACCACAAGAAAGGAGCGACCTTGGTTGAATTTGATGAACAAGGTTTTGCTAGCGCTACGCATGTGCCACTGACTGCTCCTCATAGCATGCGTATTATTGAAGGTGAGTTGCTGGAGATCATCGAGCAAGGCAAAACAGACCCACACAACCACGATTATCTGTTAGTTCGTCTTACCGACAAACACGCGATACTGGACCCGATGGAAAAACTGCGTCAATCCTACCCCAACGTACTGCATTTAGAAAAACCGGGCATGTTGGTGGGAGTTGATCAAGCCATGGGGCGTGCACGTTTGGCACGTGGTGAGGTGGATATGTTCCGCGATTTTTTCTTAGAAGCTAAGCAAGAAGCGTTAACCGCAGCGCAAGAGCAAGCGGTGATCGACGTCATTCAAGCCCTAAAGCCGGGAGCCCAAGTCTAATGCGTCCAATAAAATTGACTCTGCAAGCATTTGGCCCCTTTGCTCATAAAGAAGTGGTAGATTTTACCGCCTTGGGAGCCTCACCGCTATTTTTGATTAATGGTCCAACCGGAGCGGGCAAAAGTTCACTGCTCGATGCCATTTGCTACGCTTTGTATGGTGAAACGACAGGCAGTGAGCGTACTGGTGATCAAATGCGCTGCGACTACGCGGACCCGCACACGCTCACCGAAATCAGCTACCAGTTTGAGCTTGGCGGGCGAATCTACCAAGTTGAGCGCTCGCCCGACCAAGAAGTGCCGAAAAAACGCGGTGAAGGCTCAACAAAAAAATCCCATGCCGCGAGCTTGTTTGAATGGGTCGATGGCGAAATGAAATTGCTTGCTAACAAACCCAATCCCGTCGGTAAAGCCATGGTGGAATTGATCGGTTTAGATGTAAAACAGTTTCGCCAAGTGATGGTCATCCCCCAAGGGAAATTTCGTGAATTACTGACTGCCAACTCCAAAGAGCGGGAGCAAATCTTTGGTCAGTTGTTTCAAACTCACATTTATAGCCAAATTGAACGAGCGCTGTTTGAGAAAGCGGCGGGGATCCGCAAAGCGAAAGAAGAATTTGATCACCAAATTAAAGGCGCATTGGACGTCGTGAACGCAACTAGCGAGTCACACCTTGAAACGTGCATTGCTGAGCTGTCACCGCAATTGACGGCCGCTCACGCAGCTTACCTAGATGCCCAGCAAAGGTTTGATGCAGCGAGCAGCGAGCAAAAAGCGGCGCAAACCCTTGCTAAACAATTTCAAGAGCAGCGTCAACTCGTGCAACTTAAAGCCGATCACGATGCACAATCGTCAGTCATCGATGCGGTAAAAGCTCAAAGGCATCAAGCCTTGCAAGCTACGCGCTTAGATTCACCCTATTACGAATTACAATCGTCACAACGTCAGTTAGAAGCGGCCAAACAAGCAAAAATCGAAAAAGAACAAGCGCTTACACAGTCACAACAGCAGTGGCAACAGGCCAAAGCGGCTCAAGAAGACGCGGCAGAAAAAGTCAAAATAGTGCCGAATCTGATGCAACAAATTTATGACTTGAACCTAATCAAAACTAAGCTTGTTGAGCGAGAACATCATCAAAAAGCGCTGCAACAAGCCTTACGTGAAGTGGAGCTCGCGACGCAAAATCGCCACAACTTGCACACCGCTGTTGAGCAGTTTGAACAGCAAATTATGCTTAAGCGTCAAGAGTGCGAAAGAGTCAACCAACAGTTGGCTGAGTTAAAAGGACAGCGCTTAGAGCTTGAAACCATCAAACAGCAGATTGATCGCTTATCAAAGCTGCAGCAGCTTGAACAGCGTTTAGCCACAGAGCAAGCTGCACTGAGCTATAGTCAGCAGCAGTTTGATTTGGCACAGCGCGCAACATTGGACGCGAAACAGCAAGCCGATAAATTAGAGCTGATTTGGCACACCAACCAAGCCGCCGAGCTGGCTCGAACCTTGGAGCAAGGCAACGAGTGCCCGGTGTGTGGCAGTTGCGATCATCCTAAATTAGCGCGTTATGCCGGAGAAACGGTGACTAAGGCGCAAGTGCAGCAGGCGAGAGCGATACAGCAAAACAAACTAACCACTGAGCAAGAAGCGCTGAAGCAGCAACAACTGCGAGAGACCCAATACGCACGGCTTGAGCAAGAGATGGCAAGTTTGAGGGAGTCATTATCTGGAAATACGCAAAGTTTAGTGCAACTGCAGCAAGCTCAAAGCGATCTTGAACATTTCATTGCTCATCTTGAATCGCTCAATCCAGAGCAATTAGCTCAACAATTGGCAAACTTAGAACTGCAGTTAGCACAAGCTAAGCAAAATGCTGAAACGCAACAGCATAAAGTCGAACAAGCCACCCTGACGGTTGCCAAAGAGCAGACTGAAGTTTCTGCATTAAGCCAAGGGATCCCGGAGTTGTATCAAGACAGTTTGCATTTGAACGAATCTTTAACCCAGTTAGAGCTGCAATTGGCTAATCTCAACCGTTTAGATGCGGAAACCAAAGCGCGCTTCAATCAAGCGAACGCCGATTTTTCTGGTGCGAAAGCGGCATTAGCGGCGGCGGTCGAACACCAGATACATTGGCAAAATGCGTTTACGCAGTCACAGCAGCAGTGGCACAGTGCGCTGATTGAGAGCCAGTTCGACGATACTGAGCACTATTTACAGGCACGTTTATCTTCGCAGCAGATCGAGCAGCTTGAAAAGCAGATCAAACAATTTGACGAAAGAAGTACGACGTTAAACGCCCAGCTTCAAACATTAGCCAGTGATCTGAGTGAAAAAAGTGAGCCCAATCTTGCTGAGTATGCAAGCGCGGTCGAGGCTGTAGCCATGTTACAGCAAAGCGCATTGGATCAATGGAGCACGTTACGGTCTAAAATGGATGCCTTAACCAGTGTGAAAGAAAAAATCGTTATTTTACATATAAAAAATGAAGCCTTAGAGCAAGAGTATCAAGTATTTGGGACTTTGAGCGATATCGCCAACGGCAAAACAGGCGCCAAAGTGAGTTTGCATCGCTTTGTTCTTGGCGTGCTGTTAGATGATGTGCTGATCCAAGCCTCAATGAGGCTGCAGATCATGAGTAAGGGGCGTTATCTGCTCAAGCGTAAAGAAGATCGCGCCAAAGGTAATGTGGGTTCAGGGCTTGATCTGATGGTCGAAGATGGCTACACCGGAAAATGGCGAGATGTGGCGACCTTGTCTGGTGGTGAATCTTTTATGGCGGCGTTGTCATTGGCGCTGGGTTTATCGGATGTGGTGCAATCATACAGCGGCGGTATTAAACTGGATACACTGTTCATCGATGAAGGTTTTGGCAGTTTAGATCCTGAGTCATTGGACTTGGCGATTCAAACCCTTGTCGACTTACAACAAGGAGGCCGAACGATCGGCATCATTTCTCACGTGAGCGAGCTGAAAGAGCAAATAACCTTACGCATTGATGTCGATGTGGCGAGAAATAACGGCAGCTCAATAAGACTTGTTGCATAATGAATGGGAATGTGGTCTATCTTGTGCTAGTTATTAATAGGTATGGCGTGATGAGTGTAACTGACTTCGACGCTTTCAAAAAAACAGGTTATGCACAATCAGGTTATGCACAATTATGATTATAAAAATGAATGTATCAGTTTGGTAAGGTTACATGGACGTAGTAAAAAAAATATACCAGTACGCTGAGCCGAACCTCACCCTTGTGGGATGGATGGGGTTCATTGGTTTTCCCCTTTATTATTACGTGTGGACTTATCTCTTTCCACAACCTTATGAAAGTATGGAGTTACGGGCGATTTGCGCCATTTTATTTGCGGGGATTATTTTTCGCAATTCAACGCCGAAACATTTACAGCACTACTTACCTTACTATTACTTGTTTTCAATAGGATTTTGTTTGCCATTCTTTTTTGGCTACATGATGCTGATGAACGATTGGTCAACGATCTGGGCTATGTCGTTCATGGCGTCTATTTTCCTCCATATCCTCTTAGTCCACGAAACAAAAGTCATGCTGATTCAAGCCGCCATTGCATTAGCATGTGCTTACTTTGTGACTTATGGCGTAATGGACGCGGAACTGCGAGTGATGGTGGAATGGCCGTACGTACCGATTTTTCTATTTACTTACATTTTTGGCAACCTGTTCTATTTTCGTAACCAAATTGAACATGAAGCGAAGGTGTCGATTGCCAAGTCTTTTGGCGCAGGGATTGCGCATGAAATGAGAAATCCATTAAGTGCGTTAAAAGCGTCAATTGAAGTAATGGGTTCAGTATTGCCCAATCCTACGGCATCCAAATCAGAATCTTATACGCTACCGTCTAAAGATTTAGAGCTGATTGCTGGGCTATTAAGAGATGCTGATGAAGTCATTCGCTCCGGTAATGAGACCATTGATTTGTTGTTAACCTCGATTGATCAAAATAGGGTCTCAACATCGACCTTTAAAAAGCATGCTGTAAAGCCTGTTATAGAAGAGGCACTGCGCAGTTTTTCTTATAAAAGACCAGAAGACAGGCAGGCAGTGACTCTTAAGGTGGTGGATGACTTTGATTTTTTAGGCAGCAGTACACTGTTAAAATACGTGCTCTACAATCTACTCAAGAATGCGTTCTACTATCAAAATAACGATATGTTTAATATCCATATCACCTTGAAATCAAGTGAGAATTGCCACCAAATTACAGTGAAAGATAATGGTGTTGGTATTGAACCTCATTTGCTAGACGATATTTTTAAAGACTTTTATACCTTCGGTAAAAATGGCAGCTATGGTCTGGGGTTACCCTTTTGCCGTAAAGTAATGCATGCTTTTGGAGGGGATATTATCTGCCGTTCTGAACTTGGAGAGTGGACGGAGTTTACCTTAACGTTTCCCGAGTATGATTCGCAAGCCGTTGCTAATATTAAACTTGATCTAATGAAGGCGAAATCTCTGCTTTATATTGGCAAAACGAGCATAGTGAATCGTTATCTCAGTGAGAAATCGTTCTATCTTGGTTTCCAGCTTAATGTCTTAGAGCCTGAGAGTGCTTTGCGTCGAGAAGAGTTTGAATTTGAGTTTGATCTGATCTTTTTGGATCTGCAAACGTTGGATGAAACGCCGGATTACTTAACCAAACTGGAACCTAAACTGCATTTTACACAAGCAAAAGTTTGCTATTTATATGACCAAAATCAGCGTTACGCGTTGACGATGGAGCGTCATTTAACCATTTACCCAATTGAAAAGCACAAATTGTTATTGGATGGATCGGCGATTATTGATGAACTACTCTTTGAAACGGAAGAGCTTATTGCCGATAAAAATGTTATCCCGTTAAAACAATATGATTATGAAAAACGAATTTTGTTGGTCGATGATAACCACTCCTTACGTAGCTTCACCGCTCTGCTGCTAGAAAAGCAAGGGTATGAAGTACTGCAAGCGAGCGATGGGGAATTAGCATTACAAATGTTGGCCAATAATTCAATTGACTTGGTGTTAATGGATATTGAAATGCCGATTATGGATGGTATTTCGGCCACTTTATCTATCCGTTCATCCACCGCTTCTTACAGTAAAGTGCCTATTATTGGGCATACGGGTGACAATAGCCCTTCAACGATAGAAAAAATCCGTACATCAGGAATGAATGATTACGTTTTAAAACCAGCGGATAAAACGCTATTGTTAAAAAAATTAAGTCACTGGATTTAATAACCCTAGGTAAACCCTAGGGTTATTCCTTACCTTATCCTTCTTATTTGAGATTGTACCATTGGTTTAGTATGTCGATGCGTGACTTACTTGAAATAGAGACTGCTATCATTTTGGGCCCTTTCACACACAGTTAATATGGTATCAATTTGTGAGTCAGTGACATTACTATTTAACGAAAGCCGAATAATGTTTTTATTCTTTGAAGTGGCAGGCCTGCAAAAAACAGCACCAAATATTTGATTCTCTTCTAAATAATCGCGAACTTTTTCTGTATTTCGTTCATCTCCGGTTTCTAGCGCTATGATTTGGGACTCACTTCGTACGCTTAGCCCTATACTATTTAGTCCACGACGCAGTGTGTGTGCATTGCGATGCAACTGAGTTCTTTTAGAATCGGCTGATTTGATAATGTCCAATGTCGCTTCTAACGCTTCGACTTCATAAGGCAAAATAGTTGAACTAAAAATAGCGGGATAACCCACAAAAGGGATACAGTGATTCACATTATTATTCGCCCAAATAGCGCCAGCGCGATACGCGAACGTTTTCGCAAGGCTAGCTGTAATAAAGTCAACTTCTGCTGTTAACCCTAATTCACTGACAAGTCCTGCACCTTTTTCGCCATGTGTGCCAAGTGAATGCGACTCATCAACTAAAATGGCGCATCCATACTCTTTGGCGATAGTGACCAAATCGGTGAGTGGTGCAATAGTACCTATAGTGCTGTAAATCGAATCAACCACAATGAGCCCTGGGCCGTGTCGAGCGATTAGTTTTTGCAAATGATCACAATTATTGTGCATGAATGGGTGAATATTGGCATTAGCGTAACGAGCACCTTCCCACATTGACATGTGAGCAAAAAAATCAATGTAGACGTTACTTTGTGGCCCGCACACGGCTTGCAACAAGGCAGTATTAGCATTCCATCCTGATTGAGAAAGAAGGCAACTATCAAAGCCTACAAATTCTGCAAATTTCGTTTCTAATGAAGGTTTAGACTCTTCATCTTGTAGAAAAATAGCGGACATAAAAACACTATCATGTGTTTTATCGATGGCGTTTTTCAACCGTGCTTTAATTAATGGATGATCAGCCAAGCTTAAATAATCATTACTTTGTAACACTATATCGTTTTTTGTTGGCCTTTTCCCCAGGACTAGGTGTTTTCCGTTAGCATTTGCATTAATCAAATCATTGATAAAATAGTCAATTCTAGATTGTATAGAAGCCGGTAGTTCGTGTTTCCACTTACGTGAATTCATGGTTATATCCTTTATATGTTTTTAATTAAATGCCAGCTGACAAAGGATATATTGAATATTAATTTAAAATTGTCACGAGTGAGTTGTTATTATTTTGGCTGCTATTGCAAATTAAGGTATAGTGTCTTTTATATTGTTCGTCATTGCCTAGGCTTATCCAGCCCTAATTAATTTTTAATTAAAGATAAATATTAGGTTTTTATTTATTAGCAAATAATTCAGGCCAATACATTTTTATATAACCAATAGAAACCCAAATGACTAAGAAAGTAGCAATAGTCAATTCAAATAACCCAAATTGATGTAACCAGTGCCATTGCGGGTACTGTCCTTCAAAGAAGGTGGTTAAACGATGCATGGCGATAGCACTGATGACAGAAGGGAAGGTCACAGCAGCAATAGACGGTTGAAACTTGAGCCTGAGCAGACGGATATAGCAAAGGTAAATAAGCAGTGTCATGGTGATGGCAATGCCAGCCAGTGCGCCTGTTAATATTGGATCAGGATGAGGGAAGTTGACCAAATACGTCGCGAGGGTGAGGTTAATAGGTGCAGCCATAATCGCGAGTGTTGGGCGTGCGCGTTTAGGTAATATTCCAGCAAACACCAAACGATATAACACTAACGGCAGCATAAAAAAATAGATAGCGATACAGACAGAGACGAGTGTTTCTGAAAAGACAGTGTGGCCAAATTGCGTGCCAGCGAGCGAGCTACTGATTAACCCAACCGGATAAAGAAACCAGCTTGGTACAATATGGCTGATTTTAAAGTTCATGGCCTGAAAACTGAAGAAAAGCAGCATCATGGTGAAGTGCAGCAAGAGCGCGGTAAACCAAATAGGATAAGCAATGAGCGGTGAAATTAAAGCGAGATAATCACTTAAGATCAGTAAAGTCATGCTCATTGGAGCCATCAAGCTACCTGAAAGAGGGTGGCGAATGTCCTCCATGAATGTCTTGAAGCTGGTGAGGTATTTTAGCAAGACAGGCAGCAGTAATAATGCACCGAGCAGTGCCAAATAGGGGCGAATAATGAGACCGACCGAGGGAATATAAAGCGCCCACGCATGCCCGAGGCTGATCACACCTAATGCTAGCGCCGCTTGAGAGGGCGGTGTGCTTTGTACTTGAATTAACCTTTTCCAGTTCAACGATAAACTCCATGTCATCATTTGCTCTAGAAAATGAATAATGTATTTCTAGCAGCAAGCAAACGAGCGCATTATCAAGTTTATCGAGTTGTGGTGCAACATCTCACCTTCTAATTTGTTACTTAGACATAACAATTCGCAGCGGAGTCAATATTCATGAGTCTCACGATTACTCTTTTGGTGGAAGATCTTGTTGTTGCAGCTTGGCGTTTTTCAAGGTGCGATGGAGCAACTGACTATAAATGGGTTGGCCGCCAAGTAATTGAGCGAAAATAACCGCGCCAAGGCTAGTAATAATCAGCGGTAAAATTAAATAATAATTATTGGTCATTTCAATAACTAATAAAATACCTGTAATGGGTGCGCGAACCGTTGCGGCAAACAGTGCACCCATGCCTGCAATGGCGAACATTCCTGGGTCAATCGCTAATTGTGGTAACAGTTCTTGCGCAATCAGGCCAAAGGCGTAGCCAAACAGCGTGCCTAATGCCAGCATTGGCGCAAAAATCCCGCCCGGAGCACCAGAACCAAAGCAGATCAAGGTGGTAAAAATACGACCAATGAACAAAAGCAGCAAGATAGCGGCACCGTAGTCACCATTGGTGATATTAGGGATCAGTGAGATGCCACCCCCAGTCAATTCAGGAATATACAATAAAGTTAAGCCAAAACAGCCTCCCAATAATGAACCCGTGAGTAAATATCGCTTACGATCATTGCGATGAATTCTGGCAAAAATATCTTGTGATAGTGTGATTAAACGGTTGAATAGCACACCGAAAATACCAAACAGTCCCCCAAGTAGCAGAAACAGCCACAGTGAAGCCAGCTCTGGAGCTTGATATTGCGGCATTTGGATCACAGCATGTTGGCCATTAATCACGCGAAAGACGATATTTGCCGCTACCGCAGAGACAATGACGGCGCGTACTGAAATCAAGGTATAACGAAACTGCGGGCGCATTTCTTCAATAACGAACATGATGCCCGCCAGCGGCGCATTAAATGCGGCAGCTAGGCCTCCAGCCGCACCAGACGCTAAGAGTGAGTGGCGGGTATCATCATTTTTGATGCGGAAAATATCCGACACCATTCGGCCAATTGCTCCCCCCATTTGAACCGTAGGCCCTTCACGTCCTAAAACCATCCCAGAACCTAACGCGCCCATACCGCCAAAAAACTTCACAGGCAGTACTCGCCACCAACGAACGGGGCGCATACCATCCATCGCGCCTTCAATTTCAGGAATGCCAGAACCGGCGGCTTCGGGCGCAAACCGGTGCACAAGGAAATAACCGATAAACGCCAACGCTGCACTGATAAGAAAAGCGGCCAACCACAAGGGTAAGATATTACCAATCTCACTTTTTAACCACTCGGTGCGTGTTTCAGAAATCAGGTGCACAGCGGCTTCAAAGTAAGTACCAACAATCCCAGCAAGAATACCGACAATGAGCGAAAGAAAAAGGATTGAGAGTGGTGTTTTGTCCTTAGAGAGAAATTGGTTAATCGTATCTTTTGGAACTGTTGCAAGCAGTGACTGTTTCAATCTCTCTCTTTTGGTCATGTAAAAAAGGGCCTCGATTGGTAAAATGTGAACATATTTTGTTACAGAATTATACGCGCCAAAGTGATTAACTATAGCGTCAAAGCTGCAATGTAGATTTCCATATCTGGAAGATGGAGAGATTCTCTACTAAAAACGAGATCTGAGTTAAAAATGAGTTAAAAAACAGAGATTGAACCTTGCTAAGCCAGCCAAATGAACCATAGTTAAAGCGTAAGGCAGATTCAGATATCGTACAGGGAGGAATTCAAGCCTTACCTACAATTTGGATGGAATCAGCAATATTTCAATTCTATGTCCTCGTTTATGATCGGGTTGCATCTATAGTCCTCCCGATTCGCGAACTCACGATTGAGTTACGAGGGGAAAGGCGCGCTCACCGTAGTGCGCCTTTTGTCGTTTATGTACCTCGGCTCATTGTTGCCTGTCTAACTGGCAAACCATGCACTGGCTTCTTATTTCGGTATATACTGCCGCAAAAGGAGTGCTGACATGACAAAAAAAGTACCAACTAACATTATTACCGGTTTTCTTGGTGTAGGAAAAACGACGGCCATTTTGAATTTATTGAAGAATAAACCTGCTGATGAAAAGTGGGCGGTATTGGTCAATGAGTTTGGAGAAATTGGTATTGATGGGGCGATGATGTCTGACCAAGGCGCGCTGATCAAAGAAGTACCGGGCGGCTGTATGTGCTGCACTGCGGGTGTTCCTATGTCTGTTGGAATTAACGCCTTACTTAGGCAAAAACCCGATCGTCTATTAATTGAGCCAACAGGGCTTGGACACCCTAAGCAAGTGGTGGCGACTTTAACTTCTGATCAATATGCACCGTATGTCGATTTAAAAGCCACGATCACTTTAGTGGATCCGCGCAACTTGCGTAATGAAAAATACACATCCAACCAAAATTTTAATGACCAATTGGCCAGTGGTGATGTGGTGATTGGCAACAAAGTGGATCAATGCACTAGTGCTGATGTGGATGCGTTTAATGACTGGGTGACTGATCAATCACCCGCGAAGATTTTTAGCAAGTTAGCTAAGCAAGGTGAGTTGCCTTTAGAATTATTAGATATTGAACGTCTTCACGGCGCAGCTTCTACTCATATTGAAGCGCATCACCATCATCATGCTTCGTTAGAACCACAGTTTGCGTTACAGCCGGGTAAAGCGTTTGTGCGCAAAGAAAATCGGGGCCAAGGTTATTTCAGTTGTGGTTGGTTAATCGGCGCTGAATACCATTTTGATTTTGATGAGCTTTTTTCTATGCTGAGTGCCCTGACCGCTGAGCGTGTTAAGGCGGTCGTCAATACCGATAAAGGATGCTACGCCTTCAACATCAACCAAGGAGTCGTTTCAGTGAATGAGATGAGCTTAGAAGGGTTTGAATCACGCTTAGAAGTGATTGACTCACAGCTCATGCCATGGGATCAACTCGAAGCGGTATTGTTGAAATTGGCGGGTATCTCTCAATAGGATCCAAAGAAAAACCAACAAAGAAAGAACAAAGAAAAAATGAACTAAGAAAGGCGAACTGGAACGGCTTCGTCTTTCTCGTTCACTTTATAACTTCTCACAATGTGTTGAGCTATTTATGGCTGCCTTGTTGCGTGATCAACGCGTTCATCAGATAAAATCTGCCCATCTTTGATATTCACTATTCTGTGAGTTCGCTTCGCTAATGCTAGGTCGTGAGTGACGACAATAAGCGTTCGTCCTTCTTGATGAAGCTCATTGAACAGGGCTTCAATTTCAGCGCCCGATTTTGAATCTAACGCACCTGTCGGTTCGTCGGCTAAAATAATTTGCGGATCATTGACCAACGCGCGTGCAATCGCCACCCGCTGTTTTTGCCCCCCCGAGAGCTGGTTGGGTTTATGCTGCATGCGATCGCCAAGCCCCACTTTTTCTAATAGTGTTGCTGCACGTGCTCGGCGCTCTTTTAATTTTACTCCGCGATAGACCAAGGGTAGGGCGACGTTATCGAGAGCATTAGCGTATTCGAGCAGGTTGAAACTTTGAAAAACAAAGCCAATTTTTTGATTACGAATATGAGCCAATTGATGGCTGCTGAGCGAGGCGACCGCCTTATCGTCCAACTGATATTCACCCGATGTAGGAACATCTAGGCAACCGAGGATATTCATTAAGGTTGATTTACCCGAGCCTGATGGCCCTAGAATAGAGAGAAATTCGCCTTTTTGAATCGATAGCGAAACACCGTCTAACGCTTTGACCAACTCTTCACCACTGCGATAGTGCTTGCTGATATTGGTCAATTGAACAAGGTTCGGTAAGTTTTGTTTATTCACTTTGTAATGCCTCTAATGGCGTAATGCTAGCCGCGCGATTGGCGGGAAACCACGCGGCAATCACACCGACAATCGCCAGCGCCGCGATCACAAGAAAGACAATCGAAAACGACAGTTCGGGTAAGGGTTTCCCTAATTGCTCAAACAGCATATTGCCTTCTAAGGGAGCGTATCTTAATAAGGTGATCAGCCCGTAAGTGGATCCTAAGCCAGCTAAACCGCCAAGTGACATCGTGAGCAAGGCTTGCACTAAATAATGGAGTTTGATAGTGGTTGGCGTAGCTCCGACGGCCATTCGTACACCGATGTCTCGCGTGGATCGTTTTACCGTGGCGTACATGACATTGGCAATACCAATGCCTGCTACGCCGAGGGTAATAAGCCCAATAATGCCCAAAAAGCCTTGTAGACCGAATAAGAAACGGCGCATGCTTTTTTGCCTCAATAGCATGTCTTCGACTTGCAAGAGCTGCGTGTCTGAAGCACTGGCACCGTACTTTCTGGCGATCACTTGCTTAATCACTTGCGCGGCTTTTTCGCGATCAACCGTGGCATTGAGCTGCACATTGATCGCTGCAATCGCTGCGTTGGGGTTAAAACGTTGCCAAGTGCGAAAAGGCACAAATACCGCGTAGTCAATAGGGGTTCCTTGTTCTACCTCTGCACTTGTCTGCGCTATCACGCCGATAACGGTAAAGTTTTCATCACCTATTTTTATCAATTGACCTACAGGGTTTATGCTCAGCGTCTGGGGTTCCAGCCAACTCCAACCATCCTCAGAATTGAACAATTGCACTGCGGCGTTATAACCGAGTACAACCACTTTACGCTGCTGTTGATTATCGAGCGGGTTGATCCATCGCCCTCCTTTGGCTATCTCAATACCAGTTAAAGACTGATATTCTGGGTTAACCGCTAGTGGGCGCTGCCAGGTGCCATTGTCTTGATTGCTGACGCGTTTATCCCATTGTGCGCTGACTTCAGCGCGTTGGATAAAGGGCAGTGCGCGAACAAGCTCAACATCATCCGCTTGCAAAGAGAGGGCTTTCCCTTCAAAAAAGCGTCCGGCGGTCTGGCTGGCATAACCCCCGGTCACATAGAGTAAATTGCCATTGCCACTTTGTGATGAGCGTGTCAGCCCTTGGCGTAATCCTTCGCCTGTTGCGAGCATGGTGGCGATGCAAAGTGTACCCCAAGCCACCGCTAAAATAGTGAGTAGCAAGCGTAGTTTTTCGGCCGCCATCTCTTGATAAATTTGCCTGATAGGTAACATCATTATTAAGTCCTCGCACTTAAGGCGATGACGGGGGTGAGATTGGCGGCACGCTTTGCTGGGAAATAAGCGGCCAGCAGTGCAAACAACGTAGTGACGAGCAGTGACCAGCCTAGAGCCGGCACAGTGATGACTGGTTCGCCGAGCCAATCAGGTAAGCCGATGTAATTCAGTAATAGCACCACCAGATAGGAGAGGAGCATTCCAATCACTGTACCTAATGCCACTAGCAACCCACCTTCTAAAATAAACTGGCGCAAAATGATCTTCGGTGTTGCGCCAATGGCTAAACGCACACCAATTTCCCGCGTTCTTTCCGTGACAGAAAGGAACATGATATTGGCGACGCCCAAAGCGCCGACCGCAAGCGTCATCGCTCCACTTGCCCCTAAGAACAGCTGTATACCTCGAAACAAGGCATTGAAAAACTGAGCGCCGCTACTGAAGTCAGGTAGGTTTATGGCCTCAGTATCGCTCGGATCAAAATGTTTCTGTTTGGCGAAGAAAGAGAGGATGTTCATGCGCAATACCGCTGCTGGTATCCCTGCGGCGGGCTGCACAAGGAAAAATTCAGGCTCACTTTGCCAAAGATCAGTAAAAGCGCTGCTTGGGATCATCACTTGGCTGTTTTCATTGTTTATAGAAATGCCCCCTTCTTGCTGCTGAGTAATGCCGACAACCGAGAAGGGAATGGTATTGACTTTGATCGTATCACCAATAGATAGCTGACCAACTTGTGCCAACTGCCAACCAACCACCGCAATTCGGGAATGGTTTTGCTGATCGCTGGCGTGAATGCCGCGTGACCCCGCGGTCAGTTGCAAGTTGCGCAATGCTAAAAATTGAGAGTCGATCCCGCTGACATAACCGGGAAGCATTCGGCCTTTTACATTCGTCACTTTAGCATCCCATTTTCCGTAGATAACTGATAATGCGCTGATGTTTGGGTGCTGTGCCAAAGCGCGCATTTCCGGCTCTAAAAGGGTAATCGCTCGTCTTGCTGCAAGCCCTTGCCAAGGTTTGGTGGTTTGGCTGGGGAAAGCCATTTGTGTATCGCTCATTAACAGCGCGAAAGATTGTGTATTGACGCGATAAAATCCTTCACCTAAGGCAACGAGCACTAAAACAGAAACAATACCCCAAACGATAGCAATGACCGCGAGGGCGCTGCGTAGCCGATGGGCAAGCAGCGTTTGCACGACTTGCTGTAGGCTTGAGATCATGAGTGCAGAGCCTGAGAGAGCGAAGCGATCACGTCATCATCTAACTGCCCAGCAGCTTGCAGCAGGCCAATCCGCTGCTTCCAATATTGGTACAATCGCCGTTGTAGACTGTTTTTACTGTTAAACAGAGCGTTATGGGCGTCAATCAAATCAGAAGCTTCAGTCATTCCTGACTCATAAACGGTTTGTTTACTTTTTAAAGCTTGCTCTCGTGAGCGGACTTGTAACTGAGCCATCTCCACTTGTCGCCAATCCAGATGGATTTGGTTAAAGCCACTTTGAATTTTGCGTTTAATCTCGATATCTACCTTGCGCAGTACTTGCTTGGCGCTTAAGACTTGCAGCGCAGCCTGATCGACCGTGGCGCGCGTGGAACCATTCAAATCCAACGGAATTTTTAAGCTTAAACCTGTACTGAGATCCCCATCTCGACCCTGATCATTGTCTTGGTAAGAAACACTGCCAGATAAGGTGGGATAATATTTGGCTTTGGCTGCATCTCGGCCAAATTCAGAAGCGGCGACTTCCTGCTGGGCAGCCAATAACTCAGGGCTGTTATTCTGCGCAAGCTTTAACCATTCAGTTTCGCTGCTGACCTGCATTGGCGGTTCAATGAGGTCGGTCGTTTTAATTTGGTCAATGTGCTGTGGGTCTTGATTGATGAGCGCGATAAGGGCTGACTTTTTCTCTTCTAGAGCAGCTTGCGCACTGAGTATATCGGCTTGCTCATCGACGTGGTTAGCACGCATGTCTTCCAATGCCGTTGATCGAATTTTTCCTGCTTTGTAGCGCTGCTCGGTAATCTTCAGCAGTTTTGCACCTTCTACGAACTTTTGCTCAGCAAGTTGTAGATCGCCTTGTGCGCTGGCGAGATCGAGATAGGCATACAGTAATGTTGCAGCCAGCTCATTATGTGCAGTCTTCACTTTTAATTGTGATGCCACATAGCTTGCTTGAGATTGGTCGAGCTGTGCCCAATTAGCGCTATCCCAAATGGTTTGGCTTAATGTGGCACTATAGCCTTTAGTGTTGTTGCCATCGTCATCCCATGAGGTATCCGCGCTGAGGCTAAAAGAAGGCAGCAAGGCACTTTTGGTACTTCGGACCTCTGTTTCACTGATTTGAGATTGGATCTGTGCTTGTGAATAAGTAGGGTCAAAAGCTTTGGCGGCTTGCCAAGCTTGTTCAATAGTGATGGCGTGAGCTGAAAAAATCACCGCGCCACAGAACGTCATTAGCGCGGCTGCTAGCGCATTACGTTGAAAAGGGCGCTTAGTGGTCATCTTTGCCTCCGAATAAACTGTTGTCGATGATCACATCGTCCGCTGATAAACCCGCAATCACTTCCACATTAATGCCATCGGACAAACCTAAGGTTACGGCGCGCACTTGGTAACCTTGTTCTGACTGATCTGGGATCAAGACTTCAGGTTTTTCACCGCTAAATCGTAATGCGCGTTCTGGAATGGTGATGACGTTTTCCACGCTCTTTAATGTGATCTGTGCGGTAGCAGAAAAGCCCGAGCGAATCACCATATTGTCAGGAAAGCGAATCTGGTTAATCTCCACTTCAAATCCATTATCAAAGCTAGTCGTTTTAGTATCACTAGGGTTATTCAACTTATCAGATTGAACCGCAACTTTGCTTAATACGCCGCTGATTTCTGCTTCTGGATACGGTGCTAACGTTAAGTTGACGGCCATCCCTGCGGCGAGTTGTGCCGCATCATGTTCACTGACACTGCCTTTGAAAATCATGTCATTCATATCGGCAATCGACATCATTTCAGTCGCCGCTTGGCTTGAGGCCGTGGAGATGATCGGCTCTCCCACTTCCACTTTTAAGTTTAAAATGGTGCCATCAATGGGGGCGACGAGTGTGGACGTGAGTTTCGAATCGCCAACCGATGCTTCACCGCTGCGGATCAGCTCAAGGTTCTGCCTTTTTTGTTGCACTTCGGCTTGTTTTGATTTCAGCTCTGATTTTGCTTGGATTAGCTCACCGTAGTTTTCCGGCACAATCTTTTGTTCAACTAACTGCTGCAAGTTTGCCAGCGTCTGTTTGGCGGAATCTAAGCTCGCCTCACTTTGCATTAAAGCGGTGGTTGCGTCGGTTAACGCTTGCGGTGTTGGATTTGGACGCACTTTGATCAAAGGCGTGCCCAAGGTAACTTGTTCACCGACCCGATGATAAATTTCACCGACAATCCCCTCAATTTGCGATTTTATAGATACCGAGTGAGCTGGCACGATTTGGCCAACAGCGATTGCCTGTTTGGCAATATTTCCCTGTTCGACCGTCAGAGTGGGGAAAGCCGAGAGAGATTCATTGCTATTAGTAGTTAGGTAATAGCCCCCGCTGATTAAGGCGGCGCTAATTACCGCGATGGCCCAACGCTTTTTCATGAACAATTCCATATCTAAGGAGAAAATAAACAATGGTGGTATGACTTGAGTGTCATCAGAAGGTTCCTTCATGCTATAGAAGTAGCGCATAAAAACCTGTATTGATTTGTCATGATAATGTCAGCTAGAAATAGCAAACAGCATGCAGTTGTCTGTTCTGATGAAAAGGGCGATCATTGACCGCCCTGATGGTAATAGTAGAAATGAGGTGTAGCGTAGAAGGTATCCGAGAGGAATTTAGCGTTTATTACGCAAATAACGTTTACGACGCTCTACTTTTTTGGCTGCTTTTTCCTCGGCTTCTCTGGCCGCTCGTTCTTCCACTTCCACTAACTCTTTGGTGATCATTTCAGGGCGTTCAAGAGTAATTTGGCCGAGAATACCTTGGCGCAATTCATGCAGTAGGATTTCCGAAGCTTTGTGCAGATCAATACGGCCACCGGGGCGCAGAGCACCACGTTTGCGGCCAATTTCTTCCATCCATTCCACGTCAGATTGAGGTAGCTCATCGATTTGATAACGCTCTTGCAAACGCTCAGGATAAGCTTGCGCTAAATACTCAACAGTATAAAAGGCTACATCCTCATATTCCATTGCAGTATCTTTTACTGCCCCCGTTGCGGCTAGGCGAAAACCACTGTGTGGGTTTTCCACTTTAGGCCATAAAATTCCCGGAGTATCGGACAGCACAATGCCATTTTGCAAATTGATACGTTGTTGGCGGCGAGTAACGGCGGGTTGGTTACCTGTTTGAGCCACAGCGCGACCGGCTAACGTATTGATGATGGTTGATTTACCTACGTTCGGGATACCCATGATCATGGTGCGAATATTTTTCCCCACTTCTTCACGATGTGGTGCCAACTTACGGCAAAGTTCCATGATTTTATGCACTTCTTGAGGGTTAGACGTGGTTACCGCCATTGCTTTCACCCCTTGTTCTTTCTCAAAATGGTCGATCCACAATTGCGTCATTTCAGGGTCTGCTAGGTCACGTTTATTGAGTACCTTCACACACGGTTTATTACCACGCAAATGGGAGATAAGTGGATTCTCGCTGCTAAACGGGATACGAGCGTCCAACACTTCGATAATCACATCAACTTGCGGAATGACCTCTTCGATCTCCTTACGTGCTTTATGCATGTGTCCCGGAAACCATTGAATTGTGTTGTTAACCATTTGAAAACTGCCTTTTAATGTAAAAATTCTGCTGGTGGAGGAAGAGAGTTTTTATTGATGTTTATGAGAATCATCAACAAGGTTTACTGATAACCACCGCAGTTTTAGATGTGATGATGTTAACATTTAATTGGCGAGGCTGGAATCTAAGCTGTGCGGTGAACTTTACGTGTTCTGTCAATGGTGAGATGGCTTAGGATTGACGACGCTTGTGCAGTTACATCTCTTGTCGGTGAGAGAGCACTGAACCGAGCAAAAATTCGGTCAGATCGTGCTTGGTTAAGCAAGTTTTTGCCCAGTGGAGCAATTTATTGCTCAATCAGTCAAAAAGCCAAAGTTAACCTATTGAAATATAATAATTTAACACTGGCATTGCTTTTGCTTAGTGAGGCATTACATTATGCGATGCGATTCACGAAAAAAAAGGACCAAACCATGCCAGCCGCTCTTCGAACCATTTCTTACCAAGCGTTATTAAACGCAGAGCAAGCCCATATGCCAGCCGTAAGATTATGCTCTACGCAGGGGAAACCGTCATGATCCTCTCTTGGTTTCAACAGCAGCAAAATCATCGCTATTGGTTAGTTGATCGCAAGCTTCACAAGCAGGCCTTACAGCAAAATGGGGGCTTTGGATTTGAAGAAGCCGTGCCTCTGTTTTATGGTGCAATGTTTACTGAGGTGATGCCATTCTCTCCATGGTTAATCCCTGTTTCTGAATCGATATTGTCGCTCCCTGAAGCGTTACTTGAACAGGGTATTGGGCTGTCCAGCCATGCCGTGGGTGATGAAGTTTTGCAGCATCTTCGCAGTTTATTAATTGCCGGATTGGAGGGCGAGGAAGTGATGTTTCGCTTTTACGATAGGTCGGTCATTATTGCTATGTTAGCGCGAATGGACCAATCAGAAGTGAACCAGTTTTTGGGTAATATCAATCAATTGGCTGCATTAGATAATGGAGACCAAGGCCACGATCGTGATCAAGGCCACGATCGTGATCAAGGCCACTTAGTCACGTTTGACAACACCTCGCACGCGCCATTTAATGCTCAACAAGGCTCTTGGTGGGTAATAAAAGCGCATCATCTTGATAAACAAGAGAACTTACCTTTGTTAAAAGCTAACCTTGAATCTTGGTTATGGCAGCATTTCCCCAAGGCAATGGACCAGCATCTTACGCAAGGGCGTGATATCGCTTCCATGCTCACACCGTTTCTCTCTGCTGCTGAGCAAACCTTAACGTATCGTGTGATGAGCGCGGCCATCGCGGCGATTATGGGCAACGAATACTTGGCTCAGCCTAGCATGATAGAACTGATCAAAGACAATCAAAATGAAGAGATTAAATACGCTCTGCATGCCTTAAGTCGCCAATTACAACATGAGGGATAATCATGGATTCATTTAACCATTGCGTGCAGTGCAACCCCGAGAAAAACTGGTTGGAACTGGAGTTCATGAGTGAAAACGATGAACCGATTGATGGCCTTGCCGTCACTATTACGAACAAAATTACCTCCAACACACACACGCAAACCACCAGCGCCGGTAAAGTATTATTTGCAAATATTGCCGCAGGTGAATGGCGCGCTTCCGTCAGCCAAGCCTCTTTGTTAAGCGAAGTCGAAAAGTACGTCAGCCGTAAAGAAGGGCAAGAGTCGCCAGTGAAAACCCGCGCATCGGCAGAGTTTGATGCTGCTGAGCAAAACCCGAAACGGTATCACAGCACCACCATAGGTGATTTTTGGGATGAAGCCCCTCAAGATGAGTTTTTGCAAGAGCATCATAAAGGGATAGATACCAATGCCTCTGCGGAAAAAGCAGGGTTCAGCCTTAGCCACAACCAAAGTTACGTTTTCGAAATCAAAGCACTGCGCAGTTATATGCCAGTGATTATTGATACCGATGAATTTAGTTTGGTGAATAGTTATACCTTTGCGTTGTTATCGAAATTGGCTTATGCGACTAACGATTTTAATAGGGATGATGGCAAGACAACAGATAATCAGGGTGCGATTAGTACGGTAATTTCTCAGTTAAAGCGCAAAGAAAGACCTGCTTATTCTGGGGATTTACAGGCGAAATGGCTACTAGAAGAGATACCATACAGCAGAGCTTTAAGTGCTCAATATTATGCCGAGGATGATGTTGGGAGTGAAGGTTACATCATCTTTAACGATGAATTGGCGATTATAGGTGTGAGAGGTACAGAGCCTTATTTCCAGAGTAAGAAACCACCTGTTAATAATACTAAATTTAAAATTATAAAAGCGGCTTCAGGTATGGCGGCTGTGATTGCGGATAAGGTAGAAAGTGCTACCGATTCACCAGGAATGAAAGACCTTATTATAACGGACCTTGATGCTGCTCAAATCGCCCCCGAAGAGTTTGGTGGAACGTATGTCCATCGAGGGTTTTATCAATATTCGATGGCGTTGTGGAAAAATACACTACTAGCTGATCATATTTTAAAAAATCACTCTACTAAACGATTTTATCTCTGTGGCCATAGTTTAGGTGGTGCTGGTGCATTGTTACTAAGTGCACTGATTAAAGATCGTTATCATCCTTCAGTATTGCGTTTATATACATATGGAATGCCACGTACGGGAACGCGCAGTTTTGTTATTCGCTACCAAGATATTCAGCATTGCCGCCACGTTAATAACCATGATCTAGTACCACAGATACCGATGATTTGGACGAATACTGATTTGACTGAGGGATTCAATAGATGGGATGTATTTAGTAGCGGTATAACGTTGATTAAGAAAATGCTCACCGATAACGACGATGATAATTATCTCCACCATGGTCATTTATCGCAGTTATTAACTTATAATGATTCTGGCCAGATTTTATTGACGCCAAGGCAAACACAAATCACTATGCTAGATCTGGCAAAATTAGCCAGCAATGATTCTGTTACTTTGGTAAATAGCTTGTCCGATGCTTCAATTGCAGAACATGGAATGGAATATTATATCCCTAATTTGTGGCAACAAATGTATTCTTTAAGTAATGAAAGTTTAATGGTGCATTACCAACAAGCAATATCAGCTCTCGATCAAGAAATTGCTACTTTACAGGGAAATTATCTCACCGTTAAACAAACTTGGGCTGAATCTTTAGGAAATGCTACACCAGCGTTGAGCATCGGACGTTTGATGAATGAGATGAATTCTATAAATAAACTAATAGAGAATCGCAATAAAATAAGAGGAGAGCTCAAGCAGATAGTCTCTGACCCTGAGCGTTTACCTTTAGCAAAACTATTAATAGCGCAGAAAACATTACCTGATGAAATTAAGGAACAGCTGCAATGAAGTTATTGAATAACCTCACAATGAAAAAGCGAATATCAATTGTTGTATTATTTATCGCATTGTTTTTTCTTGGGTCTGGTTATTACCAGACTTCTCAACCGAATATTTGGGGTGATGAACCTGATGAGTCCTATATTACTATATCAGGCAAAAAGCCTATAGATGCTTATTTAGAAGTTTGGACTCATTTTTGGGTGACAGGAGATGAGTGTGAGGCCTATTCCTACGATTTATTTGGTCAAAAATCCCATAAAGGAGGAAAGATAAGCCAGAAAATTACGCATGATTTTGCTAAAGATGATTCAAATTATGAATTTAGGATCCCTTTTAAAACGTATAAAAATTCACAAAATTGTATAGTGGAATTAAGAGATTTTTCTATTCAGGCTTATAACTCATTTGGCAGTGCTGGCTTTGCTCAGTTACGAGTTTCACAGGCAGGAAAAGAATATTATAATCGAGCAATTGAGCCTGATTTATCAATTGTCGCAAAGGATTGTGGCGCATATTACTCTGAAAAGTTCAATCAATGGACAAATGGTTTTGGCTGTTATTACTACATTGATGGTAAGAGAAAAAGTCAAGATCAAGAATTCAACGCCTACAGCGCTTATTATGATTTCTCGAAATTCAATAACGACATCGTGATTCATTACGATATTTTAGCCGGTGATAATTACCGTTCTGAACCGTTAGATAAAGAGAAAGGGCCGCAATAGTGATATTTATCGCTAATGCCAACAGGAAAAAACAAATATCAATTGTTGTATTATTCATTGTATTAGTTTTTCTTGGATTCGATTATTACCAAAGCATTCAACCGAATATTTGGGGCGATGAACCTGATGAACCCTATATTACGATCACAGGTAAAAAACCAACCGATGCTCACATAGTTGCATGGGCTGCATTTTGGGTAACGGGCGATGAATGTAAAACCTATTCCTATGATATGTTTGGCCGTAAAGCTCATCAGGGAGGGAAAATTGACAAAAAATATACCTATAATTTTTCAGACGATCCAAACGGTTATGAATTACGTTTACCTTTTAAATCTGTAGCAGATAATAATGATTGCAATATTGAATTGAGAGATTTTCAGGTAAATGTCTTAAATAACTTTGATGGAATCGCAGGATTTAGAGCTTATCCTCAGGGCGAGCTGCCTTATGAAAAGGCTATTTCTACATCGATGATAATAGAAGCACGAGATTGTAATGCTGAATTCCACCAAGGGAAAAACGATATGTGGGATGGATGGTTTAACTGTGAGTATTTTGTTGGTAATAAATCCAGACTAAAAGATGTTAGACCTTATGAGTTCTATTACGATTTTTCTCAGTTTTCTGATGATACGATAATAAAATTTAATGTTTTAGCCGGCGAGAATTACCGCTCTGAACCGTTAGATAAAGAGCAAGGGCCGAAATAGTGAAATTTATCGCTAATAGCAATAGGAAAAAGCGAATATCAATTATTGTACTATTCATCGCATTGTTTTTTCTTGGGTATAATTATTACCAGACTTCTCAACCGAATATTTTGGGTGATGAACCTGATGAGTCCTATATTACTATATCAGGCAAAAAGCCTATAGATGCTTATTTAGAAGTTTGGACTCATTTTTGGGTGACAGGAGATGAGTGTGAGGCCTATTCCTACGATTTATTTGGTCAAAAATCCCATAAAGGAGGAAAGATAAGCCAAAAAATTACGCATAATTTTGCTAAAGATGATTCACGTTATGAATTTAGGATCCCTTACCAAACGTATAAAAATGAACAAAATTGTATAGTGGAATTAAGAGACTTTTCCATTCAAGCATACAACAAATTTGATACTGTTGGTTTTGCCAAGTTACGAGTTTCACCAGCAGGCAATGAATATTATAATAGATCAATTGAGCTTGGTTCTTCTATTGAAGCAAAAAACTGTAGAGCAAGATATTACGAAGACTTAGATGAATGGTCTACAGGCTTGGCTTGCAGTTTTTATACTAATGGGAAAATGAAAGATAAAAAAGATTTAGTTGAATTTAACGCTTACACCGCCTACTACGATTTCTCGAAATTCAATAACGACACCGTGATTCATTACGATATTTTAGCCGGTGAGAATTACCGCTCTGAGCCGTTAGTGCAAGAGCAAGCCGCTGTAGCGCAATAATTAGGCATAATGAATGTATTCAATGATCACCTGATTACCTTCTATAGAAACATGCTGGATATCACCATCAACACTTATTCGGTTTTTTAAACAGATCGCTTTTACCTCGCTGGTGGCGGTCTGTTTCAAACTCGGTAGTACCCTGTGCGGCTCAATATGTAGATGACGACAGAATTGACTGATAAACGTCATCGATAAAGAGCTATCCCCTCGTAAAAGATGTGAGAACTCAAGTTGAGTAAGGTTAAGTCGCTTAGCCATCTCCATCTGAGTCAAATGCATTTTAGCCTTTTGTGACATCCATACATTGTATAAGGCTTGGCGATCCTCTTCGCTAAACACCATAGTCCATCCTCTTTTTGTTATCACCTTTATTGGTGTTGTGCAGAGTGACAAAAACGAGTTGAGGTAGTGGCAATGAGAGGTTAAGGCCAGTTTAAATTTTTAATCAATTTCCCTACCAAAACTCTTTCCTGCTCTCGGGTTCTTCCTGTTTGATATCGAGCCACCGTATCAAAAAATGTAAAGCGTGATTCTGTAGCGCTTACAGCCTACTTTATGGGTTTTCATACTGAAATCATTTTTGTGACATTCTCGTTGTTTTCTTTTGGTTTGAAAATTAGTATGTGGCTTTGATTAAACTGCTTTAAGGATTGTCTGTAGTTATTTTAATCATGATACTGATGGATCGTGGCTTCTTTACGGTCAGACAATACCTGTCGAATGCGGCCTAATAAAAACTTATTTTATTTAATATATATTAAATACATGCAGTTATGTTTTATTTGGGTTTGAGGTTATTGATTTTTAGCGTTTAAAGTAGATCAGGAATGGGTAATGCCTCTTAGTTGTTAATTCGTTTTCATCCCTTGTTATTTCGTTGTTGTTGGTTTCATTGTGAAAATTGTTTTGTGATCTTTATCATTTAAATGAAAGTTGAGGCTTTTAATTTGAAATGTAAAGTGGAAGTATAAATACGTACTTTGACACTAAGCCAATAACAACAATGAGGTTTGATTATGGAATGGATAATTCACGGAGCGGAATGGTTTATCGGACTATTTCAAAAAGGAGGAGAGGTGTTTACGGGGATGGTAACCGGTATTCTACCTTTACTAATTGCACTGCTGGTGGCGATGAATGCGCTTATCCGGTTGGTGGGTCAAGAACGAGTGGAGAAACTGGCACAGAGTAGTGCAGGCAATCCGATCTCTCGCTATTTGATATTGCCAGTTATCGGCACCTTCATTTTCTGTAACCCGATGACATTGAGTCTCGGTCGTTTTTTACCTGAACGTTATAAACCTTCCTATTACGCGGCGGCTTCATATAGCTGTCACTCGATGAATGGTTTATTTCCGCACATTAACCCTGGTGAGTTGTTTGTCTATCTAGGTATCGCTAGTGGCCTGACAACGCTCGGTCTGCCGCTTGGACCTCTTGCGGTTAGCTATTTGTTGGTTGGTATGGTGACGAATTTCTTCCGTGGGTGGGTCACTGACTTCACTACAACTATGGTTGAACGTCAACAGGGTGTTCAGTTAGAGCGTCAGGTTCACGTAGGTTAATGGGGCAATAAAAATGACGAAAGTATTACGTATACAGAAAGGTAGTGGCGGTTGGGGTGGCCCATTGGAGTTGCCGATCGAAGCCGATAAAAAGGTGTTTTACATTACGGGTGGTACTCGCCCTGCGATTGTCGACCGTATTGTTGAGCTTACCGGTTATGAAGCGGTTGATGGTTTCAAAACTAGTGTGTCCGATGAAGAAATTGGTGTTGCGGTCATCGACTGTGGTGGAACATTGCGCTGCGGTTTGTATCCAAAAAAACGGATACCGACAGTTAATATTCACGCTACGGGTAAAAGCGGACCATTGGCTGAATTCATCACTGAAGATATTTATGTATCGGGTGTGCGTGAGCGTGACATTCAGCTAGTAGGCAGCGAGGGGGGATCAATGCAACCACCACTAAGAGATGAACTCTCGAACGAGAATTTGGCGACAAACAAATACGATACGAGTAAAAAACTAACTCAGCAAAGTGACAGCTTGTTGGCTCGGATCGGCATTGGGATGGGTTCGGTGATGGCGACCTTCTACCAAGCTGGGCGTGAAGCCATTGACACCATTTTGAAAACGATTTTGCCTTTTATGGCATTCGTCTCCATGCTGATTGGGGTGATCATTGCCTCTGGTTTGGGCGATGTGATCGCGCATGTATTGACGCCTTTGGCGCAAAATCCACTAGGGTTAGTAACGCTTGCGTTGATCTGCTCGTTCCCGTTGCTTTCTCCATTCCTTGGCCCCGGTGCGGTTATCGCTCAAGTTATTGGTGTATTAGTCGGCACCCAAATTGGTCTTGGCAATATACCACCACATCTCGCGTTGCCCGCTTTATTTGCCATCAATGCTCAAGCGGCTTGTGATTTCATCCCGGTTGGGTTGGGTATGGCAGAAGCTAAGCCGAGAACCGTTGAAATAGGTGTTCCTTCGGTACTGTATTCACGCTTCCTTACTGGCGCACCTACCGTTCTACTGGCTTGGTTTGTGTCTCTATTTATCTATCAATAGGAGGTGAGCAATGTCGCCACTATATCAAGTCAAGATCGAGAGCATTGGTGAGTTTGCCAATAGTGCGTTGGAAGACGATATGATGATCATCTTCAGTAATATTGCCCCAAAAGATGCGGCAGAGTATTGCTTCATCCACACGCATGACGCACTCAAGGGGAATATCAAACCCGGTGGTGTGATGCAATTGGGAAGGTATCAGTATCCGATTACAGCGGTTGGTGAGGTGGTCAATCAAAACCTTGCAGAACTTGGGCACATTACCATACGGTTTGATGCCTTAGTTGAAGCTGAATATCCGGGTTGTCTTCATGTCAATGGTGAACGACCTCAGCAAGTGCGCTGCGGTGATGAAATTGTCTTTTTAAATTAATAGTCAGTATGGGTGCTCTATGCCTACGATGGGGCACCCTCTAAGTAAGGTGTAAGTTATGAGTAAAGTTGCGTTAGTGGTTGGTGGTGGTCAGACTCTAGGTGAATTTCTGTGCTTAGGTTTGGCTAATGAAGGTTATCGAGTTGCGGTCGCCGATTTAAATGGTTGCAGTGCTGAAAAGGTGGCTAATAGAATTAATCAAGAATACGGCCAGGCTACAGCACTGGGTGTGGAGGTAGATGCCACCAAAGAGCAAAGTGTAGTGAATATGGTTAGGCAAATAGATGAATTTTTTGGACGGATTGATCTGCTGGTTTACAGCGCTGGCGTAGCTCAGGCTGGCAAGATTGACGGTTTTCCACTGACTGCTTGGCAGCTATCGATTGACGTAAACCTAACGGGGTATTTCCTCTGTGCACGAGAAGTATCAAAAGTAATGATTCGTGAACAACGTGGTGGGCGCATTATTCAGATCAACTCAAAGTCGGGTAAAGTGGGTTCAAAGCATAACAGTGGTTACTCAGCGGCCAAATTTGGTGGGGTTGGCCTGACTCAGTCACTTGCGTTAGATTTAGCGGAACACAAAATCACGGTGCATTCTTTGATGTTGGGTAACTTGTTGAAAAGCCCTATGTTCCAATCACTGCTACCTCAGTATGCGAAAAAATTGGGTGTACCGGAATCAGAGGTTGAACAGATTTATATCGATAAAGTGCCACTTAAGGCAGGATGTGAATATCAGGATGTTCTCAATGTACTGAAGTTTTACGCCAGCGATGAAGCCGCCTATTGTACTGGTCAATCGATCAATATCACGGGTGGTCAGGTAATGTTCTAATCCATCCCCCATGGATTAAGCCCTATGCTCCTAGAATAAGGGCAGCTTATATTGGGCAGGCGTTATGCTTGCCCCTTTTTGACAAGAGGTATGAGATGGACTCAACAACGGTACTTATTTATTTTGCTGCAGGAGCTTGGATGATACAGATCGTCTTAGGTTATTTGCAGATTCGATCTTTTAATCGGATGCTTCAATCTATGACTCATAAAGGGAAAGTCAAGATAGGCCGCACCCAAAGCCGATGGAAACCGCGTACCGTACTGGTGTTGGTTGAAGATGAAGATCAGCATGTTGTAGATGCCCAAGTGATGAAGGGTATTTCTGTATTTGCTAGACCAAAGACACTAGATCAACTCATTGGTCAATCACTACCTATCCCTGAATCACTCATATTTAAACTGGATTCTAATGTTCAAGAAGCGTTAAACGTCGCAATTTCTAGGCAGTAATGAAAGAATGTTCCCCCTTTTTCTTTTAAGTTGAAAGGGAACTGTTATAAACTGCTATCAGTTTAATAATGAAGTTGATGCTATGAATTTAGATAACAGAAGAGCGCAGTTGCTGGATTATCTGCGTGTTAATGGGAAAACGTCAGTGAACGATCTGGCGGATACCTTTGAAACATCCGGAGCTACAATACGCAGTGATTTACGTTCGTTAGAGGAAGAAGGGCTTGTTATTCGCCGTTACGGAGCAGCTGAAGCTTGTATCGCTAATAGCGTCATTTTGGAAGACCGTTCGATGGATGAAAAGCAGACGGTGAACCTTGAACGTAAATGCTTAATCGCTAAAGCCGCTTCACAACTGGTCAAGGATGGGGATTCGATCATTCTGGACTGTGGCAGTACCACACTGCAGATGGTGCCGCATTTTGAACAGGTGATGTCACTGACATTGATGACGAACAGTATTCACATCGTAAACGCAGTAGCGAATTTGGATGCGGAACATACTGTATTGGTTCCGGGCGGAACGTATCGCCGAAAATCAGCGTCTTTCCATGGCACGCTGGCTGAGCAAGCATTTAAACAGTTTTCTTTCGATAAACTCTTTATTGGTGCTGATGGTTTTGACCTTGCGCAGGGAACAACAACCTACAACGAAGCGTATCAAGTCAGCCAGGCGATGTGCCAAGCAGCCAATCAGATCATTGTCGTGACCGATTCAAGTAAGTTTGGCCGTCGTAGCCCTAACGTGGTGGTTCCGCTAGATAAAATCGATATAGTTGTCACAGATAACCTTATCGCAGCAGAGGATCGGACGTATTTGGAAGAGAAAGGTATCCAAGTGATCACCGTTGGCTCCTAAGTCACTCCATAAACCCCATTTATGAAAGGAGGCTAGTTGGCTTTCTTTTTATTTTGTCGCCGATTTCAATTTTTTACTTTTAAAATAAAAGTTATCGGTGATTGAATTCACGCTTTTCTCTTTTGCCTCTTTTTCAATATATCAATAACGGAAACACTCCAACTATCCCCACATAATTTAAGAGCCGAAGGTATGGATTGGATAATCGAGGGAGCGGAATGGTTTATTGGTCTGTTTGAGAAAGGCGGTGAAGTGTTTAGCGAAATGGTGGCACAAGTACTCCCAGTGCTGATCTGTTTATTAGTTGCCATGAATGCGTTGATCCGTTTTATTGGCCAACAGCGTATAGAAGTGTTAGCTCAGAAAAGTGCGTCTAATCCTATATCTCGCTATTTGCTCTTGCCGACAGTAGGAACCTTTGTTTTTTGTAATCCCATGGTGCTCAGCCTAGGGCGTTTCTTACCTGAAAAGTACAAACCTTCTTATTATGCCTCTGCCTCCTACAGTTGCCACACCATGAATGGTATGTTCCCTCATGTAAATCCTAGTGAATTGTTTATTTATCTAGGCATTGCCGCTGGGATCACTCAACAGGGCTTATCGCTCGGTCCTCTCGCTATTTCCTATTTGCTGGTTGGCTTAGTGACCAACTTTTTACGCGGTTGGGTAACCGATATGACGACTATGTTTGTGGCTAGACAACAAGGTGTAGTATTCAGCGATAAAGTCGATCTTAACGTGGTTGAGGAAAAATGATGACGGTATTGAAAGTAAACCGAGGGCAGGGTGGATGGGGTGGCCCGCTATTCATTCCGGTTGAGGTTGACAAGAAGATCATCTACATCACAGCAGGGACTCGTCCCCATTTTATTGATGAGATAGTGGCGTTGACGGGAATGCAAGCGGTTAACGGCTTTGAACATTTTGTTCCCGATGAACGAGTCGCTTGTGTAGTGATTGACTGTGGTGGCACATTGCGTTGTGGGCTTTATCCCAAAAAAGGTATTCCGACATTAAATATCCATGCTACAGGTCAAAGTGGCCCTTTGGCACAATATATTCAGGAAGATATTTATGCATCTGGCATACGCAGTGGTTGTTTTTCCTTGGTAGATGATCACAAAACCACGTTTTGTGAGCCAATCCTATCTCAGCCCCAATCCATTGACACGACGAAGAAGCTTAGCCAACAAACAGATAGCTTACTGGCTAAAGTGGGGATCGGTATGGGCTCGGTGATGGCGACCTTTAATCAGGCTGGGCGTGAAACCATTGATACCGTACTTAAAACCATTCTGCCTTTTATGGCGTTTGTTTCAATGTTGATTGGGGTTATTCTCGCGTCTGGGTTAGGTGATTTAATTGCTCATACTTTGGAGCCATTAGCAGGGAACCCGATCGGTTTACTGACGATTGCCTTGATCTGTTCATTTCCGTTTCTGTCACCCTTTCTTGGACCAGGTGCGGTGATTGCGCAAGTGATCGGTGTACTTATCGGGACTCAGATCGGTATGGGAAATATCCCACCGCACTTAGCATTACCCGCTTTGTTTGCCATAAATGCTCAAGCTGCTTGTGATTTCATCCCTGTAGGGCTTGGCCTTGCAGACGCTAAGCCCGAAACGGTACAGGTCGGTGTGCCTTCGGTACTTTACTCTCGTTTTCTTACAGGTGCGCCAACGGTGCTGATTGCTTGGCTTATCTCATTCTTCATTTATCAGTGAGGGCATATGCTTCAGTATCAAACGACGATTTTGTCCGCTGGCGATTATGCTAAAGACTCACTGCATGATGATATGGTGATTTTATTCGGCCCGAGCGCCCCTGATGCGGTGAAGGAATATTGCTTCATACACTCTGGATCTTCGTTGTATGGATTGATTGACCACAACACCACTTTATTAATTGGGGATCTCGGTTTTGTTGTGACGGCAGTCGGCAGTGTGGCGAACCAAAATCTTGCGGAGCTTGGGCATGTAACACTTAAATTTGACGGTCAGCGAATCCCAGAATTGCCGGGTACCATCCATTTACTCGGTCCTAAATTAGAAGTGCTTCAACATGGTGATGTGCTGATGTTTGGTTAAAATGGTGGAATGTGGCTTGATTGTGATTAGGCATATCTAGAAAAAAGGCTCCTGTTTTAAAAGGAGCCAAATAGCTGGTAAGCGCTGTCGTATCGGTACGATTCATGAGCTTGATAATGATATGGTTCATGATGATAGTGGGAGCTTCACCCAATAAAAGGGACTGATTTTGCATAAGATTGACGCATAGCATCAAGTTCAGGATTAGGCTGTCGTTAGTATCGCTATTGGTTCGAATAGTGAGTAAAAATGACATTCGGAGATTTCAACTATAATTAACGAACAATTAAAGCGTGCCGCGCCGAACAAGGTTGCGCACAACAAGAAAGGAATGAGCAGCAAGATGAAAAAAATGCTGATGTTTCTATTATTGCTGCTTGGGCTGGCGGGCGCAGGCGCTGGCTATTACTTTCTTTATTATCTTCCTGAGCAAGAAGCACTGCAGGCCGATTCGTCGAGTTCGAACGATGAAGAGCAAGTGCCAACCACTGAGGCGGCTCCTAAAACGGCCTTGCCACCAAAACCGCTCGTTAATGATTTATATGTCGATTTAGCAAAGCTCGGGGTGAGAGAAAAGCCCGATGCACAAGCGTTTATTGAGCGGGTTCTATACCGTGGTGATAAGGTGAAAATCTTGGAGCGCAAAGCAGGTTTTGGCCGCATTACCGATTATTTTGTCTATGAGGAAAACGGGCCGGAAGTCGCGGAGTGGATACCTTTGGATGGTTTAGTGGAGCAAGCCCCGCTGATCACGGCAGAGGAGCGCCGTAAAACGGTCACGCAGTACATTGCGAATTCGGATGATTTTAAACTCTATGAAACGGCTTTTGTGCAGAAAACCGATGAGTTGCTGAAAAATGAAACCTGCGTACCAGAAGATTTTGAAGAGCTTGGTGGCTGGGTAAAGTCGCTCAAATATCAAGAACGTGAGGTTTATTTTGTGTATTGTGGTGGCCGTAAGTTAGCCAACAAAATTTACTTTGATATACAAAGCAAAGAAATATTTTACGCTTCTCATTAGCTAAAGTGATAAGAGCATTTAGATCTTTTTACTTGAGGCTTATGGTTGTCAGGAATATGATGCCTGCTTGAGTTGAGAGGAATGATTTTTTCATGCATTGGCACTTTATTAAATATGTCTGGTTTACGCTTCTTGCGGTGGTTCTGCCTTCGCAAGCGTTCGGCTATTTAATTGAGAGTGAAACGCACAGCCACGCTGAACGTAAAGTTATCCTACAACATGGTGAAAAAACCTCGCTCACGGCGATTGTTTATCAGCAAACATTGCCTCAAGCTATTGCTATTCAACAACCTATCTCTGATCAACAAGATAAACAAACGGCTCCACCCGTATCAAAATCGCTTCACTCAGACACTTCTGCTGCAATCGTCACCGCGTCTCGTTGGGGGGTAACTTCCCGAGTCGTTGAATACGATGGCCCCACTTTTGTCGATAACACACCCAATTACGACGTCACCGTCGCTCCCTTTAGGCTTTATCTTTTTCCTGTCGCTGAGTTGGCGGCATGGCAAGCTCGCCCCTATAGTTCTAACCACAGAATTTCTGGTTGGAAAGAAACGAATGCCATGTATGTGGCGTTAAATAGCCAGTACTGATCCCTCTTACTTTATATCAAGTGACAAAGTCATTCGCTTGTTCATTTAACTTGTTTATTTAAAGTAATAACAACTCAGCTTTGCTGAGAGGATTGGTATGAAAAAAACACAAAATAAAAAGGCGTCAGCACGTCTTATTAATCACTATTCTGCGTGGAAGTATATCGTATTGGCCGCCACTTTGGTTGTGCTTGCCTTGAGCGCTATACCCACCTGGTACGGCGAACAGCCGTCTATTCAACTGCAAGTCTCCTCTAAAAATGAGACGCTTAATTCGGTCGTGGAATTAACTCATCTACTCGAAAAAAACGATATTGCGGTACAAAACATACAGCAGCAAGGTGGGAAAACGACCTTAGTCTTTGCTGATGAAGTCCAGCAAACGCACGCCAGAGAATTACTCGATGGCATGATTGAAAAAGAAGACAGTATTACGTTCTCTTACGTTTCGGTTGCACCAACATGGTTGACAAATTTAGGTTTTAACCCGATTAAACTAGGATTGGACCTGCGTGGTGGTGTGCAATTTTTGCTGAACGTTGACGTGGATAAAGCGTTCCAAGAGCAGCGTGACAGCATGATCGATACCGTGAAAGATAAGCTTCGTGACGAGCGTCTTCGCAGCGTGAAAGTTAGCTCTGAAGGTATTGATGGCTTCAAAGTAATGAGCAATTCAGCGGAAGATCTCAATAAAATCAATGCATTTCTTAAAGAGACTTATTCAGGGTGGGATATCCAACGCTCTTCTGATCAACTGCTGATCAAGCCTTCAAAACAGAATCGAGTCGATTTCCAATCAACGACGCTGCAACAGAACCTCAAGATTATGCGTGATCGCATTGAAGAGCTAGGCATCACTGAAGCCATGGTTCAGCGCCAAGGTGAACACAGCATTCGTATCGAATTACCGGGCGTGCAAGACCCATCACAAGCGAAAAACGTGATTGGTGCGACGGCGAGCCTTGCTTTTTATGAGGCGAAATCACCCAGCGAAGCGTTTACGTCGCAAGACATTGTGCTAAAAGATGAAAATGGCCGCAATGTTGTACTTACTAAACGCCCTGTATTAACCGGCGATCACATTGTTAATGCGCGCGCAGGTATTGACCAAGTGGGAATGTCTGAGGTCAACATCTCACTTGACCACGCGGGTGGCAAAATCATGAGTGATTTCTCATCCAAGCATATCGGTAAGCCGATGGCGACCGTGTACCGTGAATACACCACCAATGCTCGTGGCGAAACAGAGCGTAGCGAAAAAGTGATCAGTGTTGCGACCATTCAATCGCAGCTGGGTAGCCAATTTAGAATCACTGGTGCAGGTTCGATGGAAGAAGCACAGCAGCTGGCTTTATTGCTGCGCGCAGGTTCATTAACCGCGCCTGTGACTATCGTAGAGGAGCGTACCATCGGCGCTTCATTGGGCGCAGAAAACATTCAAAATGGTTTTGCCGCATTAGCCTTAGGTATGGCATTAACGCTGACTTTTATGGCGCTTTGGTATCGCCGTTTAGGCTGGGTGGCGAACGCGGCGTTGCTGTTTAACATGGTGTGTCTCATTGGCCTGATTGCCTTATTGCCGGGTGCTGTGCTGACCTTACCGGGGATTGCAGGTCTGGTTTTGACGGTCGGCATGGCCGTCGATACCAACGTGCTGATTTTTGAACGTATCAAAGACAAAATTGCGGAAGGACGTAATTTCGCCCAAGCGATTGATTCTGGGTTTAGCAGCGCCTTTAGCACCATTCTTGACGCCAACGTCACCACTATGATCACCGCCGTGATTCTTTATTCGATCGGTAATGGTCCAATCCAAGGCTTTGCCCTGACCTTAGGGCTCGGCATTATGACCAGTATGTTCAGCGGTGTGTTTGCTTCGCGTGCGGTTATCAATCTCATTTGGGGACGAGATGCTCGTCGTGATGTAAGGGTATAAACATGATTGATTATTTGAAAAGCCATATTCGTCCAATTCGTTACATCACGAGCGTACTTTCTGTGACATTGATGCTGATCTCATTAGTGGCGTTTGGTGTGAAAGGCCTCAACATGGGTTTGGATTTTACTGGTGGGATGGTCACCGAAGTCACGGTCGATAAAACCCTCACCAACAAAGAGTTACTGCAAGCGTTGAAACCTACATTAGGAGATTCAACGATGCTCACCAAAGCAGGTGAAGAAGGACGTTGGGTTATCCGCTACGCGCTTCCTGAAAGCGATCAAGAGACGCCTAACATTCCAACTTTGCTCAGCGATGTCTCTGAGTATGTGACGGTGGTGAGCAACAGTATGGTCGGCTCGCAAGTGGGACAAGATCTGGTGGAGCAAGGTAGTTTAGCGTTGATGATCTGCTTACTGTGTATCTTAGGTTACTTGTGTTTCCGCTTTGAATGGCGTTTAGCGAGCGGCTCGTTGTTGGCTTTGATGCATGACGTTATTTTAGTGCTCGGTTTCTTTGCCCTGACACAAATGGAGTTCAACCTAACCGTGTTTGCGGCGGTACTGGCGGTATTGGGTTATTCATTGAACGACTCTATTATCATTGCCGACCGTATTCGTGAACTGCTCGTGGCTAAGCAAAGCACGCCAACCAAAGAGATTACCGACCAAGCTGTGATTGCGACGTTTTCACGCACTATGGTGACTTCGGGTACGACATTACTCACCGTTTCCGCATTGTGGTTAATGGGCGGGGAGCCGCTTGAAGGGTTTGCTATTGCAATGTTCATCGGTATTATTTCTGGAACTTGGTCTTCAATCTCAATCGGGACTGTGTTACCAGAGTGGTTGAAACTTGAGCCTAAACATTACTTGCCCGTAGTGGTGGATTCCGCGCCTTAGTATTTCTGCGCATGTCATTTAAAGTGAAGTAAAAAAATCCGCCTTATGTACAGGCGGATTTTCATTGGTAGTGGACTATAAATTACGGTAGGAAGTGTGATTTATAGTTCTTTATCTTTACTCAATGACAGCAACCAAAGTGAAACGGCGGCAACCACCGCAAAGCCGCCGAAGATAATAACAGGCATCGCGCTGTAACCAAGAATATGCCAAATCACCGATTCTAATGTACTCATGGGTTAATTCTCCTATTGCCAGCCTTCAACGCCTTGCATGTCTGGCAGTTTATGTGCAATACCTTTATGGCAATCGACACAGGTTTTTTCACCACTAGCAAGGGCGGTTGAATGCTGTTTGGCACTGCGTGGACCTTGCTCTGAAAAATCCATGTATTCGAACTCATGGCAGTTGCGGCACTCTAATGAGTCATTATTTTTCAATCGTGACCACTCACGCTCCGCGAGATGTGCTCGACGTGCTTGAAACTTTTCGGGTGTGCTAATGGTGCCTAATACCACATGAGCAAACAACTCTTTGGATGCTTGCACTTTGCGGATAATCTTGTCTGTCCACTCATGGGGAACATGGCAGTCAGAGCAGATAGCACGTACGCCGGAACGGTTAGAATAGTGAATCGTCTCTTGGATTTCTGCCACAATCGGTGCATGACAGCCTGAGCAGAATTCTTCTGAGTTTGTTGCTTCCATACCGGTGTTAAATGCGCCCCAAAATAGCAGACCACCTGCAAACCCCATGAACAATACGATGCCAACGGCCGCTTTACTTGGGCTTGTGAGCCTTTTCCAAAACGCTTTTAATAATTTCATAAATAGCCTCTTAAGTTATTATCTGGCTACGATTAGCGAAGTGAATCAACGGATTTGAACTCATTTTCCACCAAAGGCTTCGCAATGGCTTGCGGTACATGGCACTGTAAACAGAAATAACGGCGCGGTGAGACGTCAGCTAGCACCGCATCTTCACGGTTAACATAGTGGGTCACACTGATTTTGGTTGCGCCCATCTCTTTGGCATTTTTCCAACTGTGACAAGCAAGGCACTTATTGGCGTTTAGCGACACTTCGTAGCCACGAATGTTATGCGGGATCAAAGGTGGCTGATAGACGTATTCGCTTTCAAGCGCTTGATCTCTTGGGTACTTCTTAAAGTCGTCTGCAGGACGAGTCTCTTCAAGTTGCGTTGCGCCACGCAGCGATTCCAGCCCGCCGTTGCCGCCGGGGTTATTCAGTTCCGCCTGTACCGTTTGGCCAAATAAAGCCCCAAAAGATAAAAGGGCGATCAGTAGTTTTTTCATCTTAAATTCTCCGCCTAATGGCTCATTCTAAGATCGGCTCCCCACAGGGCAGCCGATGCATTCATTAACTGGCTTACGCTACTTTAGTGATTTTTACCGGACATTTTTTGAAGTCTGTCTGCTTCGACAGTGGGTCCGTGGCATCTAAAATCAGCTTGTTAATCAAAATGCGAGCATCAAAGAATGGGATAAAGACTAAACCATGCGGTGGACGATTTCGGCCGCGCGTTTCCACACGAACACGAACTTCGCCGCGTTTGTTGGAAATCAATACTTCATCACCACGTCGTAACCCACGCGCTTTGGCGTCATCTGGGTGGATGTAACAGAGCGCATCGGGTACGGCTTTATAAAGTTCAGGCACGCGCCGCGTCATAGTGCCGGTGTGCCAGTGTTCTAACACGCGGCCCGTACACAGCCACATATCAAATTCGGCATCAGGTGATTCCGGCGGCGCTTCATAAGGAGCGGAGATGATCCACGCTTTACCATCCGGTTTGCCGTAGAAATCCCAATCAGATCCTTTTTTCGCATAAGGGTCAGAGCCTTCTTTAAAGCGCCATAACGTTTCTTTGCCATCCACAACCGGCCAACGTAAGCCGCGAACGTTATGGTAGGTATCATAAGGAGCTAAGTCGTGGCCGTGACCGCGTCCGAAGCTGGCGTACTCTTCAAATAACCCTTTTTGTACATAGAAACCGAAGTGATGTGCGTCGTCGTTCAGTTCACGCGCTTCTTCAAGCGGGAATTGGTCAACCTGTCCGTTTCTGAACAGCACATCAAACAGGGTTTTACCGCGATATTGTGGCGCTTTGGCGAGCAATTCTTCTGGCCACACTTCTTCCATTTTGAAGCGTTTAGAGAACTCCATCACTTGCCATGAGTCTGATTTTGCTTCGCCCACAGTACCAACTTGTTGATACCAAGCTTGAGTGCGGCGTTCAGCATTGCCGTAAGCGCCTTCTTTTTCCACCCACATTGCGGTAGGGAGCACTAAGTCGGCCGCTTGCGCTGTGGCTGTTGGATACGGGTCAGACACGACGATAAAGTTTTCTGGGTTGCGATAACCCGGTAAACGTTCTTCGTTAATATTCGGGCCAGCTTGCATGTTGTTATTACACTGCACCCAGTAAGCGTTGAGTTTGCCGTCTTTGAGCATTCGGTCTTGAAGTACCGCGTGAAAGCCCGGTTTTTCAGGAATGGTGCCTTGCGGAAGCTTCCATGTTTTTTCAGCAATCGCACGATGTTTGGGGTTTGCCACCACCATGTCCGCAGGCAAGCGATGAGAAAAGGTTCCGACTTCACGTGCCGTGCCACAAGCGGATGGTTGACCTGTTAATGAAAATGGACTGTTGCCAGGTGTGGCAATTTTGCCCGTCAGTAAGTGCAAGTTGTAGACCAAGCTTTGCATCCAAACACCGCGAGTATGTTGGTTCATGCCCATAGTCCACAATGACATCACTTTGGTGTTAGGGTCAGCGTACTGTTTTGCAAGCGCGATCAGTTTATCTTCGGCAACGCCTGACATTTGCGCGGCTTTTTCAACCGTATAAGGTGCAACCGAGGCTTTATAAGCTTCAAAGTCAATCGCAGTAACATCACCGGAGTTTGCATTTTTCGCTTTAACTTGCAATGGGTGCTCGTCACGCAGACCGTAACCAATATCTGTTGTCGCTTGTTTGAAATGAGTGTGTTTATTGACGAAATCCCAGTTCACCGCATTGTTTTGAATGATGTAGTTGGCGATGAAGTTGGCGATGGCAAGGTCACTTTGTGGGTGGAAAATGTAACCGTGGTCGGCCAGCTCAAACGAACGATGATAATAAGTCGAAAGGACATTTACTTTAACGTGTGGGTGACTTAAACGACGATCGGTAATACGAGTCCAAAGAACCGGGTGCATTTCAGCCATGTTTGAACCCCAAAGCACAAAGGCATCAGCGTGTTCAAAATCATCATAGCAGCCCATCGGTTCATCAATACCAAAGGTGCGCATAAATCCAACAACGGCTGAAGCCATGCAGTGACGAGCATTCGGATCAATGTTATTAGAGCGAAAGCCCGCTTTCATTAGTTTAACGGCGGCGTAACCTTCCATCACGGTCCATTGGCCCGAACCGAACATGCCAACACTGGTTGGCCCTTTCGCTTTTAGAGCTTGTTTCCACTTTTCAGCCATCACATCGAAAGCCTGATCCCACGACACTGGCGTGAATTCTCCATCTTTATGATATTGGCCATCTTTCATGCGCAGCAGTGGCTGTGTTAAGCGATCTTTGCCATACATGATTTTTGAAAGGAAGTAGCCTTTAATACAGTTCAGCCCTTTGTTAACGGGCGCTTCAGGATCACCTTGTGTGGCAACCACTTTGCCGTTTTGGGTACCGATTAATACTGAACAGCCCGTACCGCAGAAACGACAAGGTGCTTTATCCCAAGTGATTTTTGTTTGGTCTGAGCTGGCAATCAAGTTTGTTGCGCTGGCGGGTAGAGTAATACCGGCGACAGCGGCTGCGGATGCGGCTGCGTTTGCTTTCACAAACGCGCGTCTTGTCATTTTCATACGTCATCCTCAATGTGGGAATGTTGTGTTCCAGTGTTGGTATCCGTGTCATCCAGCCCACTTTCTATTTGGTGATAAACCAAAGCGGTGCTGAGAACATGTGGTAAATTATTAATCGCATCGATGGTGTCAGTAACGAAGCCTTGATTTTCCGTTTCCAAAACGACGATCATTTTCCCTTCGTTGCTTTGGCCATACACTTCGGCGTTCTCAAACGATTCGATTGTCGCTTTGAGCGCTGCTAAATGTTCAGGTACGACGTGAACGATCAAACTTGAAATATGTACTTCATTGAGTGACATGTTTATCTCTCATTATTATTAATATTGCTCACACGGATGGCTGAGGTTGGACAGATGGAAACGCACGCGCCACATCCGTTACAGGCATCAATATCGACATTCGGTTGCGCCACTTTTCCGATCACTAAATTGAACGTTATAGCGCTGACTTCACATGACTCAGCGCAGCTACGACACTCCACATTGCGTTTAGCCAAGCAGCTTTCTTCGAGCTTTGCTTTAGCCAGCCACGGTTGTGTTGAGCGCGGTGCGAAAATTGGCTCTGGGCAGCTTTGCGCGCACTGATAACAAAAGGTGCACTCATCAATATGAAAATCTATGGTTGGGAAGCCGCCATCACCTAAGGTGATGATCTTTGTTTCGCACGCGTCTAGGCAGCGGCCGCAGCGAGTGCACTCATCTGAAAAGGAGAGGGGGTGAGCAATCCAAGGCAAGCGGACAATGGTGTCATCGACCTGATTACGAGAAAAAAAACGCCTTTTCGAGAGATCAACCAAAGTGCATTCCTGTATTTGTTAACAAATCTTCATTTATCCATACACAAATTGTAGTTTTTGTCCTATTTCTATAAATACCCCCAAGGAGGTAATTGGCTAGTCATGTTGTTTTAGATCAATAAATTCAAGCGCGAGTGATCACATATTGAATGGCTTTAACGACAGCGGTGCCCAATCAGATACAATAGGCAAGGAGAGGTTCACGGAGAGATGTTTTGAGAAAACGATCCAAACAGTCGGTCACCAGCACCATTGCCAAAGCCATGGTGTCGATTTTACTGTTATCGGTTGCCATCACAGGGTACGCCATTTTTACACTCGCTTCCTCACTCAATGATGCGGAAGCGGTGAACGTTGCTGGTTCAATGCGTATGCAAAGCTATCGATTGGCACATGATATTCAAAGTAACTCGGTGGATTATTCATCTCACATTTATCTTTTTGAACGTTCGCTTTATTCACCATCAATGAAAGCATTGCAGCGTTGGCCTGTGCCAAACGACATCACCAAAGATTATTATCAGTTGATCATTCGTTGGCACGAACTGAAAAGCTTGTTAAATAGCGAGAACAAAGACCGCTATCTTGATGAGGTAGCGAAATTTGTCAGCCAAATCGACCGTTTTGTCTTTAAGTTGCAGCACTTCTCAGAACAAAAGCTGATCCAACTGGCTTGGTTTGGCGGCATGGGGTTGGGTGGTGTGTTATGTATCTCATTGTTTGTGGTGCATTTTATTCGTAAGGAAGTGGTGGGGCCATTGCGTTCGCTAGTGACCGCCAGTGAGCAGATCCAAAACCGTTCATTTGATGTATCGCTCAATGTCACCAGCCATAATGAAATGGGGATCTTAACCCGCACGTTTAATAAAATGGCCACCGACCTTGGTAAGCTGTACCTCGGTTTGGAGCAAGCGGTGAATGAGAAAACCCATAAGTTGCAAAATGCCAACCAAGCACTGCAAGTGTTGTATGACTGCTCGCAAGAGTTAACCGCATCGCGCATTAGCCAAGATAATTTTCAAGCGATTTTGCAACACTTGGTCACCATTGAAGGGGTCACATTTGCCCAGTTAGAAATTGGTGATGACGCGGGTAAAAGTACGCGCTTATCCGAAGGTGAGAGCAATGGATTCTCCCTTTCTCCGCTTTTGCTGAGCTTAGATGGGATGCAACTGGGTTACTTGTATCTGCAATACAGCTTGCCTTGTCCAAATAGCGCCTTGATTGATAACTTCGTACAAATATTGTCGCGTGCCATTTATTATAATCAAGCACAGAAACAAGCCGAACAGTTGATCTTGATGGAAGAACGCGCCACCATCGCTCGGGAACTGCATGATTCGTTGGCTCAATCGCTTTCGTATCTGAAGATACAAGTATCATTACTAAAACGCGTGATTGGCCGAGCAGAGACCCCGCCCGCTGCAGAGAAAAAAGAGCAAATCATTTTAGATATTGATCAAGGTTTGTCGGGCGCTTACACCCAGTTAAGAGAGCTATTAACCACCTTTAGGCTAACGATTAAAGAAGGCAATTTTGGTCAAGCGCTCAAGGGCATGCTAGAGGAACTTGGCGAGCAAACTACGGCGGAGATAGTGCTTAATAATAATTTGTCATCGATTGATTTAGATGCGCATCAACAAGTGCATTTACTGCAATTGATCCGAGAAGCGACTATCAATGCTATCAAACACGCTCAAGCTAATGCCATTCAAGTCAACTGTGATGAATTGGACGATCAGGTGATGGTGACGGTCAAAGACGATGGGGTTGGCTTTGATCAACAGCGTGCTAGGCTCAATCACTATGGATTAAGCATTATGCAAGAAAGAGCGGCGCGGCTGCATGGCGCAGTGTCAGTAACCTCCGCACCCAATGCTGGGTGTGAAGTTATATTGAAATATAAACGTTCAAAGGATACAAATTTTGACGAGATGTAGAGTAATGCTGGTAGATGACCATCCTTTGATGAGACGTGGTATCAACCAGCTATTGGGTTTTGAAGATGACTTTGAAGTGGTTGCTGAAGCTTGTAACGGCAGTGAAGCCATTGCTTTGGCGCATGACATCGAGCCGGATCTCATTCTGCTTGATTTGAATATGAAAGGCATGTCAGGGCTCGATACGTTAACAGCGCTTCGTGCGGATGAATCAACCGCTACCATCGTTATTTTAACCGTATCAGACAGTGCGCTCGATATTGAAGCTATGGTGAAAGCGGGGGCTGATGGCTACCTTCTTAAAGATACAGAACCAGATGAGCTGGTGGAACTGCTTAGACAGGCCGCGACGGGTGTAAAAGCGTACAGCGAGTTTGTTACTCAGTACCTCGCCGAACGTCATACGCATGAAGATCTTTTTGAGGCATTAACCGACCGTGAAACTCAGATTTTAAAAGAGGTCGCGAAAGGGTATCGGAATAAGCAAATTGCGGATCGTCTGTTCATTTCTGAGTCGACAGTAAAAGTGCACATGAAGAGTTTACTGAAGAAGCTACGCGTCCCATCGCGCACGGCAGCAACGATTTTATACTTGGAGCGTTATAGCGAGAGTAAATAACACCTATTTGGAAATAGCGGTTTGAAAAAAGGGCGTCCTGTTGGACGCCCTGATTGTTCGTTAACGTTATGCTGTCATCGGTACAAGGATTACTGTACCAATAATGACAGTGATTAAACCGAGGATGACAGGAACGGAAGTGCGTTTTACCACTTCAAATGGACTGATATGGCCCATACCAGCTGTTGCTACTACGACGCCTGATACTGGCGAAATGGTACGCCCAAGGTTTGAAGCTTGCAGCATCGGGATAATGAGAAAGGCTGGGTTCACGCCCAATTTAGCCGCCAACGATGGCGCTAACTCAACAAAGGCGTAGAACGGAGCGTTGCCTGAACCCGTCGCAATAGCGGCTGCTACGGTAAGGCCTGTCAAAATCAGCATCAAGGCTATGCCGCCTGCGCCTGCGGTTTCTGCAAGATGAAGCAGGTTATCAATCGCCCCAATCGACATCAAACCTTGTGCGAACACGCCCGCAGCAACCAATAACATCACCACGCCTTTGAATGCTTCGGCCATGCCTGCGTAGCATGATTCTAGATCTTCTAACGTCTCTTTACCTTTAAAACGCTTCGTCACGAAGTCAACCAATGCACCGATGAAGATGGATCCGACCACAATGGTGTAAATATCAAGGCTCAAACCTTGAATGGTTTCTCCGTTGAATAAGAACACACCCACAATAGGTAAGAATGGAAGAGCCGCATAGTAAGCCGGTGCTTTCACTTCGATGGCGGAAACATCGATTTTTTCCATCGGTGTGTTGTCTTTCTTATCGAGATATTTGTTCCAGAAGAAGGCCGCGATCGCCATGACGATAATGGCGCAGATCGAAACAGGAAGAACCGTTTCCACGGCAAAAACGTGTAAAGGTAGGCCTGATTTTTCCGCCGCAATAACCACATCACCGGATGTCGGGGAAAGGATGATCGCAGCAGGAGATGCACATACTGCAACTGCGGCCGGGCGAGAGATCCCCATCGCTACCATCATCGGAAATAAAGTGGCCATTAACAGCACGCCAAGACCCGTTGCTGAGCTCACTGCTAAAGACATCAAACATGCCACAATGTAAGCAGCAACCAGCAAGATATAAGGGGATGTAATAACCGAAAGAGGTTTAGAAAACTGTTTTACAACCACATTGTTGGCGCCGATGTGTGTCATGTACGAAGCAAAACCACACAGCAACATAATTTGCATGCCTAAACCGCCACCACTGTAACGCAACATGTATTTCACGAATTCGAGTGCATCCGTTACTGTGTTACCGGTTGAGGGTACTTTGGCTGGCAGCACTGAATAGCCAAGTGCGCCAGTTAATAGCAGTAAAACGATACCTGCGGTGAGTAACACACCGGCTGGCTTGTAACCTTTAACAATGAAATAACCCACCGCTACTGTTACCACCAAGCCAATTAAAAGCTCTAGCATTTAAGTCTCCTGAAATTATGAACAATATTGCAAAAACGTGTATCAATTTATGACAAGGAATTTACCGAAAAGAATGCTGTAGCACGAGAGCAAGTTGAGCTTTAGATGATCTAAAACAATAAAATTATCAATTGATAACCTAGTTGAAAATTCTTTAACTTTGAATATGTTTTAGTCGTTCTAACTATTCATTTAGCAAATATGCGGCTAGAAGTTCTGTTAGAGGGGGGAATAATTTAAGCTAAGAAAAATGAAGCCACTTAAGGCATGGCTTCATCAAATCTGTAAAGTATGAATTTAGGAGTACTGACGCACAATGAGCTGCCAATTGGATTTTTGTAGTGCTAATTGTTGCTTCACTTGTCGATAGCGCAGCATCAATAGGGAGTGTTCATATCTACGAACCATATTGTTTTTTTTACTTTCGATCAGCTGTTTCTTTAATTCATAATACTCTTGCAACTGCATGACTAAAGCGTCAAATTCACGTTGTATGCTGGCCATAACGAGTTGCTGATTGGGTAACGCGGCGATCTGTTTTTGCGCATGGCTTAATGCCATTAACGCTTTCGCTTTTTCTACCTTAAGGGGAGGCGAAGTGCGCAGTTTACCAGCCAACCCAAGCCACGAGCACAGCTTGATCAGCCATTTTGTTGGGTCGTATTGCCACCAATAAATCCCATTACGATAATCGTTTTCAAAAATATGGTGATAATTGTGGTAGCCCTCGCCAAAAGTGAAGAAAGCCAAAATACCGTTATCGCGGGCTGTATTTTTATCAGTATACGGCTGGCTACCCCATATATGAGCCAGCGAATTGATGAAAAATGTCGTGTGATGATTGAGCACCAAACGCAGTGCACCCACGATCAGTAACATGCCCAGTATATCGTGATAAATAAAACCAAGGATCAGAGGAACGCCCAAGTTCATTGCGAGTGCTAAAGGCACATAATACTTATGCTGCCACATGACGATCTTATCTTTTTGCAGGTCACGGCAGTTGGAGTAGTCATCGTACGTGGTTTTATTGTAGTGACGCAGCATCCAACCTATGTGTGAAAACCAGAATCCACGTTTGGCTGAATAAGGATCTTTGTCATTATTGTCTACATGCTTGTGATGAACTCGGTGATCAGAAGACCAATGTAGCGCACTGTTTTGCAGTGCAAACGCCCCACCTAATGCAAACAATAATCTCAGTGCCCAATGTGCTTCATAGGCTTTATGTGACCATAAACGGTGATAGCCCGCGGTAATGGAAAGGTTGCAAAAGGAAAAACAAATCATCAGCCAAAGCCAATGCTCCATGCCGTAGCCAAATTGCCATCCATACAAAGGGGCTGCAATCGTCGCTAAGCCCAAGCTGAAGCTAAAAATGACGATGTTTATCCAGATAAGTGGTGGTTTTGATGCCGATTCCATGATTAAAATCTTTGAGCTTACAGTTGTTCGCTAGAATATCAGCGAACAACTGTAAGTCAAAGAGGTTTAATGATTCTTTTAAGGGATTGTGACTAGTATATTTTGCTTTTCTATTTGAACCGAATAGTATGAAAGACGATGTTAATCCTTACAGGAAGTAATAAGGACTAGAATATGGAAATAAAAGCAGCTGAATATTGCGATTTTGAAAGAATTGCTCAGCTACACGCTCAAAGTTGGCGAACTCACTACCAAGGCATATTAGGCAAAGAGTACCTTGATAACGACGTTCTAGAAGACCGTTTACTGATTTGGCAAACTCGCTTAATCAATCCACCATTTAATCAACATGTCCTACTGATTGAAGAGGGAGGGCTGCTGTGTGGGTTTATCTGCGCCTTTGGTAACCACGATTTTGACAAAGGCAGCATTATCGAGTCTCTGCACATTGATGAAAATTATCGAGGAAGGGGGATTGGTCGCCAGTTGATTCAAGAGATGGCGGCATGGTTTGAGCAGTATTTCCCTAATAGCGGTGTGTATTTGGAAGTGATGGCAGACAATAAGCAAGCCATCGAATTTTACGACTACTTAGCTGGTCGACCTAAAGGAGAGCGTTTATGGCGGTCTCCCTGTGGGCAAGATATTAAAGAGTGGGTTTATACTTGGACTAGCCCAACAGATTTGCTGGCTTCGGTCTCTTCTACGGTTGATTGAAACGCATAGTGCGCGGGCTATGTCTTCTTACCTATCGGTATTCGTGTGATTCGTTCTTGATGTATTGAGGAAGAGGCGATGACCAAACATGATTGCATCTTCCAGACACATGAGTTTTTAATCATCTAAAGTTTCCAAATGCTATAAATAGAAAAAGCCTCTGATAATCAAAGGCTTTTTCTTGATATTTGGCGGAGAGATAGGGATTTGAACCCTAGGATAGCTATTAACCATCGCCGGTTTTCAAGACCGGTGCTTTAAACCACTCAGCCATCTCTCCGTGTGGTGTGCATAATAGATAGCCACCATAATATTGTAAAGCAATAAGTTGAGTCATCGACTCGGTTTGGCTAACCGCAATAACGTTTTCAGTTACAGTAAAGCACTGTTTTTACCGCTTCCCTTGATTTTATGAGCTATATACTCTACAACCTAGTTATCTAATAAAATGGTGTTTTATTTTTATTTGATTGATTTATATGTAATTTGTGTGTTTCAGGGAACGCTTGTACGCTCGAAAGTGTTTGCAGCTAAGTGTGAAGTACTTCAAAATTACCTCAATCCAAGGGCATTCTAACTAATCACCGAGGTTTAGATGAAAGTCGAGAATCTTTTTAAGCATCGTGGCGATTCAATGAACAAGTACTCCTCTGAGCTTATGCAGTGGGTATCACCTTCAGTACGTGAGTACTGGGGCGAGCTTCTACATAAAACAAACAGTCGCCAGTTGTTTTCTTGGGTTAGAGATTTTCACCAACCAGCAGTGAATGAAGATGCTCCTATTGCCGAACCCTTGATACTCAAACCTGAAGCGCAACGTCTGTATAAACAGCTCCAGACTCAGATTGGTGAAGTCATTCATACGGGTAAATGGCTGGTGGTTGATCAAGAGCGCATTAACCAGTTTGGTCAAGTAACTGAGGATATGCAGTGGATTCATACCGACCCTCAAAAAGCGGAAGTTGATTCTCCATTTAGGACCACAATTGCGCACGGCTTTTTGACCTTGGCCTTGTTACCTAAATTGACGGATAGCGTTGATCCTGACAAACCAATATTTCCGACCGCAAAAATGGTGGTGAATATCGGTTTAAATGAAGTTCGTTTCCCGTATCCAGTGAAATCAGGAAACCGAGTAAGAGCCATTAGTACTCTATTGAAAGTTACACCAATCAAAAAAGGTTTGGAGATCGAGAGAGAAATTAAAGTGGAGATTGAAGGTATTCGTCGCCCAGGCTGTGTCGTGGTTTCAGTGATCCAACTCCATTTTTAATTTTAGAAAAATGGCATAAAACAGGAGAGTCGATCACTCTCCTGTTTTGTATTTATTTGTTTTTCAAAGGAATATAACCATATTCTTCTATGCGAGCCTTTGCTTCCGCTGACTTTAAAGATGCAATGAAAGCTTGAGTCTCTTTAGTGATTTTTTCAGGGTAATAGACCACTAAAAATGGCATAGAAAGTTTATATTCATGAGTGACAATATTTTTTGCAGTGGCTTCTACTCCCTCAAATTTTATCGCTTTAATCGATTTATCTACCGATCCCGTAGAGATGAAACCGATCGCTTGAGGGTTATGGTTAATCAGTGTTTTAACCATACTATTGCTATTGACCACTAAGTTATTGGAACTGATGTCTGACACTAAGCGATCATTAATTACACGAGTCAGTCCTAATAAGCTTTCAAAGCTATAGCGGGAACCTGATGATGCTTCTCTGGTCACAACTGCGATTTTTTGATCAGCACCACCGACTTGTTTCCAGTTGGTTATTTTCCCTTTATAAATATCAAATAACTGCTCACGAGTCAGATTTTCAATACTGTTTAAGCGATTGATTACAACAGCCAGCCCATCATAGGCAATCGGTAGGGTGCTCATCGTCTCATCTTGCTCACTTTCTGTGAGGTAGCGCGAGCTCATGGCGATATCTGCGACACCTTTTTTCAGTAATGTGATGCCAGCACTCGAACCCACGGCTTGAACCGCGATATAAGTTTCAGGGTGTGCGGTATTGTAGTCCTCGGCGAATACTTCCATGATCCTAGCGACCGAGGTCGAGCCAGAAATATTAACTTCACTTGCGAAGGCAAACTGGGTATGTAGCAAAGTTGAAAGCAGTGTAGCAAGCGCGACTCGAAACATAGTGGCTCCAATATGGTTATTTAGAAAAATTGAGCCATCATAATATGTCGTATAGATGACACTTTTGTGAACCACAAAGGTAAGTGGTTTGTAGCCTTACGGTTTTTCATATCAGAGATAAGCGAAGTCAGCTATAGTCGAGATGTCAGGAAGCCGTGTTTGAGCGAGGGTAAAATGGCGGTAGTGAATTTGTTGCAACGTCAACTAGAACGAAGAGCAGAGCTTGTTTGCCATAATCGTAACCAAAGTGTGTCTGTTGAATTAGGCAAATCCTGTTTTGAGCCGATCGTTAACGGTGTGCACTTCATCAAACACCATTACAAATTAGATTCAACGCATTGCGACTATTCAAGTATCGTAGCAAAAGTGATTTGGGAAGAAGCTAAATGGGCGCTGTATATTCCCAATACGGATCCCGATAAAGAAATTGAAGATTGGTTGCCGTATCCTTTTCTCCCTAAAACAACGGATTTGACGGCGTTGATCCGCGAAATTGAAAAAGATCCTAAATCTTACTTTTGGTGATCAATAAGCAATAAAAAGGCACTCCGAAGAATGCCTGATAGAAATGTCTATGCTGCTAAAATCACTCCCCTTGGGTAGTGGTATTAGCTTCTGAAGGTATAGGTAACGGTTCGAAAACCTGAGTCGGTTTTGCAATCAGACTGCGGTTTTCCATATTCACTTCTGCGAGCACGACTTCGAGCGTATCACCGAGCTTAAAGACGACCTCTTTATCGACAAGCAGCGTTCCACTTTCCGCATTACATTCAATACGTTCTTTGTTGTCTAAGATTAAAGAACCAGGAATGAATGCGGCAGCGCCATTTTCCAAAAGACGTACGCGCATGCCAGCACGATTGATATCAAAGATTTCAGCCGTAAAACGGGTGCCTTTGCTAGGTTCGTTTACTAACGTTCTAGCATAGAGCCAGTCGCCTACGTTACGTTCGGCCATTTTGTGGTGTTTGCGGTGTAGTGCCAACTCTTCACCAACGGTTTCATCCGGTGTTTGTACGGGCTCTTTGTTTAAAATATGTGCTTTCAACATACGATGGTTGATCATATCGCCATATTTACGGATAGGAGAAGTCCAAGTGGCATAGATATCCAAACCCATTGCGTAATGCGGAAGGGGTTGGTTTCCTATTTCACTGTAAGCTTGATACTTACGGATACGATTATCCAGATAGCGGGTCTCTTGCTTACATAGCCAGCGACGTAAAGAGGCAAAGCCTTCTAGAGTCGCTAAGTTATCGGCAGTGTATTCAAGCTCACCCGTTGGGTTGACTAATTCGACAACATCGGCAATTTTTTCGGGTTTGAACCCCGCGTGCGTATTGAACACGCCTTGGCCAAAATGCGCTTTGAGCGTTTTTCCCGCACAGATATTCGCGGTTATCATCGCTTCCTCAACAAGACGGTTAGCACTACGGCGAAGATCCGCATGAATTGCCACTACGTCGTTGTCTTCACTCAGTTCAAATCGATAATCAGGGTGATCAGGAAACACGACCGCGTATGTTTCGCGCCATTGTGCACGCGCTAATGAAAAATCATACAAATCACGCACAACGGAAGCGATTTGGTCACTTGGTTGCCAATCGGCAGAAGTGCCCGTTTCTAACCAATCTGATACATGATCATAAACCAATCGAGCGTGCGATTTAATGTTGGCCGCAAAAAAGGTAATATCATCGCCAATCACACCTTCTTTAGTCACTGTTACGGTACAGCAAAGGGCAGGGCGAACTTCATTTTCCATCAACGAACACAAATCATCGGCTAAATCACGTGGCAACATTGGGATATTGCGGCCTGGGAGATAAATAGTGAAACCCCGCTCACGCGCGACACTGTCCATCTCGTCATCTGGCGTGATGTATGCGGTTGGGTCTGCAATAGCAATGGTTAATGTGAAGTCACCGTTCTCGGTTCTTTGGGCGAACAGTGCATCATCCATATCTTTAGTTGATGCCCCATCGATGGTCACGAAAGGAAGGTGGGTCATATCGATGCGTTGTAGGTCGGCATCATCTTTTAGCTGCCAATGTTCAATACCAGCCGGCTCACTGTTAGGCAGGTCATTTTCAGCTAAAGTCACCCACCAAGGCGCAATCTTATCGTTGGCATCCGTAATTTTATGGGTGATTTCAACCATAAAACCGTTATCGTCTTTCAGTGGATGGTTAATAAGCTGTGCAACAACCCAATCACCTTCAGAGAAATGTTCAGGGTTTAATCCTTTTTGCACCTTAGCTTTCAGCGATTGCCTTTTTAGTTGCGGGTTATCGGGCGTGACATTCAGCTTACCTTTGTACAGCTTTACACGGCCAATGAAGCGAGTTAGTGAAGGCTCAAGCAGCTCTTGAGGCTCAGCCACTTCTTTCTCATTCTCGGTGCGAATGATGGCCACCACTTTATCTCCGTGTAGGCATTTCTTCATATACGGAGGCGGAATAAAGAAGCTGTTCTTACTGTCAACTTCTAAAAAGCCGAAGCCTTTTTCAGTGGCTTTTATCGTGCCTTCTTTCTTAGGCAAGTTCTCTTGGATTTGTTGCTTGAGTTGAGCAAGGAGCGGATTATCTTGAAACATGTTTCTTTTTCTAACAAATGCGACTGGGCACACTATAATCATTGAGCGGGATGATTACTACCGAAAGCGTTATTTTTGCTAATCTGCTTTAACAGTGCGCTGTAAATGCAGCTTCTGTGTTCGTTTTGGGTGAATTAATGAGCTTAATGGTCATTTATGACGAATTTTTGTGATGTAATTCAATTTTTACTAGCTTTTTTTATGCTTTTAGGGAATAATCCGCGTCCCTTATATGTCCCTAGCGGCTTGATGCGTTTTAAGACTTATCCGCATCTGAACGGAACTCAGCTCTTTTTAATGGATCGGTATTGGAATTGGTAGAGCACGTGGGACCTTTTGTTAATTAATCTAGTGGGATCTCCATGCAAGACTCTGTAATTCAATTTAGTGAATTAGCCCTAAACGACTCAATCCTTTCTGCTCTAAATGAAATGGGTTTCGTTTCTCCAACTCCTATCCAAGCTGCTGCTATTCCATTTCTTCTTGAAGGAAGAGATGCGCTAGGTAAAGCACAAACAGGTACAGGTAAAACGGCTGCGTTTTCTCTACCTCTACTAAACAAATTAAACCTTTCTCAACACAAGCCACAAGCAATTGTGATGGCACCAACTCGTGAACTTGCTATCCAAGTTGCGGCAGAAATCAAAAACCTTGGCCAAAAGATTCAAGGCCTTAAAGTACTTGAGATCTATGGCGGTGCTTCTATTGTTGACCAAATGCGCGCTCTGAAAAATGGTGCTCATATTGTGGTTGGCACACCTGGTCGTGTAAAAGATTTGATCACTCGTGATCGCCTTCATTTAGACGAATGTCATACCTTCGTTCTTGATGAAGCTGACGAAATGCTCAAAATGGGCTTCGTTGATGACGTAACTTGGATCATGGAACAAGCACCTGGCACCGCTCAACGCGTGCTGTTCTCTGCGACTATGCCTCCTATGGTGAAGACGATTGTTGACCGTTACCTACGTGATCCAGCTCGTGTTGACGTAGCAGGTTCAAACCAAACTGTTGCGAAAGTAGAGCAGCAATATTGGGTTGTTAAAGGTGTTGAAAAAGATGAAGCGATGGCTCGTCTTCTTGAAACAGAAGAAACCGATGCGTCAATCGTCTTTGTACGTACTCGTCAAGACACCGAGCGTTTAGCTGATTGGTTATTATCTCGTGGCTTTAAAGCGGCAGCGCTTCATGGTGATATTCCGCAATCACTGCGTGAGCGCACGGTTGATCATATCAAACAGGGTGTAATCGACATTCTTGTTGCGACAGACGTTGTTGCTCGTGGTCTTGATGTTCCACGTATTACACACGTGTTCAACTATGATATCCCATTCGATGTAGAATCATACATCCACCGTATTGGCCGTACTGGCCGTGCTGGACGCAAAGGTAAAGCGATCCTTCTAGTTCGCACGAACCAAATTCGTATGTTGCGTACGATTGAGCGCGTAACTCGTTCTCAAATGGAAGAGATTCAACTTCCAATGCGTGACAAAGTTGCGGAAGCTCGTCTCATCAAACTGGGTGCAGAGCTAGAAGCTGACAAAGGTCATACTGCTTTAGACAAATTTGTTGAGCTCATTGAAAAACTTCAACAAAGCCTAGAGATTGATGCCACAACACTGGCGGCCATTTTACTGAAGCGTCAACAAGGCAATCGTCCACTGTTCTATGTCGGCCCAGATCCAATGGTCGACGCGATCGAGCGTGAAAAATCACGTCGTCGTGATCGTAAAGAGGGTAGTGAGCGTGGTGAACGTCGTGAAGGCGGTCGCGATAGCCGTGATGGACGCGAAGGTCGCCGCGAATATGGTACTGCGAGCAATGACTGGGATACTTATCAGTTACAAGTCGGCCGTGAGCAAGGCGTGCAAGTGAAAGACATCGTTGGTGCTTTAGCTAATGAACTTGGTTTAACCAAAGGTTCAATTGGTGCAATTAAACTTGCTCAAGGCCATACATTCGTACAGCTTCCTAAATCAATGTCTTCAGATGTTGAAGGCAAATTGCGTAAACTGCGTATTCGCCAAAAAGAAGTCGGTGCCGTTGTATGTGACTTTGATGACTTCCGCGAGTCTCGTGGTCGTCGTGAAGGTGGTAACGGTGGTGGTGCCCGTCGTGAAGGCGGAAACGGTGGCTTCCGTAATCGTGAAGGCGGTGCTCCTGCGGCTGGCGCAGGTCGTGGTGGCCGTGAAGGTGGCTTCCGTGGCAACCGTGACGGTGCAGCGGCGACTGGTCGTGATGGTGAGCGTCGTTTTGACCGCAACCGTGGTGGCGACCATCGTGGTAACTTCCGTGGTGAACGTGGTCACGGCAATGCTAGTGCTAATGCTAATGCCAATGCGGGTACGTTAAGTCGTCCTCGTCGCGCTGAAGCATAATCAATTATTGAAACTCCAAAGCCCGTGATATTTATCATGGGCTTTTTCTTTTGATTTATATAATTCGATCTTTGCATTTCTAGCGTGAGCTAGTTAAAATCTTCGCTTCATTGAAGTTCCGGTATTCGTGTTACCGAGTGAGCTTCGATGGGTTATTTTCAATCAAACTCAACACGTGTTGCTTGGTATGCAACACCACTGTAAGGATTATACATGCCTATTATTACTCTTCCTGACGGCAGTCAACGTCATTTTGAACACCCAGTATCGACAATGGAAGTTGCAGCTTCTATCGGCCCTGGTCTTGCAAAAGCAACGATCGCAGGCCGTGTCGATGGTGTGCGCGTCGATGCGTGCGATCTTATCGAAAATGATGCTAGCCTTGAAATTATAACGACAAAAGATGAAGTTGATGGTTTAGAGATCGTACGCCACTCTTGTGCGCACTTACTTGGCCATGCATTAAAGCAACTTTATCCACAAGCCAAAATGGCGATTGGTCCGACGATCGACAGCGGCTTCTACTATGATATCGATCTTGAGCAATCACTCACGCAAGATGATTTAGAGCAAATCGAAAAGCGCATGAAAGAGCTTGCCAAGACAAAATATCAAGTTGTCAAAAAGAAAGTCAGTTGGCAGGAAGCCCGTGATGCTTTTGAAGCTCGCGGTGAAACATACAAGATGGAAATCTTGGATCAGAACGTGGCTCGTGATGACAGACCGGGTCTATACCATCATGAAGAATACATTGACATGTGTCGTGGCCCTCACGTACCTAACATGAGCTTCTGCCAACACTTTACCCTGCTTAGCATCGCTGGCGCGTACTGGCGTGGTAACAGCGATAACAAGATGCTACAGCGCATCTATGGTACGGCATTCCATGACAAGAAAGCACTTCAAGCCCATTTAACGCGTTTAGAAGAAGCGGCTAAACGTGACCATCGTAAAATTGGTAAGCAACTCGATCTATTCCATATGCAGCAAGAAGCTCCAGGGATGGTATTCTGGCACCATAACGGTTGGTCTATATTCCGTGATCTTGAAGTGTTCATTCGCCAAAAACTCAGTGAGTACGACTACCAAGAAGTAAAAGGTCCATTAATGATGGACAGAGTTCTATGGGAGCGTTCTGGTCACTGGGATAAATATGCGGATGCCATGTTCACGACGTCATCTGAAAATCGTGAATATGCAATTAAACCGATGAACTGCCCAGGCCACGTTCAAATATTTAATCAAGGTTTGAAATCATACCGTGATCTGCCATTGCGTATGGCTGAGTTTGGATCTTGCCACCGCAATGAACCATCAGGTTCATTACATGGTATTATGCGTGTTCGTGGCTTTACTCAAGATGACGCCCATATTTTCTGTACCGAAGATCAAATTCAACAAGAAGTGACATCTTGTATCAAGATGGTCTACGACACCTACACGACGTTCGGTTTTGATAACATCGTTGTTAAACTGTCTACACGCCCAGAAAAACGTGTTGGTAGTGATGAAATTTGGGATAAATCGGAAGAAGCATTAAAGCTTTCACTGCAGGCAATGGATATCCCATTTGAAATTCAAGAAGGTGAAGGCGCATTCTACGGCCCTAAAATTGAATTTACTTTGCATGATTGCTTAGATCGTGCGTGGCAATGTGGTACAGTGCAGCTGGATTTCAATTTACCTGCTCGTCTAGGCGCGACATATGTTGGCGAAAGTAACGAGCGTCTTGTTCCGGTTATGATTCACCGTGCAATTTTGGGTTCACTTGAGCGCTTTATCGGTATCCTTATCGAAGAGTATGCAGGTTTCTTCCCTACGTGGTTAGCGCCGGAACAAGCGGTAATTATGAACATTACTGATAAACAGTCAGTTTACGCTCAGGAAGTAGCACAAAAACTACAAAAATGTGGAATTAGAGCCAAAGCAGACTTGAGAAATGAGAAGATTGGCTTTAAAATCCGCGAACACACTTTAAAGCGTGTACCGTATATGCTTGTTTGTGGTGACCAAGAGATGGAAGCCGGAGAGATCGCAGTACGTACCCGCAGGGGCAAGGACTTAGGTAAATTTAAATTGGATGACTTTATTGCGTATATCCAAGCCGAAGTTTCTAGCCGTAAGCTCAATCTGGAGGAATAAACTATTAAAGGCGGAAGACGTGGCCAACAGCCGGCCAAACCAAACCAGCACCGTTTAAACGGTGAAATTCGTGGCGTTCGTGAAGTTCGTTTAACTGGCGCAGATGGTGAATCCGTTGGTGTTGTATCAATCAACGAAGCATTAGAAGCTGCTGTAGAAGCTGGTATGGATCTTGTAGAGATCAGCCCTAACGCCGAGCCACCAGTTTGTCGTGTGATGGACTATGGCAAGTTCCTCTTTGAAAAGAGCAAGACTGCTAAAGAGCAGAAGAAGAAGCAAAAACAGATCCAGATTAAGGAAATTAAATTCCGTCCTGGGACTGATATTGGAGACTATCAGGTAAAACTACGCAACCTGACCCGTTTCCTAGAAGAAGGCAACAAAGTGAAAGTTACTATTCGCTTCCGTGGCCGTGAGATGGCGCACCAAGACATCGGTGTCGATGTTCTTCATCGTTTGAAAGAGGATACTGCTGAAATTGCAGTAGTTGAGTTTTTCCCGAGTCGAATTGAAGCACGCCAGATGATCATGATGCTTGCCCCTAAAAAGAAGTAATTAACGGCTTACAAGTAATGAGACCTCGCCGTTGAAAGACGGTGGGGTGTTATTCGCCCTAATTACATGTTATTTAAACTACTACAATGCGGAGTTATTCATCATGCCTAAGATGAAAACCAACAAAGGTGCAGCTAAGCGTTTTAAGAAAACTGCTGGCGGTATTAAATTTAAGCACGCTACAAAACGTCATATCCTGACTAAGCGTACTACTAAGAACAAGCGTCAACTACGCCCTAACTCAATCCTTCCAAAATGTGAAGTGGCTGGTGTTATGCGCATGTTGCCATACGCTTAATTCTTTTTAGTTTATTTATCGTTTAGTTTAGGAGAAGCATAATGCCTCGCGTAAAACGTGGTGTACAAGCTCGTGCACGTCATAAGAAAGTTCTAAAACAAGCTAAAGGTTACTACGGAGCACGTTCACGTGTTTACCGCGTAGCTTTCCAAGCTGTAACCAAAGCTGGTCAATACGCTTACCGTGACCGTCGCACTAAAAAGCGTCAGTTCCGTCAGCTATGGATTGCGCGTATTAACGCAGCATCTCGTCAAAATGGTCTATCTTACAGCCGTTTCATTAACGGTCTTAAGAAAGCATCTATTGAGATCGATCGTAAGATCCTTGCTGATATCGCGGTATTCGACAAAGCTGCATTTGCAGTGCTTGTTGAAAAAGCAAAAACTGCTCTTTAATTTAGCAGTGAAGGTTTAAAGAAAAGGAGGGCAAGTATGCTCTCCTTTTTTATTGCGCTTATTTATAAGCGCGACAATGGGCTTAATACACCGCTGGCGCCTCTATCCAGTACGTGAGTGTAAATCTGAGTTGTTTTCACATCACTATGCCCTAATTGTTCTTGTACTGTTCTAATGTCCGCTCCCGCTTCTAGCAAGTGTGTCGCAAAGCTATGCCTTAGCGTATGGCATGAAACTGACTTTTGTATCTCAGCATCATGAGCGGTTTTCCGAACTGCTCGCTGCAATGCCGACTCATTAATATGGTGCCTTCGTTTCAACCCACTATTCTCATCTAAGGTAAGTAAATTAGATGGGAACAAGTAGTGCCAATTAAACTCATAAGGAGCTGAAGGATATTTTTCTCGCAACGCATTGGGTAACCAGACTCCTCCATAACCTTTGGTTTGCATATCTTTATCATAGTAACGCTTAGCTAATGCTTGTTGCTCAGCTAGCTGTGGATAAAGCTCCTTAGCAAGTGTGACGGTGCGGTTTTTTCCTCCTTTTCCTTGCCATACCCGAACCGCACCATAATCTAAATCAATGTCCTGTATTCGGAGTCTGACACATTCCATCAGCCGCAGCCCTGATCCGTATAAGAGCATAATTTGCAATTGATATCGTGGCTCAATATGTTCTAAAAACCGCTTAATTTCAGTTCTTGTCATCACTACTGGTAATTTTTGAGCAAGTTGAGATTTCTTGAAATTCATGCTAATTGATAGCGGTTCTTTAATGATTTCACGGTACAGAAAATGGAGAGAGTTAAGCGCCAACGCTTGTGTTTTAGCGGCTACTTTCCCATTAACAGCTAAGTCAGTCAAAAACATCTCAACTTCTTTACTACCCATTCTCATTGGATGTGTTTTGTTATTGAAGTAGATGAATCGTGTTATCCAGTGCAAATATGCCTCTATAGTTTTTTTTGCATAGTGTCGCGCTTGCATATACTCTTTAATGCTTAAAATAAATTGTGATTTCATATTTTTCCAATAAAATTGCCTGTTTTTATATACAGTATTGTTGTTTTTGGTTTAGTCAACAAACTAAGTTGCATAAAGTCGTCTAATGTGACGTCTGACGCAGTTTTTATTCAACTAACCATCTGATAAAAAAGATTTATATGATAGATTCCTAATTATCAAAGTTCATGATAAGTGGCGGTAGCGTGGTAAATTAGGTCGCATTTTGTTGTATAGATAGCGTTAGGCAAGGTGAGTTTTTATCAGCTAAATCGAGTTGGAGTTGAGCGATAAATTCCATGTTTTGTGGCTTAAGTTAAGCAATGAATAATCATCACATATTTGTTGTTTCTTGATCGCGTTGAGTTGTTTAGCGTTGTGAATTCAGCGGCAAATAACCTTCAGCATCCAAACGTCCGCCTAGCATGCTACGCTCGTCACTTTTCTTCCAAACCGCTCAATTTGAGTTTTTTGTTTCTTTGCTGATTTAGGGTTTTGGTTTATAAATTAATCGGTTAGTTGGTTTTAAGTTTATAAAAAAGTTCGTTCTTTAGTTTTGAAAGTGTCGGTGTCAATCGGTTGGCCTAACAAACGGCTCAAGAGGGATTGCCAACGCGTGGCGGCTTTAGTTCAAAATTGAAGTTCAGTGTTTACAGTGTGTTTTTTGAGTTCGGCGGTGCGTTGTCAACCCCTTAGCCGGGCGTTATGCAACTCAGGTAAATTTAGGGGTTCAATCTTTTTAGGTTTCTCCGGCCATTCGTTTTATGTTGTCGGCAAATGAGCTTTTTTACCCTAAAATTCGTGGTTAACTCAAGCCGTAAAACAGGCAAAGTTCTTTGTTTGCCTCAATGAGTTTTGGTGCTGGTTTGTTGCCAATTCAGCGTGCGCAAAGTGTGGAAAGGGCAAGTTAATCGAGCATTTTGCACTTGCTGAAAGTATTGCTTGTAGGGTTTGTCTCATTCAAAAGCTTGGTTTGTTGCTGAAAGGTGGACTTTGTTTTGGCGGCTTATTTATCACGGCTCTGGCTTCGGTTGATTCTTGAATTACTCAACCATTGCAATCGTGGCTTTTGATCGAGTAAAGTTGGTTTATCTTATTGAATTTGCATAACAAACGGCTCAAGAGGGATTGCCAACGCGTGGCGACTTTAGTGCAAAATTGAAGTTCAGCGTTTACAGTGGTTTTTTGAGTTCGGCTATGCGTTGTCAACCCCTTAGCCGGGCGTTATGCTAATTTTGAGTAAGGAACCAATGTGAATAAATATGCTGAAAAGTTACTAACTGGTGATATTGAATTAGCACTTAAATTAAGCAAGTTTACGAAGCTGTTTAAGATCTTTATGGCCT
>NZ_CAWPIM010000003.1:0-73764 GCF_963888245.1 Vibrio sp. B4-6
TGTGGTATTTACAACGCCAATGGACATGTGATGAACTTCTGTAGTCGCCCATGTTTTTTGTTTCCTCTTACTTGTGGTGAATAAGAGGTTTACTTCTAACATGGGCACTTCTGCGGGCAATAGCCCCGAGGTTCAATCACCACCGCCCAAGGCGGTGGTTTAGGGGTGGCAATCAATACAAACGTAGTTGGTCGATAAAATGAAAAATAAAAATGGTTATGTAAGTGTTAGTGGCTCCGAGATTTATTACGAGCTTTCAGGTAATCATGACGGCAAGCCATTATTGATGCTTCATGGCGGTCTTGGTTCGTTGAATGAGTTAAGTTCAATGCATAAATATGTTGCTGCTGACTATCAATTGATAAGTATAGATTTCCGTGGTCACGGGAAGTCCCTTTTAGGCAATCGTCCACTTAGTTACATGCAATATCAACAAGACGTTCAGCATGCTCTTAGCTATTTGGGTATTGAGAAATATTCGATTTTTGGTTTTAGTGACGGTGGTATCGTAGGTTATCGTTTAGCAATACAAGAACCGGAGAGAGTATCTTGTTTGGTGACACTGGGTTCGCAGTGGCGATTAGAGGCAGATGATCCATCTGTTGAATTACTAAGTGGTTTGACGGCTGAATTTTGGTCATCAAGGTTTGCCGATGATGTTGCTTTATATGAGGCGTCAAATCCTAACCCGGATTTCCCTAAACTCGTAGACGCTGTAAAAACAGTCTGGCTTGATACAACAGAATCTGGCTATCCACATAAATTAGTTGAAAAAATTAGTTGCCCGACATTAGTAATGCGAGGTGATAATGACTTCTTGTTTTCATTGGATGAGGCAGTGGCTTTAAAGTCGAAAATTGCAGGTTGTAGTTTTGCCAATATCCCATTGACAGGACATTCGTCGCATCAAGAATCACCGGAATTGGTGGGTAAAATGTTAGAGCAGTTCTTGTTGCAGCATAAAAACTAACAAACGCTTCAAGAGGGACATCCAACGCGCGGCATTTTCACTATGCGTTGGTTTGTGTGATTACGGTGTTATGCGGAAGCTTTGTAGTAGCGTTGTCTGCCCCTTAAGCGGGCGTTATGCAACTCAGGTAAATTTAGGGATTCAATCTTTTGGGATTTCTCTGACCATTCGTTTTGTGTTGTCGGCAAATGAGCACTTTCACCCTCAAATTCGTGGTTAACTCAAACCGTAAAACAGGCAAGGTTCTTTGTTTGCCTCAATGAGTTTTGGTGCTGGTTTGTTGCCAATTCAGCGTGCGCAAAGTGTGGAAAGAGCAAGTTATTCGAGCATTTTGCACTTGCTGAAAGTCTTGCTTGTTGAGTTTGTCTGATTCAAAAGCTTGGTTGGTTGCTGAAAGGTGGGCTTTGTTTTGGCTGCTTATTTATCACGGTTCTTACTTGGGTTGGTTCTTGAATCACTCAACCATTGCAATCGTGGCTTTTGATCGAGTAAAGTCAGTTTATCTTATTGAATTTTCATAACAAACGGCTCAAGAGGGATTGCCAACGCTTGGCGGCTTTGGTGCAAAATTGAAGTTCAGCGTTTACAGTGTGTTTTTTGAGTTCGGCTATGCGTTGCCAGCCCCTTAGGCGGGCGTTATACCGTTTTAACTTACGCGCAGAGCATCGTATAGGTTCTAGTTTATAAAAAAACCGTCAGAAGACGGCTTTGGACGTAATTATCGAGGGTTTAAGCACAGCACTTTTTGTACTTTTTCCCGCTTCCGCAAGTGCACGGTTCATTACGGTTTGGTGTTTTGTCATAGGTAATAGTTTTAGGTTTGTTTAATAGCGTATTAAGCTCAACTGTGTTCTCTGGTTGCTTTGAGCCAATAACAATATCAGCCACTATCGAGTGCTCAGAAAGTAATATTTCTATTTCTGCTTTACGAGCCTCGGTTGGGACGACAACATTGATTGGAGCCTCGTCAGTGCCTGCTTTTACATCACGGTTTACGTTGTAGCCTGAAATGACGTGGTTTTGTCTAGCATCGATTCGACCTTTGAAAAATAGTTTGGACATTTGCAACTCACTGATGGATTGTTGTGGTGTAATTTGGCCGCGATTATACGGCACTATGGCAATTGATAAAGAAGTTCCTACAATATGCATCGGATCACGGTATAACAAACGGCTCAAGAGGGATTGCCAACGCGTGGCGGTTTTTGCTTAAATCAACATTTGTGATTACGGTTGCTATTTTAGGTTCGGTGTTTTGCGTTGTCAGCCCCTTAACCGGGCGTTATGTGCCCGAGTACCCCACGTTTAGTAGACACTTTACTAAGTTAGATCTAGGGTCTAATTGAGAGGTGATTTATGGCTAAACATCGAAATCCAGCGTACACCGAAGAGTTCCGCAAAGAAGCAGTGCGCCTGGCCAGTCTTCCTGGTCGAACGGCCGTCTCCGTTGCCAAGGAGTTGGGCGTCAGCGCCCAGCAAATACGGAACTGGAAGCGTCAATTTACACGCCTATCTGATAAACAGTTTAACACCTTAGACGGTGTTGACTACACGAAGAAAGAGTCTGAAGAGCTTCGCGAAGCAGCAAGAGTGAAGTACGAGTATATCGAAAGTTATGTTGGGGAATACAAAGTTATCCATATGTGTCACGCCCTTGATGTATCGCCTAGTGGTTATTACAAGTGGTTGAATCGAGAGCCAAGTGAACGCTCAAAGCGGCGGTGCCGTTTTGAACAGTTAGTGATGTGCACCTTTGCCAAGCATCGTGCTCGTTATGGTTCTGTTCGAATTACCGATGAGTTGAACGAAGCAGGCCATGCCTGTTGCGTTAACTATGTTGCTGATATTATGAAAGAAAAGGGTATCAAAGCGCGCAATGGTATAGGATTCAAATACACTAAGGATATTGCCGCGATGACGAATGTAGCTGATAATTTATTACGTAGAGACTTTGAAGCAGCGCGCCCTAATCAAAAGTGGGTGACAGACATTACGTACATCTGGGTGAAGAGCCGTTGGCTCTACCTAGCTACGGTTCTGGACTTGCATTCACGCCGTATTGTTGGTTGGTCGTTAGATACGACGATGACGGTTCAACTGATTACCAATGCCCTGAAAATGGCGTTCAAGTCACGTAAGCCGCCGAAAGGCGTCATAATCCATTCAGACCGTGGTGTACAATACAGAGCACATGAATATCAGGACTTCATGCGTAAGCATGGTGGCGTGCCGAGCATGATCCGTAAGGGCAACTGCTGGGATAATGCGGTGATGGAGTCGTTTTACAGTCGACTGAAAGTCGAGCTGATATATGCAGAAGACTACCAGAATATCGAAGAAGCTCGAATGGGGATCTTCGAATACATCGAGATCTATTACAATCGAAATAGAAAGCACTCAGCGTTGGGCTACGTCAGTCCAGTTGCGTACGAAAGTGTGTAGCTATGTTGTGTCCACTTTTTGTGGGGTACACTAGTGCTAGTGTACGCCGAATTCTTTACTATGATTTCATTAATAAAGACTACTGCGGAAATGTGATAGGATTTTTGTTATGGAAGATAGGAAAATGAGTGAGGTCGAAGAGCCCAAGTCACCGTGTATTAAACAGTGCTGTTTAGATGAAATGGATATTTGTTTGGGATGTTTCAGATCGTTGAATGAAATTATTGATTGGCATTCTTCAACGATAATTGAAAAGAACAAGATTCTTATTGCATGCCGTCAAAGAAGGGAGTTGTCTCAAAAATCGAGGTTTTAGTTTTCTCTAAAAGTATTACTAGTGATAATTTTGTCTAAATTCGTTGAGAATTTGTTAGAAAATGAGCATATAAAAACGGCCCTTGACGTTGTGAGCCGCTGATATTTAGTAATGCAAGGCTAGTGCTCAGGTGTTTCTAGCAGCTTAATGGCACTTTCAACTGCATTATTGATCGCTTGGTCATTTTCAAGTTTTCCTGAACTTGCTGGCCCAAGGGCTCTAGAGTATAGAGCTAATTGTTTGTCCAAAGGCAAGCCCAACTGTTCATACAGATTTTCGCGAATTTTTGCATGTTGTTCAGGGTCTTGGTTTGCAAGGCTAATAAGAGTTTCATAAATAAGAGCTTTCATATCATGTCCATTTTATTATAGTTAACTTAGTGCGTATGGATTATAGCTGAGCCCTTAATGTAAATCTTGTGCAACAATCACATAACAAACGGCTCAAGAGGGATTGTCAACGCTTGGCGACTTTAGTGCAAAATTGAAGTTCAGTGTTTACAGTGGGTTTTTGAGTTAGGCGGTACGTTGTTAAACACCGCTGTACTTCAAGTAGGAAGAGAATATAACAATCTAGAGTTACGGATGTGATGAAAATTACCATTTTTCTTTATTCACGCTCTTTTTGAACTGAGTCGCTAAAAACGTTAGCAATACGTTAAAAGCTGTCAATATTTTTCTAGTCTGCTAGAATCGCGTTGTTTATATTTTAACCTTTAATTTTAAACACTTATCGAGGTTTTACATGGAGCTTGGATTAATCATCGTTTTTATCGTGGCTGCAGCGGTCATGGTTAAGAAAGAGATGTCAGAAAATAAGAAATAGACTCACTCATTGATAACTTTTCTACCCCTTTTTAAATGAATGTGTCTCAAAGCCAGTATTAAACTGGCTTTGTTATTTCTACGATTTTTGGTTCCAAACCAGTCCCCCTTGTCTATTTTCCATCCCGTCAGAGATACCATAGCGATGATAAATAAGGCATACTCGTTATTGCATATTCACTGCAATTTCACCAAAGGATGTCCATTTTGCAAAGTCCAATTACCTTAGAAGCGCTTCATATTTTAGATGCGATTGATAGACGAGGCAGCTTTGCTGCGGCGGCAAATGAGCTAAGCCGTGCACCATCATCGCTGAGTTATCAGATCCAAAAATTGGAACAAGATTTAGACATCACTATTTTTGACCGTTCAGGGCATAAAGCGACGTTTACTGAAGCCGGCTTGCTCATTCTTGAGCGGGGTAGAGCCATTTTATCGGCGACAGAAAAATTGGTGAATGACGCAACCTTGTTAGCGAATGGTTGGGAACTGGATTTGACGGTCGCATTTGACGGTATTATCCCTATTCATAATTTTTTCCCAATGGTTGAAGCGTTAGGTAATGTCAGTAAAACACGAATCCGTCTTCAAGAAGAAATTTTAGCGGGGTGTTGGGAGTCACTTTCAACCGATCGAGCCGATTTGCTGATTTGCCCACGTATCGATACGTTACCACAAGATGTAAAAGCAGAAACCATAGGAACTATGTCAATGGTTTGGGTAGCGGCCAGCTCGCATTACGTGCACAAACGAAGCGGTGCATTTGATGAAGAAGCAAGGCAAAAGTATCGAGTGATTGCGATTGCCGATACCGCGCGTGACCAGCCTGCAATGAGCGTGAATATTTTGCAAAAACAGCCGCGCCTGACGGTAACTAATTTCAGCGCAAAATGTGCCGCGTTAGTGGAAGGGTTAGGTATTGGCACATTACCGAAACAGATAGCAGAGCCACTGATCGCCTCAGGTAAACTGAAAGCAATCAGCGGATCTGAAGATAAATCGATGCAGATCATTATCGCATGGCGGCGTAATAAAATGGGCGAAGCAAAGTCGTGGTGTGTGCAATACCTCAAGAAAAACTGGGTGCTAAGTTAAAATTTTGGGCGGATCGCAGTGATCAAATCTGATCGCTACGGCTTTATTCTGGTTTATTTAAGATCAAAACCATATCTGCCGTCCCATCTTCGAAATGCACTTCAATCTCAAAACCTAATTTTTGCGCTAGCGTCAACATGCCTCGGTTGGTTGGCATGGTCATGCCGGAAATTTGTAAGGTTCCTTTCAAGCGACAATAGTCGATGATTTTTTGCAGCAAGATTTTACCTAAACCTTTTCCTTTTAAATCCGAACGGATCAAGATGGCGAACTCAGCATCGCTATTCTCAGGGTTAATGAGTGCTCGCGAAACGCCAATAATACTCTCTTGATCATTGGTATGATCCACTGCGACAAAAGCCATTTCTCGGTCATAGTCAATTTGAGTAAAATTGGCTAAGGCTTCATGGTTAAACTCGCCGACATCCGAAAAAAAGCGTTTGTACAAATCTTCTTTTGATACGTTACGGATAAACTCTGCATGATGCGGCTCATCTTCGGGCAAGATTGGGCGTAAGGTAATGGCCGAGTTGTCCTTTAGGATCACACTTTCTTCAAACTCACTTGGATAGGGGCGGATAGCTAATCTACTTTGTCCGTCACCTTGGTAATCTTTTAGGACTAAGTTGGCATCCAATATGGTGAATTGATTGCCATTGGCTAAAACCGGGTGAATATCTAATTCATCTATTTGTGGACATTCAATAATCATCTGCGAGATACGAACTAAAAACTCAGATAACCCATCAATATTCATTGGCTCTGGTAGTTTTTGCAGCCGAATTTTCCCGCTGCGTATTGCTCTGACAATCAGATAACGAGCGAGCGTCATATTCAGTGGGGGTAGTGCGGCGGCGGCATCGATTGATTCATCCCATTCTGAACCACCTTGTCCCAATAAAATGACCGGGCCAAAGGTTGTATCAGTAATCACTTTGATCCTGAGCTCTTCGCCGCCAGCGAGCTTTGCCATTGCCTGAACCAATAACCCATGAATATTAGCGGAAGGATACGAGATCTGCGTGCGATCCAATATCGCTTGCGCTGCACTTGCCACTTCGTGGCGGTTGCGTAGATTGAGCATCACGCCTTGCACATCTGACTTATGCGCAATATCGGGCGAACGTAATTTCACCACGACTGGGTAACCAATTTGCTCGGCAATGTGTACTGCTTCACTGGCATCAGAAGCTATCCAGGTTGGCAATACGTTAAAATTAAAACATTTAAATAGCTTGCCTATTTGGTGTGTATCAAGGTGGCGGGTAGGGTGTATATCCAGTTGCTCCGCTATCCATTGCTGCGCGCTGTGTATTTCTGACACGTGAACGGGTTCTGCGGTCGTCGGCGTTTCCATTAGTTGCTTTTGATTTCGACGGTACTCGACTAAGTGCATGAATGCCACTACTGCACTTTCTGGCGTTCGATAGGTTGGAATGCCCGCTTGGGTAAATATTTGTCTAGCCGGGCGCGCGGTAAGTTCACCTGACCAATTGGTTAGGATGTTAAAACGTTTATGGCGAGGGTGCGCTTTAATCGCGTCGACCACCGCTTGAGCGGTTTGCTCAGACTGCGCAATCGCAGATGGGCTGTGCATAATGAGAATGGCATCGGTTTTATCACTATCTAGCAGCACATTTAGTGTATTAACGTAGCGAGTATGATCCGCATCACCCACCATATCGACCGGATTACTGTGAGACCAACTTTTAGGCAGGCACTGATTTAGTTTTTGATAAGTAGACTCTTCAAGATCGGCAAGTTTTCCGCCTCGATCTAACAAGGTATCGACGGCCATAATAGCTGGCCCGCCACCATTGGTAATAATAGCAAGACGTTCACCTCGCAATGGAACGGAGTGAGTGAGTGTCTCAACAGCGGCAAAGAGTTCATGGGTATTATTCACCCGTAACATACCCGTGCGTTGAATTGCGGAGTCATAAATAATGTCGAGTGTATTGTCTCCACCAGTATGTGCTTGCGCCGCTTTACGTCCAGCAAGCGTTCTTCCTCCTTTTAATACTAAGATTCGCCGGTTACGTGACGCGGCACGCGCTGCCGACATAAAACGGCGAGCATCCTTAATCGTATCAACATAAAGCAAAATGGCTTGGGTGTGTCTATCCGTGCTCAGGCAATCAAGCAAGTCAGAGAAATCGATGTCGCTGGCATTACCAAGAGAAATAAATGCTGAAAATCCGATTTCTTTGTCATTTGCCCAATCTAAAATCGTGGTACAAACCGCTGCAGATTGTGAAATAAAGGCAATGTTACCTTTTAAGGCTGTGACAGGAGAAAACGAAGCGTTGAAATTTAACCAAGGTAGGATCAGCCCTAAGCTATTGGGGCCCAAAATGCGCATTCCTGCCGATTTTGCAATTCTAGAACATTGGGCTTGGATTTCGACTCCTTGAGCATCTTCAGTATACATATCAGATGAAAGTACGATGACGGAGCTGATGCCTTTATCTGCCAATTGCTTAAATAAGGTGACGTTGCGTGTTGCGTGCGTGCATAAAATCGCAATATCAGGGACGATAGGCAGAGATGCGATACTTTTGTAGGCCAATACGCCACAGACGGATGGATAATAAGGCGTGACAGGCATAATCGCACCATCGAAGCCTCCTTGAAGTAGGTTCTTCATCACGATATTGCCAGCACGAAGCGAGCGTACTGATGCACCAACAACCGCGATCGATTTTGGTTTCAGGAATGGATTTAAATTGTTCATGTTGATGAACCTTTCACTCACAAATTACCGTTAGCTTAGCGAACAAATGCTATCCTTGTTCACTATATTGGTTTGATTGTGATCATTACGTCGTGAGACAACTGCGACTTTGTGCCATAAATCACAGTACAAGGGTATATAATCACAAAGCGAGCTTGATTCTGAGCGTCGCTATCGGCATGATTTATAGTAATTTCTACTTAAGGCGTTGAACAATTCATGAAAAAAATCACAATTGTCGGTTTATCAGTGCTTCTGGCTGCCTGTGCATCTGATACATACATTACCGATGTCACCTCTGAAAGCCATCGTGAAGAGTACAAAGTTGCTCCGGTTCAGCAACCAGTAGTCGCTCAAGAAGGCATGGCTACTGGAATTTCTGAGAGCAATGTCGAAACGAATGTGGTGAAGATGTCTCCTAACGATACAGAGAAAAAAGTCGTTAAGATGAGCCCTCAAAGCAAAGCCGCAGTAGCGCTCATTCCACCGACAGCTAAACAGACGGCAATGAATCCGCGTTTTGGCTACACCATTCAGGTCGTTGCTGTTGGATCACAGAATAAAGTTGATCAGTTTGCCAGTAAACTGCCCAATTCTGACGGCCAACCTATTTGGGAAAATTATAAAGTAGTGAATGGAACCAAGTGGTACACCGTACTTTATGGTGACTACGCAACTCGTGCCGATGCTGTTGAAGCAATCAAAACACTGCCAACCGAGTTTCAAGCCATGAAACCTTTTGCCAAAAGTATTGATACCATCAAAAATTCGGAATTTCCGACACTCAATAAGTTGAACTGATTCTGGATTTTATCGCGAATAAATGATCAAAGGGGCTTATGCCCCTTTATTGCTTATAACTTAGCCTGTTACAACGGTAAAAAGGTTTTCCTTGGCTAAAACCGTGTAACTTCACACTGAATTGATTATCATGCTTTATAGTTTATTCGTCAGCAGCATGGACAGATTTTAATGACTCAAACAACAATCCTATTATTATGTGGTGGCGGTTCGTCAGAACATGAAGTTTCACTTGTGTCAGCCAACTATTTACAAGCACAACTTGAAAAAACAGAAGGTTTTCAAGTTATTCGCGTCGAAATGCGACCCGATGGTTGGTACAGTGAAAAGGGCGATCTGAGTTTCTTAGATACGAATGCTGCAACGTTGAATACCAATGGTGTCGCCGTCAATATCGATTTTGTGGTTCCTTGCATTCATGGTTATCCAGGGGAAACGGGCGACATTCAATCGATGCTCGAGCTGGCTGGCATCCCATATTTAGGTTGTGGTCCAGAAGCCAGTGCTAACAGTTTTAATAAAATTACATCTAAGCTTTGGTACGATGCGCTGGGTATTCCTAATACACCTTATCTTTTTCTTTCAGAAAATAATGCACAAGCGCATCAGCAGTGTAATCAGGCTCTGGAAAAATGGGGAAGTGTGTTTATTAAAGCGGCGAGACAAGGCTCATCTGTTGGTTGTTACAAAGTCACCGAGGCTTCCCAGCTCAACAGCGCAATCGATGCGGCTTTTAGCTACTCGGAACAAGTTCTGGTTGAAAAAGCAGTGAAACCTAGGGAATTAGAAGTTGCCGCTTATCAGCTTGATGGTGTTTTATATCTTTCTAAGCCGGGTGAGATCATCGCACCAGAAGACGCATTTTATACTTATGAAGAAAAATACAGTGCGACTAGCCATTCGATGACTGAAGTACAAGCTCAGAATTTAACTAGAGATCAATTAGAAATGATAAGTGATTGTGCTGCTAGGGTTTTTACCCACATGAAGCTTAGGCACCTTGCACGTATTGATTTCTTTTTAACCCCAGAAGGAAACATTTATCTTAATGAAGTTAACACCTTCCCAGGCATGACTCCCATTTCAATGTTTCCTAAAATGTTAGAGCATAATGGGCATAGGTTTCATGAATTTCTAGCCAATTGCGTGACAACGTCACTCAATCAAAAGGTTTAATGACCTTAAATTTCATCTGTTCACTTTCTGCAATGTCGAGCTTACCAATGTATTGAGCTGGCATTGCAGGGCTTAACCATCGTCCAAATTGCTGAATATCTTGAGTTTTATAACCTTGTTTAGCCAGTTCTTGAGCTGCACCAACACGGGTTGATTGGCCTGAAAACCTCAATTCAAATATGCCTAAACGTTGCCCTGCATGACGTAAGATACGGAAAATAGATGCATCATTTAAAGATCTATTTGAAATATTGCCATGGCGATCGATTGAACAAAACACAATGTTCGACTCTTTATTGAGTAATTGTAGCCACTTTTTAAGTGCAAGAGAGGCCGATTCAGAAAGATAATAATCGACATTTCCCACGATGATCTTCATTTGCCCATCCACAGTTAAGACTTGGCCTGTACTCAGTTTTTTAAGCTCACTTCGTTTCAAAGCACACTCAAACATCACATAATAGATGGCAAGATCGCGGATATCCTTTTTGTGAGGTGAATGAATAAGTTGTATATCTAGTGCCAATAAATGTTTTTTCGTTAACGGTGTCGCTTGCTTAGCATCATCACCTTTCTCTCCTTTAAGACGAAACAAAGAAAGTTGAGTGAGTCGGTTTTGCGTGGGGTCTTTCATCGAAAGTAGGCGATGGATGATACCAATGGTGACTATGTAACGCCTGATTGTCGCGTATTTTCTCAAACGAGCTTCCGTTTCGATAAATTGCCTAACAGCTGTTGTCGAGCCAGGAAGAGGAGTAACACATCTCATTTTGCAAAATATAACAAAATGATTCCAATCTTTAGCCATGGCCAAAGCGGAGTTCTTCGAATATTGCCAATGTGTCAAATGTTGAAATTGTTCAAAGCAAACTGTGCCGGAAAATTCGGTAACCTTTTGTTTTAAAATCATAGGATCTGTGATGAGAGGGATGTTTTTTTTCATCTTGATGCACTATAACAACATGGTTTATCGATAAATATACTTGATAACGGTGAAGATACAATTATTATTTAACTAACCTATAATTAAAAAGACCAATAACATATGGCTATAGCGACGTATCGAGGATTTACCCTTACATCTGCGCCTAACTCTACAGATATATGGCAAGTTAAGATCAAAAACCATGTTTTGACTGGTAACCTTGCGGCAGTTAAAAAAAGCATAGACTGGTGGTGTGATACTGCCTCTATCATTGATCCTAGAGAGTTCAGTTCGGTAGGTAAGAAGAGAGAAGCTCCAAATGGTAAACAAGAGCAATTTGGCGGCTTTACACTGAAGAATGATACAGGTGAGCTCAATGGGTGGTATTGCTTTTTCAATGGTCGCTTAATCAAAGGTTCAAAAGTGGCTATTCAAAAACATATCGAAGCTTATTTGCTTGCAAAACAGAAAGCAGAACAATTAAAGAAGTAAATGATTTATGACACTTGTATATTCTACGGATTTAGGCCGTATCAAAGCTGAGCCTGAAGTTATAGAACGCCCTAAAGGTGATGGAGTGGTTAGAATCCATCGTCAAACAAAAGGGCGAAAAGGGAAAGGCATGAGTATCGTGACCGGCTTGGATTTAGATGATACAGCACTAAAGCTATTCGCGGCAGAACTCAAGAAAAGTTGTGGGTGTGGCGGCTCAGTAAAAGATGGTGAAATAGAGATCCAGGGTGATGCTCGAGACAAAATTAAAGCTTATTTAGAAAAGAAAGGTTTCAGAGTTAAACTAGCCGGAAATTAACGTATTAATAACTAGAATGAAATCTTCGATTATCAGACTAGTTATTAGGTATTTTATGGTAAATACTGATTATGTTTAATGACTACATCCCTAGAAAGCGCACAAAGGTATGGCGCTTTCATTTTGCTATCACTCATTTAACATAAGATATATAATGCGCACTGTAATATAGCTTCCGTTTTGGTGCTAACTATTAGCGCCAATGCTCCGCAACCCATTGATATTGTTCTTAATCCTAGCCCGTTGTGCTTTTTTGCTATGTGTTCCCATAGCTGTTTTATTCTTGGGTTTTCGTTGCGGTCTGCGTGGCATCCGAGTAAAGCCAGCTCGGGGTCAATTCCTGCTTGCTCTGCGAGAAAAACCGCTTCCTCATCAGATATATAGCGCATACCTTTGCGCATTTCGCATATCCTCGATGGATTTAGATTCAAATCGTGCGCAATTTGTTTGTCTTGTATGTAGTTTTGGGCCTTTTTATAGGCATCTAATAGCTGACTTTGATACATGGCAATCCCTCCGTTTTGATCATTCTAGCTCATTTCTTCCGATTCTTCGTATCTTGAACTTCCGGATAAACGGATTTAATCTTCCGTTAAATCGGAATTTACATTAGGTCGCTCCCTAAGCTTCTGGGGTGGCCGCTCAAACAACTTTAGGGCGTTGTCGGTTTTGTGTTGGTTGGGGCTTAATCATGGCTGCTGAAAAAATCTACTACGACTTAATGCCTGACAACTCCGTATCTGTCTACATTTCCGGCGAATGGGATTATTTCAGCTCTTACACTGGCCTTGTTAACTATCTCAACGCTCAAGGCTTGTATTACAAGCTGGTTGATATCACCAACACCACACTGACCGAGCGTCTGGCTATCATGGGGATTGAATCATGAAATTCGCCTGTATGGACTGTGGTACTAACTACGAATCTCCGGTTAATTGCTGCTGTCCTGACTGCCGCTCAGGGATGCTTTATCAGCTTAATATGGACAACGTTCAGGTCTTCGGGAAAAAGTCACAAGGTCACAAAGTACAATCTGACTATGTGTATCGCCCTAAAAAATCCGGTCTACGCCCTGAGTTTGTTAACCATACCGTTAACGAATACACCTTTATCGAGGACTACGAGCAATCACCTGTGATTATCGATTACCTCTGTTTTACCGTTAAATTGGCTGACCTGCGTCACTGCAAAAAAGACGCGCCCTACTCTGGTATTCACTTTCCTGAGGCTCCTAAGTTCTCACAACATCATGCGAAAACGATTGATGATATTATTGAGGCTTATAATCGCTACTTCCGTGAAGTGACAATGGATTACCTGCAAGAAACGTTAAGACGTTTTATTCAATACGTGCTTGGTTTTAACGTGGTAAAGGCTTCCAGTTCTACGAGGATTCGTTTGTTTTAACTTCCGAATATGGCGATGACTATTGCGGCCAAGTTGGGTTCGGCGGAAATCGCGATACTGTGCATTTTCAGATTACAGGCCACGGCTGCAAGCATCTGTTTGCTAATCGCTCTTGTCGTTTCTTGCATCATTGGATTTCAACGGTTTTATGTTGTAAGCAACTCTCGCGTATTGATTTAGCCTTTGATGATTACGACGGTTTACATACTTGTGAGGCTGCGGAAAACGTTTCGCGTCTCGGTGGCTTTAAGCGTTCTCGTGGTTTCAGTCCTAAAATATCCAATGGCGATGAGTGGGATTGGGACGAGAGCGGCAATAAAATATTTTCTCGTGAAGAGCGTAATTTTGGCTCTCGTCAGTCGCTCGTATATTGGCGCGTATATAACAAGAAATTAGAGCGTAATATTACGGCTGAGGATTTTTCGTGGTATCGCTCTGAGGTTGAATTAAAAAAATGGGACACGGATATATTATTAAATCCTGTCGGGGGCTTTGTTGCATTAAATGCTTATGCCGCCTCTTTACTCTCAAATACCGTTGAGCCTGTAATAACAAAAACTAAATCTAGAAAGCGCGTTGCTTGTGATGTATTAGCTGCGTCTTATTGGGCTAAGCGACAATATGGCCGCTTGGTTAATTCTTTACTTGAACTTTATCAAGGCGACTTTGAAAAAGTTGTCACCACCCTGGTTAGGGACGATACGGTTTTATTGTATCCCTCTATGCACCGAAAATTAATTAATGCTTTGGAGTAAATTACTATGTCTCGTCCATCTATTTTTGTATTGGGTATTTCATTTTTCAAAAACGATTTTAAAGGCGAATTCGCACAACTTAATATTTCGCGTCCTCTAAAGCCGCTTAATATTGATAACGACAAGTTTAAAATGACTCGTCGTACTGTTGGTGAATCGGGTGAAGTCTCCAAGTATGACCAGCCGCTAATCATTGACTTTAACTATGCGCTTGAGCGTGTTGGTGCTCTCGTTCCACGCCGTGAGTATGAAGTGGATTTAGGCTTAAATATGGATGACCCTCTTTCGGGCTCTATCGTTACGAAATTAATTCCAGTGGATGAAGAGATTAAAGCCCACTTTAAAGCGTGTGGTTTAATTAAATAATGTCTAACTGCGTAATACAATACAACGGCTATTTAATGCTTGCCCCACAAGAGTTTAATTGTACTTACGTCATATTAACGCCTAGTGAGTTGGAACAATTACAAAGCAGTTCGCTAGGTTCGTTAACTATCGACCCTCAATTATACGCTGACGTTAGCGGTTATTTATTATTAGCTTTCGTCTCTGGTCATGTTTTGGATCGTGTTTTAAAAGGCCTCGGTCGAGGTTAATCATTAACTTAGTAAAGAGAGTAAATACTATGAAATTTATCAACGTCATGAAAAAACACGCTGCAACTATCACAACTGGTGTTACTGCTGCGGTAGCTTCTGCAAGTTCATTCGCTGTTACTGTTCCAGAGTCTATCGAAGCGGCTGTTACTTCTGGCCAGTCAAACTACAGCCTTGTTGTTGTTGGCTTAATTACAATGGCTGCGGTTGGCTTTGGTCTGCGCATGATTGTAGGTGCAATGAAATAACATGTTAGAACTCGTTTCGGACGTCATCACTGTTCTTATTGCTCTTTCAACTGGTGGGGCGTTCGTTTACGGGGTCTACACTGGTATCAACGCCTCCTGATTGGGGGCGTTTTTTCTTACTTCTGGGGGGTTACATGCGTAGCGCAATCAATACCGCTCTTTTCATTCTCTTCTTACTGCTCGCGTTCCTAACCTCTGTTGCGTCTCATGCTGCTGTTTGCCCAATTGGAAATACTCCGTCTTTAAAATGGCCACTTGGCACTGCTCGTATTGCTTCCGCTTGTGTTGATGGCTGTCGAGCCTCTGAGGGTATCGAGGGGCAAAATACTTGGACGTGTTCTGATAAACTTCAATATTGTACGGGCTATTTTGTGACAACTGGTGATGCCTGTACGGGCTCTGATGACACCAATGGCACCTGTGACGCTAACGGTAATTGCACTGACAACGGCGGTTCTAATCCTGACCCCGACCCTACGGACCCGCATTATAATCACGTTATAGATGGTCAACTTGCAGTTATGCCCGGTGTTATCTCCGGTCTTGATTCATCATCCGCACAATTAGCAAAGGCTTTACGAATTGGTGCTTATATGAATGCTGAGGTGGCTAAATCCACTCATATAATTTCACCTTTACTTGCTGACTTAATTGATGTTTCGCGCGGTCAAAAAAATATACTGTCAAATATGGCTAATAAGCCAACTCCTAATTATTCAGAGCCTTTGTATTCCATTTTAAATACACTTAATAATATTAATAATGGCGGCGGCTCTGGTAATGATTACTCATTTTATATTTCCAATATAAAAGGAAATACAGAGAGAACACATAGGGCGCTGTTAAATCAAAAATTATCCATTGATATGACCAATATGAATACCCGTCTTACTAAAGATGCGGTGTTAACATCTAATCAATATCTTGATAATATTATGATGACGCTTGAAAACATTGATTCTAATATGGGTTCCGGCTCTGGTGGCGGCGATAATTCTGGTGTAATTAATGCACTTAATAATCAAACTGGCGAGCTTAAAGGTGGTTTAAACTCTCTTGGTCAAGGTATTGACAGCCTTAACGATGCGCTCTCCACTGGCTCTTATGTTAGTCGTGAGTTCAAAGGAAAAGTCGACTTCGATACTGTTGGCCTTTATAAGCCTGATTTGCTTGAGTCCGTTCTTGCTGATACTGAAGAGTTAAAACAGCAATATGAGCAACAAATTGATGAGTTTAAAAAGATATTTAGCTTTGATGTATCGCAATTAAACAGCGGTCAATATAAAGAGCATTCATTAGACTTTGTATTACCCAACGGAAAACAATTAAATTTAAAGTCCGGCGTATTGCCTGCTTTTATTGACCAAGCTAATTTAATTGCTGCTGTAATCTTGTTTATTGCATCAGTTATTGCAGTCAAAGCAATTCTAGGGAGTCGTAAATAATGGAATCATTATTATTAATCGTTCAGTCAATCGGTGATTTCTTTCAGACTATCATTGATTTCTTTTTGAATATTCCAGATTACTTCGAACAACTAACCATTTTTATTAATGCTTATTATATTAAGTTGAAGTTGAAATGGATGGTTTATTCTTTGGTCTTTGCCTATAAAACCGCCTCATATTTATTAAATGATATTGGATTCACTCAAATAATCATATTAACGTTTAATGCTTTGCCCGACGAGTTGCGCTTTTATGCTTTCCTTTTCAAGATACCACAGGCGATAAACATCATATTTACAGGCTTTACCACTGCGTTTGTTATTTCAGTGTCGAGGTTTTAACGATGGCTATCACGATTAGAACTGGCCCGAATGGCTCTTATAAATCCGCTTATACTGTCTATTTTGTTATCTTTGAAGCCTTAAAGGCGGGGCGCGTTGTTGTCACTAACATTGAAGGGATGCAGCCACTTGATGCTATTCAGAAGCGTCTTGATATAGAGTTCCCGTCTACTACTCGCCTTATTCGTATTTTTTGTTGGTGTCCTCTTGGCGCACTGATTGTTATTGATGAGTGTCAGGACATCTTCTCTAAAAACATTGGGTTCAGGATGGATAAAGTATTTTATCGTCCTTTGTCTGAATTCTTGCCAAAACTTCCCAAGGATTACGAATCGTTTTTTTACTCTCGCTATACGCCTGCTGATATGACTAATTTAGACCCGTCTGAGACTGACGACCGAGGTCGAGCAGAATATGACGACCAAGGCCGCATAATCTACCCATTTTCTTTTAATGAGGGTTTTCAGCGTCATAGAAAATATAACTGGGATATTGAGTTGTTATCGCCTGATTGGGGTCAAATTGATTCAGCAATCCGCGCACCGGCTGAGCAATGTTTTTTCCATAAAGGCCGTGACCAATTCTTTTGGGCAAAACGCAAGCCTTACATCTATAAGCACGCTAAAAACGCTAAAAACACATCAACGCCAGTGATACCAAAGGGCAAAGACCCTAATCTTACCAAGAAAAAAATACCGCTTGATGCGTTCTTGCTCTACAAGTCAACAGCGACGGGTATTGCTCGTGCTTCTGGCGCTCTCAATGTGTTAGCGAAAAATCCGGCACTCATTGCGGTTTTTCTAATTATCATTTTAGGCATAGGATACTTAACGTATGGTTTATCCCGTCTGGTTTTTGGTTCTTCTTCGGAGATTCAGGACGCGCAAGCGGACTCGACTCAATCTAGCGTTTCTCAATCGTCCAGTGTCAGCAATAAGGCGGATTCTTCGTCTAATTCTTCTGTATCTGATGGTGGGAATAGCAATACGGCTGCTAGTGGCTCCGGTGGTCCATCTGGTTCTGGGCGTTTAGATGGTTTACGTTCGATGCTTGGCTTGTATGATATTCAAAACTTGTACTACACGGGCCATACCACAAAAAAAGGGCCAAATGGTTTCAAGTTCTTTATTACGCTTGAGGCCAAAACACCAGACGGAACGTATTATTTTGATGATACGTTTCTCGCGGCCAACGATATCAAATACGCTCACTATGACGATTGCTTGCTCAAGCTGACAAAAGACAACATGAATCTAAACGTATTTTGCAAACCGCGCGCACTGGATGCGCCAGTTCCTGAACGCGCTGAAGTCAAACTCAACTCTATTTTTTAAGAGGCCGCTTAGCGGCCTTTTTACTGCCAAGCGATAAATGACATACCGATTTGCGCGAGTATGTCAAAAAATGACATACCAACCCCGTAGGGATAAGAGAGCGCGTGCGCGAACGATGCACCAAGCCGCCCGACTAGGGTTAGTGGTTCTCTAGATTCAATCGGCGCGGTTTCTAACTGCCCATGCTTATCGACATGCTGCCACCCTTCATCCTGCTAGAACATCCCCTCGCAGAGCCTCTCCGCATCAGTGGGGCTTTATGCCACTGCAACCCTATGGACGTTCAGCGTTTGGGCTTTGCGAGTGTCGAGCAATGCCCTTGCCTCTTTCATACAGGATCATTTATTGAGAATTAGGATCTTTGCTCGTGAGAGAGCGTGCACGACGACGAGGACTGAGGAGGAGGAGCGAGAGCGAACGAGAACCCCCGTCTTGTACTACGGGGGTACTACGGGGGTACTTTCCACCTAACTATCAGGCTTAGCGGTGTTTTTTCATTATTCTTTTGTAGCAATACGCAACAAAACAAATAAAGATGATTTTTATGGTGACATCAGTTCCGTTTAACTTAAGCGCATATATTGCGCACATGTTTTCTTTGTAATAGTACTATGCGTATATTCAGATAAAGCGAATGGATTGTGATATGAACTTAGCCGATATTTTTGACCCTTCTAAACCTCATAAGTGTCCCGTGATGCATCCTAACCCGCTAGAGTGTCCTTGTGCGAGTTGTGAGATGGCTAGGGAATCCGCTGCATCAAAGGCAGCATTAGATCGCGCTACTGCTAGCAATTTTGCGCCTACAAGCTCTTTAATGCCAGTAAAGCAAGTTATTAAGGAACCCGTAATAACAAAAGAGAGCCCCGGAGAAAAAATTGAAAGACAGGGTAAAGAACGACTTCAGGAGCGAAAAAAAAGCTGGCAAGAAATTCAAGCTAGTGAGGCTCGATACGCTGAGCATAGAAAGAAGATAGTCGCTGACCGTAAAGTGGAAAAACAAAATAACCATATTTATGTGGGTGAAGAACGAGAGTTTCCTGATGCAATTTTGTCACCTATGCCAGCATCAAGAATGGGAATGAACGATGCGATAGGAAAACGCGTATTGCCATCTGATCTACTTGATTCCAGCTTTGCTAATCAGCCTGTTAGCACTGACGTCGTCGCTCTTCAGATCTCATCACTCAGCCCTGAGACTCAAAAGGAAGTAAGAGAGAGTGGTGAACTTGTTTTTAGTGGCATGCAGTACAAATACACTCATGGAACAGTAGGTACTATCCAAGTCATCGACACATTCTCAGGTGAACAGCCCGATAAAAATACATCAGAGATGGCCTACTGGGTCGCGCAAGGCAAATATCTCAATATACCCAAACACCCCGATCCTCATCGCGACCATTTATATGTTTTCACACCAAACTTTAGCGGTTGCTCTTTTGTTGTGGATGACTGGGGAGATGAAGTAATCAGAGTTTACCATGTGGAAGGTGGCAAAGAAGATAAGCAATACAATGACGTGGAGAACCACGGTAAAGGATTGATTAATTATATGAGTTTTCGTGATTATGGTTTTTACCAAAAAGGTAGCACCACTATTAAGAATATTACAGGCTTTGCTTTTATGCGCTACAACACTCAAATTCGAAATTGGGAAATTCATTATCAGAAGCAAGAGCATGCCCCTTGTATCAGCCAACCTATGACATCAGCTAAATCACTTTTCTCACAAGAAAAACACACGGCAAAAGTTCTGGCGTCGAAGGAGTCTCGCGTGGTGGAAACGGGAACCATTGTAATAAAGCGCTAACTCTGAGGTAATAATGAGTTTTAGCTGTATACGAATGAGCGTCTGAGGGATGTTTTAGGGGGGAAACCTAGCGATTTAACATAATTTCCTGTGGTAATCTTGGTTCAATATTGTGTTTTTCTTTGGGCATTCTTTGTTAGATTTCTTTTATGATAATCACTTGTTATGAACTTTGTTGCTTAGAATGTTATGTCATCATCGTTAATCACGAGTGCTATAGAGCAAATCTATGGTCGTGTGTCCGAGAGAAATGCTGCTAATAAATTGTATAAAGTGCTTGTTCCTGAGCTTCATGAGGCGTTGGAGAGTGGAAAGCCAATTAGCGATCCTCAAGTCCAGCGGTTAATTGCTGCAATCAGTGATCTACCATCAGCAGGTGCTAAACAACGAAACTTTGTAAGGCGTTACATGCAAGATAGAGATTCTATGCTGCGTCTACCACGTAACCCTGACAGTCTTATGTACGGTTTTTGGTGGTAAATATGATTAGTAAATTTATAAAAATTTTATATGTAGTTAGTACTTTTCTTATAATAAATGAAATAGCGTCTCTTGGTGATGTATTGCAATTTATAGATTTGAGTAGCTTTTTAATTGTGGCTATCCCTAGTCTTCTAGCTTGTGCTGTTGGTTGGTTTGAATCTAAAACTGCTGCAATTCATTGCGCTTTTTATTCTTTAATTTTGAGCGGGATCTTGGGTGCGGTTATCGGGCTTATACGAACTTTTTCAGATGCCATGGGTGATAGCGTTATTCTTCAGGCTGGTATAAGTGTTTCTTTACTTCCTATTTTTTACGGCCTCTCTATCGCATTGTTGATTTTACCTTTTTATTTAATGAGCAAATCGACTAAATGAAAGATAAAAGCCCCTTACGGGGCTAATTTATGCCTTTATTTTGCTGATTGCTCGCGCGAATTTAAGCAGCTTAGATAGTGTTTTCACATCGTTGACCGCCTCAATTTCTAACAACGCTATACCGGCTAAAATTTCTTGGGGTGTTACAAGCTGCCCTGTCGGCAATTCCATTCTGTTATAGTGCATTTTGTTTACCCTAACACGATCAGCACTTATTCGAGATGAACGCAGTGACATGTAATAAAATTACACTAGGTCGATTCGTGATATTCGTACAGTTTTTTATCCTACCATATCTTGTTGTTTTTATTGAAAATTATCCTTTTCTGTTCGATCGAATTCGATATGTGCAATGAATTCGTTTCTGGTTTGTAATGATTTAAAGTCGAGATAATAAGGGTATAAAAAGCGTCCACTAGTGAGTGAACGCTCTTATGCAATGGAAATAGTTAGGTTGAGAATTAATTCGTTTTATCTGCAGATTTTTCTGCTCTAATTTGGGATGCAACGATTTTTATGGCTTCTGCGGTACTGATACCTTGAGCCATTAGTTGTTGAATTTTCTCAACAGCTTCTTGCTGTTCTTGGTGAGATAAAGTTGGAATATCATCAAACATTTAAAAAGGCTCCGGTTGATTAGGAGCCTGACTATAGAGATCGAGTTAATAACTAGCAAGGAAATTTATGTAAGCTCCCATCGCATTATCGTTTGTATAGCTAGCTCCAATGTCCAGTTGGAAGAGATTGAGAGGTGAGATCCCTACCCCTGCTGTGATTGTTCCATCAACATTATCGTATGCTAAGTTCTTCTTATATCCTGCTCTTAATTTTAACTGACGCATGATATCGATTTCACCACCTACTCGAATCATCTGTGTATTGTCGTTAAAATTAGTGTAGCGCTCTTCTTCATTAAGATCATAATCCACGCTTAATGTGGCATAGTCTGCAACAATGCCTACGCCTACTGTATAAAGTGGCCTCATTTGGTATGCGTAGCCAATATTGATGTCTCGTGTTTTACCGAATTGGCTCTTAAGACTCTTAGTGTAAGATTGAGTTTGAATGTCTCTCTTGACTAAATTGGTTGCGGAAAATCCAACTCTTAAAGGCCCATAAAACCACAATGCGCCGGCATCAAGGTTGAACATGGTTTCACCTTGGCCATTATCTCGTGCATCTTTGATATCGTAATCGGTTACGCTTGCTGAATATACATAGGTGTAGATGCGTTGAAGTTTAGGTGTTACACCAAAGGCAATATGTTGGCCTAAAAATGTTTGGTACTTGGCTAGCGAGAAACCCACTTCTGTTACCCCAACGGAAACAGCGTTCACTGCGCTGAGCTCTGCGTTTTCGACAGTTTGTAGCTCAGGAGTTAATGATGCAGTATTTTCGCCGCTGTAAATATCAGGAGTGACAAACGTTTCGGTATAGGCTTTGGCGAATAAATTAGCCGCTATAAATTGGTTAGGAATGGCAAAGGCGACAACACCGCCAATTTCGGCTTTTAGTTTATCATTTTGTAAATTATCTAAACTTTTCTGCAGCTGTTCAGTATTTGTGTAATCTTTTTTTTCTATGAAGCTTGAAATGCTGTCTAAATCATCGACCATGTGGTCTTCATCATTATAAGAAATCCCGAAACTCGGAACGATCATACCTACGTCATCGTTACGACGATAAATAGCCACAAGTGCAGGGTTATAAAATGGAGCCGTGAGAAAGTTCGCAGATACAACCCCTACACCACCCATCGCATCCCCTCGTGCCTCTATTGCATAATTGGCTGCGAAGCTGAAAGATGGTGTAAGTACGACTGCAAGTGGGAGTATTTTAATGAAATTTTTCATAATGTTATAAACGTGTCGTTTCCTTTATGTCTATAACGGCACATTGTCTATTATCTTTAATTATTCATCTACTGAAACATCGTAGGTTTTACTGATTACTTGAGATTGCTCAATGATAATCGGCCCTTGCCAACGCTGTTGAGTCATTGATACCGCTAATACATAACGGTCTGCAGCCAAATTAGTGATTTCAAGTTCATTAGGATACTCAGACTCGTATCGTTGACTCCATATTTCAGAGTATTTTCCATCGATATAATCATACAGCGATACATTGAGTTCAGGTAAAGGACAATATGGATTGAGTAGCGCTTTTTTTTCAATTTGCCATTGATCTTTCGAAGCCCAACGTACAATTTGCTTTGCTTTGGGTTCACCAAGCACAATCCATGCGCTCCAAGATTGCTGATCTTTGGCTGTTATATCAAGACGGTATAAACCCATTGTAATTTTACTATTGAGATTATAACGCTTTAAGTAATGTGTCTTTCCAGTGACGCTGTCACTCGAAGTGGTCGTTAATACACTATCGGTTGATAAACTTTTATCGACCCACTGCGCCAGCCTAATATCAGCAAGTGGTTTCTCAGCGTCCACTTCTATATCAACATGAAATGCATCTCTTCCTGGGCTCTGGATCTCTTGCCTATTAATGGTGATTGATTTAAGCCATTCAGGGAGTGGTTTTTTGTCTAAACTTTTACCGCAATCAACGGTTAATGATTGTAATAATAATTCATTGAGATGGCTCTGAATGTTTTTGTTATGTTCAAGCTGCCACACTTCGACAAGTGAGTTAAACATTGCTTCTAAATTATTATTTAAAAGATTCTGATGCGCTTGGGTAAGCGGTGTGATTTGATCAAACCACTCAACATTTTGTGCTTTGGTAGGAATAGTCACAAATGCTATGCCTACCAATAGTAAACGAGATTTCTGCATCACGCTTTCATCTTGTATCCAACACCGCGCAAGGTTTCAATCTCTAAGCCTGGAAGTTTTTGGCGCAATTGCAACACGTGGGTATCTACGGTTCTTGTCGTTGGAAAGTGGTTATAACCCCATACATGATCAAGCAATTCGTCACGCGTAAACACTCTCCCGAGATTGCTTGCTAAAAATAAGAGTAAGTCAAATTCAGTACGCGTTAAGGTAATTGAATCTTCTTTAAAAAAAACTTCTCTTGTGGCTTTATCAATAACAAGATTGGGTGTAACCACTTTCGTGTCATCCTGCCCTTCTGATTCTGGTGAACGAAGCTGGGCTCGAATTCGTGCAAATAATTCAGCCTCGGCAAAAGGCTTGGTTAAGTAATCATTTGCCCCCGCGTCCAATCCAGCCACTTTGTCTTTGACCGTAACAAGTGCGGTTAAAAGAATTACTGGCAACTCTTTTATTTTACGCCATTCTGGCAAATGCTGAACAGAATCGCCATCGGGTAATTGGCGATCGAGGATGACTAAGTCTGCACTGTCCCAATGCTGTTTAACATCTGCAATAGTTTCTGCATGTAAACAGTCATACCCTGCTTGTTCAAGGCTTACTAATAAGCCATCGGCAAGGTTTTTATCATCTTCAACGAGAAGCAATGTCTGTTTCACAGGGGATCTCCAATATAAATGTGGTTGGCGGTCCTGCGAGTGTCATCTTACCACCCATCCGACCTACCATTGATTCTACAATAGTCAAACCTAAACCTAAGCCACTTTTGCTGACGAAAGGTTTACGCAAATTTCTCCAATCTCGATGATTTAACAGACCTTGATCTGTAACTTTGATCGTGATTGAATTTTGTTTAGTTGTTACCTCTAACGTAACTGGAGCAACACCGTATTTTACTGCGTTTCTAATTAAGTTATCGATGCATGTCCCAAGCCAATAAACATTCAGTTTAGCTGCAATATCTTTGTTTATAACAAGATCTATGCTTTCGCGAAACTCTTCTTCCACTTTGTATTGTAACCATTCTTCAACGGAAGGTACCCAGTCTGTTGCAAGCGGCCTGCTCTCTGACTGTAAATAATCCTTACTGGCTTCGGCTAGTTGCCGTAAACGTCTGGAATCTTCGCATAGTCGTCTAAACTCATCGTAAACAGTTGATGGTAACCTTTCAAATTCGCGCCGAAATCCTTCAACGGTTAGCGATAGACTTGCAATGGGTGTTCTGAGCTCGTGAGTAAGAATCTGCAGCACCAACATACGACTTTTCATTTCCTGTCGTTTTGAATTCCAACGATAAAGGGACCAGCCTAATACAAGTATTATGTTAGCTAGGACAAGAATTACCATACTTATCCGTAACACGTTGGAATGATCTTCAACATTCCAACAAATGTTGCCTCTTTGAATAAAACAGGTCGAATTTTCCGAGGCCATGCTATAGCTGAGTCCTGCTTTACTCGCGTTGTCTAACCATACGTCTTCGTTAAAAACGTAATAAATATCCCCTTTTCTCAGCCAAAGATCGTTGTTCTCTACAAACATGGTTGCACCTGATATAAGTGCTAAGATCGTATCTTCATTCATGTTTTGGATGCGGCCAAGCAAAGAATCCATACTTGCTTTGGTGCGCTCTCGTATGTGCATATATTGCTGTAACTCTACAAATTTCTCAGGGTATTTTTTCACATAACGAGCCGCATATGTCCCACCTCCTGGGTGAATCAAAGCGCTTCTCGCAAACCATTTCGACGGTAATGGGGATCCTTTACAGATAGCTCTCGTGAAGACTAATGGCTCTGTTATGAGTGGGCTCAGCGGCAACTTACCTGTACAGCTTTGAGATAATTTGTATAACAACTGTAGATCTTTTAAAGGGTATTCAGCAGTTTGCGGTAACATTGATTCGGGAGTCAATAAGCGAGTTGGATAATCAACCTGCAAAGTACGGATATCATAACTTACATCAGCGGTACTATAATCAAAAAGCGACGTAAAAAGGTCGATGCGTTCTGGCAACGAATCGGCATAGGTTTGAATAGGTATTAGAACTAAAATAGCCCAAAAGTAGGTCTTAATCGCTTTAAACAAGTTTTATTTTCATTAATGGTTTAGATTAAAAACTATATAACATTATTAACTAATAATACATTGTACGTGTTATATCCATGTCAATAATGATTGCTCAAAAACAGAAGAAGCCAGCAAAATGCTGGCTTCTTTATTATCCTAATCGTAGATGCTATAACGCTTTTGAGATGGCGTCTACACTCTCTTTTGCATCACCAAAAAGCATGTAGGTATTATCTTTAAAGAAAAGAGGGTTTTGTACACCCGCGTAGCCAGTATTCATTGAACGCTTGAATACAATGACATTTTGCGCTTTCCATACTTCCAACACTGGCATTCCGGCGATCGGACTGTTCGGATCTTCTAATGCTGCTGGGTTTACTGTGTCATTTGCACCGATCACCAAAACCGTATCCGTTTCAGTAAAATCATCATTTATTTCGTCCATTTCTAACACAATGTCATAAGGCACTTTTGCTTCAGCAAGCAGTACGTTCATATGGCCAGGCAAACGTCCCGCTACTGGATGAATACCAAAGCGAACTTTAATGCCTTGTGCACGTAACTTCTCCGTGATTTCGTGAACAGGATACTGTGCTTGAGCCACTGCCATGCCATACCCTGGAGTGATGATCACTGACTTAGAGTTTTTCAGCATTTCGGCTACTTCTTCAGCGTTTATTTCACGGTGTTCACCGTATTCAACGTCTGCGCTGATAGCCACATTCTGGCCAAAGCCCCCGGCAATCACACTAACAAAAGAGCGGTTCATCGCTTTACACATAATGTAAGAAAGAATGGCACCTGAAGAACCAACCAGTGCTCCGGTTACGATCAACAAATCATTCGCTAACATAAAGCCAGCCGCTGCCGCTGCCCAACCTGAATAGGAGTTAAGCATCGATACCACAACGGGCATGTCTGCACCACCAATCGAAGCCACCAAATGGTAGCCAAACGCGAACGCTATCAGAGTCATAATAATCAATGCAAACATGTTGCCACCATTATTAACAAAGTAAATCATTAATAATGTGGAGACAACAATGGCCGTGAGGTTGAGCTTATGCTTATGGGGGAGATTGAGCGACGACGACGAAATGATTCCACGCAGTTTACCAAAGGCGACGATAGATCCTGTAAAGGTGACGGCACCAATAAATACCCCAATGAACACTTCAACCAAATGAATCACGTGTTCAGCGTGATCGAGTACAATTGGCGCATCGATATAGCTGTTATAACCCACTAATACCGCAGCCATGCCCACAAAACTGTGGAGAATAGCCACAAGTTCGGGCATTTCGGTCATTTCTACTTTTTTAGCATAATGAATACCGATACCGCCCCCAATTACCATCGCCAGCAATACCCAAGCTAAGCCCTGCGCATCTGGACGAAAAATAGTGGCGATGAGTGCGATAGCCATACCCGCTATACCATAGTAGTTACCAGCTCTTGCTGATTCCTGCTTTGATAATCCAGCAAGGCTCATGATGAAGAAGATAGCAGCAATAATATATGCGGCTTGTACTAATCCTGCAGACATATATTACTCCCTTAGTCTTTACGGAACATTTCAAGCATACGTTTGGTGACTGTAAAACCACCAAAGATGTTAATGCTTGCAATTAAAACAGCGATAAACGCGAGGAAAGTGACCACACCACTCCCTTGACCTATCTGCAATAAAGCTCCGACTACAATAATGCCGGAAATTGCATTGGTAACGGACATCAAAGGAGTATGTAAAGCATGAGTAACATTCCAAACGACGTAGTAACCCACAACACACGCTAAAACAAAAACGGTGAAATGGCTTAAGAAAGCCGCAGGTGCGACCGATGCGATCCAAGCAAAAGCGCCAACGGCAGCAACTAAGCCAGTAATTTTTTTCGTCGCAGAAACGGGTTCTTGTTTTTTGGGGTCAGGTCTAGTTGGTGCGGTCTTGACTTGCGGTTGCGCAGAGACTTGGATCGGTGGTGCTGGCCACGTTATTTCGCCTTCTTTCACGACCGTCACACCACGTAAAACAACGTCTTCAAAGTCAATGTTGATGGATCCATCTTTTTCCTTGCATAACAATTTCAGCAAGTTAACGATGTTTGTTGAATATAATTGAGAGGATTGTGTTGGTAAGCGGCCAACCATATCAGTATAACCGACCACTTTCACACCATTGGCGGTTGTAATCACCTGATCGGCAACCGTGTATTCACAGTTCCCTCCGTTTGCAGCTGCAAGATCGACGATCACGCTACCAGCGCTCATACTGTCGACCATCTCTTTGGTGATTAGCTTAGGGGCTGGACGTCCAGGGATCAAAGCCGTCGTGATAATGATGTCGACATCTTTAGCTTGCGCTGCATACAGTTCAGCGGCCTTTTTATTAAAGTCATCAGACATCTCTTTGGCGTAACCATCGCCTGAACCAGCCGTTTCTTGGAAATCGACTTCCAAAAACTCTGCACCCATTGATTGAACTTGTTCTTTTACTTCTGGGCGAACATCAAAAGCTCGTACAATTGCCCCCAAACTTCCTGCGGCACCGATAGCAGCGAGGCCAGCAACGCCAGCTCCGGCAACCAGTACTTTTGCCGGCGGGACTTTGCCCGCTGCGGTAATTTGCCCTGTAAAGAAGCGGCCAAATTCATGTGCAGCTTCAACAACAGCGCGGTAGCCAGCAATGTTAGCCATTGATGACAAAGCGTCTAAAGCTTGTGCTCTGGATATTCTCGGCACTGAGTCCATCGCCAGCACGTTGATTTTTTTACTTGATAACTGTTCCATCAATTCTGGGTTTTGTGCAGGCCAGATAAAACTGATTAGGCTTGCCTCTTCTTTGATCAAAGCAACCTCATCAATCGATTGTTTTTCATCAACAATCGGCGCATTGACCTTCAAGATAATGTCTGAATTCCAAACATCTTGTGTCGAAACAATCGTGGCACCAGCCGCCTCAAAAGCCGCATCATCAAAACTGGCTAAAACCCCAGCTTGAGTTTCAATGGAGACGTCGAAGCCTAGTTTGATTAATTGCGCTACCGAACTCGGTGAAGCTGCAACCCGTGTTTCACCCGTAAGGGTCTCTTTTGGTACACCAATTTGCATAGTTATTCCTTGACTATTGGCACAATGATTATTCTGTTTTTATCTAACCACCAGCATAACTGCAAGCAGTTTGTAATAAAAATACAAAATGCTATTACATATAAGGTTAAGTAATGAGTGATTGTCATAGGTGAAAGACAAAAACACAACGACATCCAAACAAAGCAGAGGTCGAACCACTTATCACAAAGCTCTATAAAAACAGGATATTAGCCATGTATTTTACTCAATGAATAAGGGTATCGACTAATGAGGATATTCATTATGATTTTTATCAAGTTGGACGATGTTAGGAAAAGATTTTCTCGCCCATCTGATCGATGAGCATTTTTGCTTTTTTAAGCATAAGCTCATCAGCGTCGCTTCTACTAGCTACGACATCGGAGCGGATAAAACGGTGAGTACATATTTCACCATTAACATCTTTACTAATTTTACCAGCGACACGATATTGCCCTGATTCAGACATTGCATCTTGGTAAATTAAAAAACCTTTATATTCAATGGGATCTAAAAGCTTCATTTTTGAGTCATTGCCTGACCCTTGATTAAATAAACGAGAAAAAAATCCCACAAGAACTCCTTTAAGACTTGTTTGTTTCAATAATCGGCTTCTCGAACCACTCTAGTTCTAAGTTATCGTCAAAGCGCAATTGGCCTAGAATGATAGGAATATCATCTTCTCTGTGTCTACGTCGATCATTAACGATCATGCTTTCCGCCGATTCAACGGCAACTTGTGCATTCTCTTTAAGTATGACCAATTTTTCTTCAGGTAGCGCAGAGAGAAAATCTATGTCGTATCGAATATAGATCGGTCTCAATTGAGCAAGGGATAAGCAAGCAAGATCGGCAAGCTGCTCATTATCATAGTGATTTACATACTTATCTTCAGCCAATACGCGTCCGACAAGTGTTTCCATGTAATTATGTACATCAACACTGATTTGCATCCTTACACTCCTTCCTCTTCGTACTAATCAAAATATTTAGATAGAACTTAGCAGTAACAACTTAACGTACCTTGGTGATTTTATACAACTTTTAGATGCGTTGTCGTCTAAACTTTGTTCAAGTGCTCGCTTTCATTTAGTAAGTCTAGCAAAAAGCTTGGCAATCTATTAAATAAAAGTATGCTATGGGCCTTATTATCAATTTTAATTTTAAATGCCACAAAGGTCATATTTGTATTATTAATGCCGACAAGTTTTGTATCATCTCATTGGTTTCGATTCTTATTCCCAATAGGGTTGCTAATAGCCATTATGTTGGGGATGGAAAACGTCATTCTGATCACTAGCGCCAATATTGGCTTCGCTAGTAACCTGCCTTATATTCTTTTCACGGTAGCAATCGCATTAGGACACATTTTTAAGCAAGGGCGTTTGGCTATGATCTCGACAGCGATGATGGTGGCCTACGCAATCATCCAGTGGCGCTTACAGATGCCCCTTTCTACGGGAACAACCTTGCTAGAGCTTTCGTTATTAAGTTTGTTATTACCCGTTTTGTGTTTAGTACCTTATGCGTTAGGAAGTAATGCTACTGTATTGAGTAAAACTTATGGCTTATACATCGCTATTTTGCTGCTGTTAATGTTTTGGGCCGTTGTTACTTTGATGTACGTCAGTGATGGCGGATTTGAGAATTTTAGCCAAGTTTTGTTAGTAACTATACCGAAAATATCGAAATTGCCATTTTTGTTGGTGATGTACCTCTTGGCATTAATTGGGGTCTCCGCAATATTTGTGCTCACGCGAAACCAGATCTTAGACACCAGCATTTACGCCAGTATTTTACTTTCCTCCGTCACCTTTATTTTTTTCCACGTGAGTTATATCTCAAGCACACTTTTCTCTCTAGCCGGGGTTTTATTGATCTTATATCTAATTTCGGCGGGCCATAAAATGGCATTTATTGATCGCTTAACGGGTATCCCAGGTCGCCACGCCTTAGATCTTGACATCAAATACTTAGGCAAAAAATATGCGATAGCGATGCTAGATATAGACCATTTTAAGCAGTTCAATGATCACTATGGTCATGACACTGGCGATGATGTGCTTAAGTTGATTGCTAGCCGTTTATTGTTGACTCAAGGAAACGCACGTGTTTATCGCTACGGTGGTGAAGAGTTTACCATCCTATTTAAAGGAAAAAATGCACAGCAAGCTGCAATCTACTTAGATTTGCTTCGCAAAGATATTGAACAGTACCAAATGGTCATTAGGAACGCAGAAGACAGACCAAAAGACGATAAGCTCGGTTCCAAGAAGCGTGAGCAGAAAACACCATCAAATCTTGTCTCTATTACGGTTAGTATTGGCGTTGCTGATAGCTACGCCTCAGAAAAACCTGAAGCAGTGTTAAAAATTGCGGATCAAGCGCTCTATAAAGCTAAACAAAATGGCAGAAATAGAGTTGAAGTATGAACAGTTACCTTGATTTAATGCATCACATTTTGGTATAGAAATCGCAAAATTTGATATTCAACAAGGCGTACATCACATTCACAGAAACTTCATTAGATTGTGCAAAATACTTTGGTTAAGTTATTCATGTTGCAACTGTTTCGCAACGTCAAAACAACATAGCAAGAGTAAGATTATGAGTGAAAAAGTAAACGGAATTGTAAAGTGGTTCAACCAAGATAAAGGTTTTGGCTTTATTACCCCAGATAATGGCAGCAAAGATGTATTTGTACATTTTTCCGCTATTACAGGTGAAGGGCGCCGCAACTTAGTCGATGGCCAAAAGGTGAGTTTTGTGATCACTGATGGTCAAAAAGGGCCACAAGCTGAGAGCGTCAGTCCCGTTTAAATTTTTAAAAAGAACGACTCTAATCCACTCTTTCTAGGGTGGATTTTTTGTTTCTAGTAGACTGGATAAATACGAGAATATTGGAGCGGGCAGCGGGAATCGAACCCGCATCATCAGCTTGGAAGGCTGAGGTAATAGCCATTATACGATGCCCGCGCACCGAATTGACGCTCTCACTATGCCACAGTTAGCAAAAAAGAAAACCCATTTTTTATCAAAACCCGTTCAAGCGAACAGTAAATAAACAAAGTAAATTCAATTGGTTGAGATTTGTGTGCTTTTGGTTGTTTTTAACTCAATTGAATATCTACTCTTGCGTTTAGATTTTGAACTTTTCCATTTCTTGATTGAGTACAGTGACATTATCTTTTACTTGCGCTGACGTTTGGTTTGAGATTTGGCTAATACTTGCCACACTTTCCACCGAATTGACAACTTCTTGCATGAATTGAGTCATTTGGTGTGTTGATTGTTGTTGCAGATCGGCCGCCGAGGATAACTGGTGCATTTCCTTATCTAAGGCCGTTATTTTTCCTTGTACGTCCATCATTTTGTTGAAGGCGTGGATGGTCTGCGCCGCACCTTCATTGGCAAGGTTCTGACTCATGTTAATTTCATTGACCACAGCCGCAGTCGCTGACTGTATGGCGTTTATAATAGTGTTAATTTCTGTGGTTGATTGAGTGGTTCGAGTCGCCAGCAACCTAACTTCATCCGCTACCACAGCAAAGCCTCGTCCATATTCTCCGGCTCTTGCGGCCTCAATCGCCGCATTTAAGGCCAGAAGGTTAGTTTGTTCCGCTAATCCCTCTATTACTTCGGTCACACGCCCAATCGATTCGCTTTCTCGACTAAGATCGAGCACCAATTGCGTTGCCTTTTGTATGGTTTGATCAAGCTTATCAATACTTTTTCTATTTTGTTCTAGCGCCGAGGCTCCCTCTTTGAGCTCATTTTGTGATAACAAAAGAGATTGCGTAGATTGTTCAGCTTTTTCTGCGGTCGCCATAGAATACTGCGCCACATCGCTCAAACGTACTGTAACCTGCTCAATACTTGCTCGCTGCTGCTGTACTTGCTGCCGAGTGTTTGAGTTATAGTTCAGAAGCTCATCCATGTTTTGACTGACCTGTTGCGCTTTGGTACTGACTCCCTGAACGATCGTTCGCAGTGAGTTGTTCATATTGTTTATCGCGGCGGTAAGCTGAGAGAGCTCGTCGCTACCTTCACACAAAAGTGCTGGTTGAGAGACATCTCCTGCCGCAATGATTTCGGCTCTCTTTCCGATTCGACTCACTCTGCGGCCGATATTCTTACCTAAGTAATTGGAAAGCAAAACAGCAACTGAAACAGTCACGGCAATCATGATAAATAACACGTTAATCACATTACTAATGCTACGACTCATCCTTTCACCACTTTGCTCTGCTTTTGATTGTTGAGTGGCGATAACATCTTCAAGACGGTTAGTCATTTTATCTACGGCAGGCATAAGTTGTGTGGCCATTTTTTGGTTGACGCCGTTCCATTGCTCAGATTGGCGTATTGCAATCACCTGCTGTGCGAGTGGGAAATAAAGCTGCTGCATCTCATTAAATAATGACCACAGACTCTGTTCATCATCGGATAGCAAAGAGGACTTTTCCACAATTTCAGCAACAGATTGGTTGTGAGAGTTAATTAGGTCTTGATATTTTTCGAGATGTTCAGGCTTCGCATACAGTAAGAAATCTCGCAACGATGCCAGTGCATTAGCTAACGAATTATAGCTGTCAGCATACAATTTAAAGAGACGTTTCCGCTCCCCTCCTTCTTTGTTAGTCGACTCGTCGTTAATCAGCCCTTGTAACTGGTCAAGGGCAACTTCTGCTATGGGGGCGGCCTCGTTAATGAATAATGTGTGGGCAGGTAAATTATCCTCACTTTGGCTCAGTAATACGATGCCTTGGATATGCGCTTTGATTGCTGCCCATTCGCTTATGATCGCGGTGTATTGCTCACTGAGAATCAGCGTTTCTAACACCGGTACCGTTTTGTCCATCTGTCCAATAATAGTTTCAAGTTTTGTCAGTTGCGTTGCACCCACTGCACTTTGAGAACCCACCAATAAATAGGCGCGTAACGTTGAAATAACCTCTTGCATCGACTGCTGAATATTTCGGCTAGTATTCACGGTTGGCAGATCCGTTTGCAGCAATGAATTGGTGTGAGTTTCGACTTGCGTAATACTGCGATAGGTAAAAAAGGTCGAAATGATAAGAAGCACCACCAGCAATAAAAAACTTAATTGCAACTTCCCTGATATCGAGAGTTTCATCCTTTGACTCCTCAAAATTTTCTTCGTTTAACTATAGCGGGTTCAATGGGTTTATTAAATGCGTATAGCCAATGCGAGTCTACCGTATACTCGTCTTATAACCCTAAATTGAGCATTGTGCGTTCAGTTGTGGAGTTTATTCCACTCGGGCGATTTATCATCCCTAATATGCTATTTTCATCGTTTTGTGGTGCATTTTGTTAATCTTTGCTTTAATTGGGACAAATATTCCTAAATTTCTCATGTTATGTCTTTTCATCGACTTATTATTCTTAGCATCGTGTTTTTTTCAGGATGTGCAATGTATGCGGGCTTGAACTATGACCAACTGTTTGGTGAAGCAAGCGTTCAATCAAGACAATCGCCAGTAGATTCAAAAGAAGCCTCTTTCTTTTTAAATGATGTTAAACCCATCATCGATCAGCGCTGCGTGGTCTGTCACGCCTGTTATGATGCGCCCTGCCAGCTAAAAATGTCTTCAGTTGAAGGGATTGATCGTGGAGCCAGTAAAGCGTTGGTTTATCATGGTACGCGTCTGACGGCGTCGGCTCCTACCCGTTTGTTTGAAGATGCACAATACACAGAGCAGTGGCGAGATTTTGGTTTTCATCCTGTGCTGAACGAGAGATCTCAAACGCCTACCGCGAATCTAGAAGCAGGATTAGTCGCGAAATTATTAATGCAAAAAGAGGAACATCCGTTACCAGAACAAGATCAGCTAAAAGGTTTTGATTTTTCGATAGATCGCGAACAAGTTTGTCCAACAATTGAAGAGTACGGACAGTACAAACAAGATCACCCAACGTGGGGAATGCCTTATGGCATGCCAAATCTTAGCCCTCTTGAATACAATACGCTACTCACGTGGCTCAGAGATGGCGCAATCATGAATGGCCATATTCCGCTCACTTCTGATCAGGAGAAATCGGTTGCGCAATACGAAAACTTTTTAAATAAAGGTACAGCAAAGAATCAGTTAATGGCTCGTTATATCTACGAGCATCTTTTTCTTTCTCACCTTTATTTTTCTGAACTTGCTGGTCAGCCTAGATTTTTCACTTTGATACGTTCGACAACGCCCCCGGGCGAGCCTGTTAACCGAATTGCGACAAGGCGTCCTTACGATAATCCTGGTGTAGAACGCGTCTACTACCGTTTGATCCCTGAGCAAGGCAGTATCGTAGATAAAACTCATTTACCCTATGCGTTGAATAAAAAACGTCTAGATGATTGGCAGGCATGGTTCATTCGGCCTAATTATCAAGTCTCGGTTTTGCCTAGCTATGATATTGAAGTTGCCGCCAATCCGATGACGGCATTTGATGCCCTTCCGGTTAAAGCACGCTTTCGATTTATGTTAGACAATGCTCAAAACACCATAATGGCTTTCATCAAAGGGCCAGTGTGTCGTGGCCAGCTAGCCCTGAATGTTATTAACGACCATTTTTGGGTGTTCTTTCTAGACCCAGAGAAAGCTGATTTACCCGAAGTGAATCAATTTTATCGCTCGCAAGCCGCGAATCTAAAACTGCCAAGCGAGTTGGAAAGTAACACGTTGCCTATTACTCATTGGGTCCGTTATGCGCATCAACAAGCACGTTATTTGAAAGCAAAGTCTGAATTTACTAATCAGTGGTTCAAAAATGGCGAGAACTTAACCACGGATGTACTGTGGATGGGTGATGGCTATAACCCGAATGCGGCACTGACTATTTTTAGGCATTTCGATAGTGCATCGGTAGTGCAAGGTTTGGTGGGAGAAAAACCCAAAACAGCATGGGTTTTAGACTATGCCCTACTAGAAAGAATCCATTATTTACTGGTGGCGGGTTTTGATGTTTACGGCAATTTCGGCCACCAGCTCATTACTCGCATGTTTATGGATTTTCTACGTCTTGAAGGTGAAAGTAATTTTGTCTCTCTGCTGCCTAGAGAGATAAGGCACCAAGAGCAGTCAAGTTGGTATCAAAATCAAAGCACTCAACTCAGTGACTTTTTGCAACGTAACGTTGCCCCTTTTGATCAACCGACCAGTATTGTTTACCACACGCAAGATCCAAAATCTGAGTTGTTTGATCTTTTGAAGTCTGAGCTTCAACCTGTGTTATCAAATCGTTATTCGATAATTGACACTGGTTTTTCAAAGCGCAGTGAACAGATGTTAAATAGCATTAATAAGATCAAAGGCGAAGGGTTGCTGGCTGTGCCACAAATTATGATGTTGATGATCACGGCTGAAAACGGAGAGGATCAACTGTTTACTTTGTTACACAATAACGCCCATCTCAATATTTCAAGTCTATTTGATGAACAAAGCAACCGTGACCCAGCGAATGATGATTTGACTCTAGTGAGAGGTGTCATTGGCAGTTACCCTTCTGCTTACTTGTCACTGCATGAACACGAGATCGCAGAATTGGTGATGCTATTGAGTAAAATGCAAAATGAGCAGGACTACGTTAAGTTGCTCGATAGGTTCGCCATTCGCCGCAGTTCTTCGAAGTTTTGGCCGTTCAGCGATAAAGTTCATGCATGGTATCGAAAAAATCAACCTGTCGAATCTGGTTTACTTGACTACAATAGATTTGAAAACAGATAAAAGTCACCTTTAATGGGTGAGATGAGAGGTGCCAAATGACCATACGCGACAGCATTGAAGCACTAGAACAACAAATTTATGTAGCCTGTTCTGAAGGTGACTATGAGACAGTCAATCAGTTAGAACATCAGTTGGAAGTGTTACTGTATAAGGCACAACACCCTTTTGATGATGATCCTAATGGGTTAAATAGCGGTTCGACAACAAATGACGAATGGCGCTGAGTAAAAGACGGGAGCCATATCGCTCCCGTCTATTTATCAGATCATTAAAAAACAGAAAATTAGAAAAAGTCTATTGAGTTACGGCCACTTTCAGCATCTTTGCTGTTAGGTGCATCGGACTTCTCTTTCTTTGTGGTCGTCGGCTTATTTCTAGCCGGTTTGGTTTTTGACGCCTTTTGCTTCGGCTTAGGCACATTTGTTGCTGCCACTACCGACGTCACATCAGTTTCAGGTACTTCAGTCACGGGTTGATCACACAATACAACGTAGTACTCCTGGTTAAATTCAAGAAAATCCCCATTGTACATTTTACGTCGTTTTCGAGTTTCAAGTTCTCCATTGACTGCCACGTAACCATCGCTAATCAGGAATTTTGCTTGCCCGCCACCATCCACTAGGTTAGCAATCTTTAACACCTTATAAAGCTCAATAGGTTGCGACGAAACTTCAATACCAATCGCCTCTATTTCAATTTCTTCGTTTTCTAATGTGTCTTTATCGTTAATCATTACGCTTTTCTTATCACGAATTTGCACGCAGTGTAATGCTAAATGCACAAATTAGGAACCACTGTTAAATACTTCAACTGAACTTATAAGCCCACCGTTTTGTCATACACACATCACTCAGGTTACCTTGTCACCATTTTCTGAATGCGTTCCGCTCGCTGTTCATCGCTTTCTTGACTTGGTGGTGGCACGGTAAGCCCCTTAATCACTGCAGGGCGTTGCGCGATTTCCGCCAACCAACGTTGTAGGTGCTCAAGCCCGTCAATATTAATGCCACTCCATTCGTAAATTCTCACCCATGGCCATGTTGCGATATCGGCGATGGTGTATTCATCACCCGCAAGATAACGGTGATGCTCTAATTGGCTATCCATGACTTCAAATAGACGTCGCCCTTCTTTTTGGTAACGATCAATGGCAGGTTGTATTTTTTCTGGAAAGTAACGAAAGAAGACATTAGCTTGCCCCATCATCGGCCCTACGCCTCCCATTTGAAACATTAACCATTGGATCACTTGAGAGCGGGCTTTCGGATCTACGGGCAAAAATTTTCCCGTTTTTTCTGCTAAGTAAAGCAAAATTGCCCCAGATTCAAATACTGGAAAATCATCGTTATCTTTATCTACAATTGCGGGAATACGTCCATTCGGATTGATGGCCGTAAACTCAGGCTCTTTTTGCTGATTGGTTGAAAGATCAAAAGCGTTGACCTTGTATGGCAGCCCCATTTCTTCTAATGCAATGGAGATTTTCTGACCATTCGGCGTTGCGGCGGTGTACAGTTCAATCATTCTTAGGCTCCTCGGTGAAATGATGGACGTTGCTCAACGGATTTAAGCAAATAGCAAAATTGCCACTTTGTGCATCAACAAGGGTATATAAGCAGTAATCTCTTTAGACGTAAACTCTCATGTACGATAAACTAAACATAACCATAATTTTATAACAAATTCTCTATGATAAAAGTGACAGTGTCTCGCTTAATAAAAGGCCACGATTTAAAGCAATCCATTGCCGCGTTGATAAAGCAAGAGAATATACAAGCGGGTAACATCGCTTCTTGTGTCGGGTGCCTATCTGAAGTGCGCATCCGCCTCGCTGATGGCTCTTCAGAGCTACACCTTGTTGATGCATTTGAAATTGTCTCTTTGATAGGCACGCTAACCGCATCTCATCAACACTTGCACATTGCGGTTGCAGATAAAACAGGCAAAGTGATCGGTGGTCATCTTTTAGATGGTTGTCTTGTCAATACTACCGCAGAGCTGATTTTACATTCCTACCCTGACTTAGTGTTTGAGCGAGAATTTGATAATCAAACGGGCTACAGTGAGCTGGTGGCACCTTGTTAAAATCCCTTTAATGATAAAAGTGAATGCACATATACTAGTCTGCATTCTGTAAAATGTGGTGAAGCGTGTTTTTTATTCACCCATTTCTCCCCAATAACGATAGGCAATTCGACGTTGAGCAATTTCCGTCTGTGAGCTATCTCTCACATCTGTTCTTTTTGTAATAACTCTGTATAATTCGCCGCCTATTTAACCATTGTTTATGTTCTGCTGATTTGGCGTCTGCACATCACTGATTCGCTAAACTGAATACCTAGGAAAACTCTCTTGATCTCTACCGCAAATATCACCATGCAATTTGGCGCTGAGCCTTTATTTGAAAACATTTCTGCAAAATTCGGTAACGGCAATCGCTACGGTTTGATTGGCGCTAACGGCTGTGGTAAATCGACGTTCATGAAGATCTTGAGTGGCGCGTTAACTCCCAGCTCAGGCAACGTCTCCATTACACCAGGGCTAAAATTGGGTGTGCTGAGCCAAGATCAGTTTGCTTTCGAACAATACACGGTAATTGATGCCGTGATTATGGGTGACCGTAAACTATGGGAGATCAAGCAAGAGCGTGACCGCATTTATTCATTAGCCGAGATGAGCGAAGCCGACGGCATGAAAGTCGCCGAGCTTGAGAGCGAATACGCTGAAATGGATGGTTACACCGCCGAAAGTCGCGCGGGTGATATTTTGTTAAAAGCGGGAATTGAGGAATCGTTTCATTTTGGCTTGATGCAACAAGTGGCTCCTGGTTGGAAACTGCGCGTTTTGTTGGCGCAAGCCTTGTTTGCCAACCCAGATATTTTGCTGCTCGATGAGCCAACCAACAACTTAGACATCCACACTATTGGTTGGTTGGCTGAAGAACTTAATCAGCGTAAATGCACCATGATTATTATTTCCCATGACCGTCACTTTTTGAACTCAGTGTGTACCCATATGGCTGATATTGATTACGGTGAACTGCGTATTTATCCGGGTAATTATGAGTATTTTCTTGAAGCGTCAAGCTTGATTCGAGAGCAGTTACTCTCTGGCAACGCGAAAAAAGCGGCTGAGATCAACGAACTGCAAGACTTCGTTAACCGCTTTGGTGCCAATGCTTCAAAAGCAAAACAGGCTAGCTCACGCGCAAAAAAAATGGACAAGATCAAGCTTGATGAAGTGAAATCCTCAAGCCGCATCAGTCCTTCGATTGATTTTGGTGAAGGTAAGAAACTGCATCGCCTTGCACTTGAACTACAAAATCTCGGCCACGCTTTTGACGATGAACAGCTCTTCAACGGTGGTAATCTGCTGCTTGAGGCGGGCTCGCGTTTGGCGGTAATTGGTGAAAACGGCGTCGGTAAAACGACCTTTCTACGCTGCTTAGTCAAAGAGCTTCAGGCCAACCAAGGTGTGGTGAAATGGTCTGAGAATGCCTCAATTGGCTATTGCCCTCAAGACAGTACTGTCGATTTTGATAACGATCTGACTATCTTTGATTGGATCTCGCAGTGGCGCACCGTAAAACATGATGATTTGATGGTGCGTGCCATTCTTGGCCGACTACTCTTTACAGCTGATGATGTGAATAAGAAAGCAAGAAACTGCTCGGGTGGTGAGAAGAACCGTCTGCTATTTGGCAAACTAATGATGCAAGATATCAACGTGCTGATCATGGACGAGCCAACCAACCACATGGATATGGAAGCGATTGAGGCGCTCAATAACGCGCTAAAGTCCTACACGGGGACACTGATTTTTGTTAGCCACGATCGCGAGTTTGTCTCTTCGCTGGCCACTTCGATCATTGATGTGAAAAACAAACAGTTGGTCTACTTCCAAGGAACGTACGATGAATACTTGGCTCATCAGCAAAAATTGTTAGCTGCGGCGTAATCAAACCAACGTCATAGCTCCTGATACTTGTTGCCGCCAGAAATGACGGCAACAACGGATAATTTAGATTCTACTGTTTAGTCTTAGCTTATTTTATCGGCCAGTGACAAGCCGCCGACTTAACTTCAAGTCGTTTGGGTATCACTGTAATTTGTTATAACTCTGGTTTAACCCAAACATTGCTAAAATCAAACCAGCCTAACGCGTTGCATTTCGCGTTTTGTAATGCACCACATTGATCTTTGCTTATCCCTAACCAACAGTGGAACATCGGGATAACTTGCTGTTTTTCTATCAAAGACTTGCCAATCTCTTTGGCCGGAAATATGGCATTTGGATCAGCGCGCCATTCATCCACTAACTGGCACCAATACGAAAAATCTTCAGCGCGGCTTAAATGCTCGATATCACTGTAATCAAGTAACCATCCTGCTAACGCATCTTCTCTATGGTTGGCAATTCCCATCGGTTTGACCCAAACATCGACAGCATCGGTGTCTTCAACCGTCAAATCATATTTAACAAGCTCCACCGAAATCCCATCTTCTTTTAACAGCTGTTGTATTGTTTTCACTAAGCTTGGAAACATAGGATGTTGAGCATGATATGCAATGGTGATCGAACGCTCGCCCGGCGGTGTAGCGGCAACATCTCCCGATGACTGATGATACCAGCCCGGTTTCAGGCCATAAGCAGGTAACACCCCCAACTCGACCACTTTGTCTTCTGGTAATTGACGAAATAGGTTGAGAGTACTGAGCTTATTGGTAAGGTAGCGAGCCCAATTTACATCCGCGGCGACGCCATTTTTTCGATTGAGTAACAAGTAAGTACAGCCGGGATCAAGATCCACGTCTTCTGTAAATGAACCTCGCTTTGTTTTTATCGGATGCGATAAGCTAGGAAAAACCATCGAAGAATGTACTTCGTCAATCACCCACACTTCGACCCGGTCTAACAAAGGCCTAAATCCAAAATATCCATCAAACGCTTGCAAAACTAAGCGTTTTTCATCATTTAAAATGACTTTGTAAGGGCCAGTACCAATCGGCATTAAATCAAAATTATCACTACGATTGGACTCTGGTAGTAAAATCTTGGCACATGACTCAGATAAAAGAAGCGGTAAGCGACTATCCGCTTTTTGTAAAAAGATATCGATAACCCAGTTGGAGGGCGAGCTGATCCTATCAAGATGGGAGAATAAGTTCAGAAATCGCAATTCCCACAAACTTTGGATAACACCGTCGGTGGTAAGCAAATCACCATTGTGGAAACGAACCCCTGGGCGAAGATAAAAACGCCAATGTGTTGCTGTCACCGATTCCCATGTATGAGCGAGATCTGGCTGCAGCTGTTCATATTCATCTAGCCGCGTTAGCCCACTAAAAATTTGCATTACGATATGTTGCTCAGATCGACGCATGGATTTTAGCGGGTTTAGCATTGAAAGCGGGCGATAATAAGGCAACCGTATGACTTGCAGACCTTCTTGATGCTGAACACCAAGATAGCTTTGGATCACTTGCGTCAGTTTCGCAGCATCTTGATCCAGTACTGAAAATGCATGGCCAATTTTACCTTCATCCAAGTATCGACGCGCAAGGTTTTCACTGACATCACTGCGACTACGTTTAAAAATGAGATCGGATAATTTTCCACGCCCCGCCGCAGGACGCCATTCTATCCAGCCTTCATCCTCCATTTTATTTAGAACAATACGCGCATTACGGCGTGTGCAGAAAAGGATCTCGGTGATCTCTTCTAGCTGGACACCAACATCTTGGCCGTTAAAGTGCTCAAATAAGGATTCAAATTGAACGCGAAGTCGTGGGCTACTCATAAAGAGGAAATCTCAGTTTATAAAAAACAGAGATAGTTTCCTCATTTTATATTGGTTATGCAATAGTCTTAATCACTGTTTAAAGAATATTACAGCCGAGTTGTTGAGAAAGTTGCTGAATTTGCTCTTCGTTGTCCAACTTAATCGACCATTTACTTTCTGAGCAATTTACAGAGATGACATTCGCCCCTCTCCCAATGAGCTGAACAGCATCGGCTTGGGCTTGTAGCGTGATGGCGAGATCACCCAATACTCGTACCACTAATTCATGGGGTGTTACGATGATTTTTCCACCTGAAAATTCAATCACCATTTTATAAATTAACCTTGATAGCTTGAGAACGGTTACGAATTTTTTGTACTGCGACCGTCAAACGGCTGGTGCACACCAAACGTTCGCGCTCATCAGTGATATTGATTTGCCATACTTGCGTTGAAATACCAAGATGGATAGGTGTCGCTGTTCCTATAACCATCCCCTCTCGCATGGCGCGAACATGATTAGCATTAATGTCTAACCCTACACAATAGTGTTCTTGATCCACACTGAAATTCGCGGCAACTGAACCTAGGGTTTCCGCAAGTACCACCGAGGCGCCACCATGCAGCATACCAAGCGGCTGATGGGTAAAGTGACAAACAGGCATGGTCGCAGACAAAGAGTGATTAGTATAATCGGTATAAATAATATTGAGATGCTCTATCAAGGTGTTTTTGGAGGTGGCGTTTAACGTTATTAAATCGATAGGCTTCTTCCAAATATCCATGCTTTTTTGTCTCATTCATCGTAAAAGATGATTCATTCTATACTTAAACAGGAACAACTTGCAGCGAGTAATCAGTCAGTTCCAGCGATTGAGATCCTGCCAACTACACATTTTCGAGACAGATCCGATCGCTCATAAATATTAACTGCAGTGTTGTCATTAGCAGTTTATCGGTACTAAAAAGCCTCTTAATACAAAGATGTCATCTTTGCACTTAAAGATGAGCACAAAAAGTGCTCTGATACATGGCTTACAAGTGTCAACGTACCGACTCAAGTACCTAAAATGCGTAATGGCAGTTGTAGCAGCTCATCCCCTGTCGTTGCAAAACCCCAAATAATAGCGATAAGCGCAGCCACTAAACTGACATACCAAAGTGAAGCTACAATTTGTCCATATCGATTCAGAGGTAGCAAATGACTTTGATGACGCTGCTTCCATTCCATCACAATTTCAATACTGCCCATAATTAATAAAAAGCCGAACAAGGTTAATCCAAGCCAATAGCTCAAAATGACACCAGCGATCGCCGCAAGGGCACACAACGCAATCCCCAAAGTGCTGTTCATAGAAAAGCTGATGCTTTTTAACACGTGACCACCATCAAGCGGCAATATAGGCAATAGATTGAAGAGATTGAGAAAGGCATTAAAAACAGCAAGGCCGGCAAAAAATATCTCTCCCGTTATCCAATAAACGACAACCAGCACAACCGAGAGAAGCAAACCAAAAAATGGCCCCATAATTGAGATCACTACATCTTGCCAACGTGTATTGATTTTTTCATCACTTAATGCCAAACCACCAAGAAATGGAATGAGATAAATGCCTTTAGTCTTCATACCAAAATACTTCATCGCTTTGATATGGCCAAATTCATGGAACACCAAACAGGCAATAAGCGCCATAGCAAACTGGAAGGAAAATAACCACGAATAGGCTGCGATACTTGCTGACGCCAGAACAACTTTAATCAGCTTGGCACTTTTCAGTGCTTTCATACCAAGTGAGACTAGACCAATAAGGCTAAAACGTCGCTCCGGCTTTGGCGGGCTATATGGTGTTTGTTTTTCAATGTCTTTTTCTGAACGCTCGCCCTGCGTGACAATGTCACCATTCACCAATGCCTGATAACTCAGTTTAAAAGGTTGCCAACTCAGCTCGACATTTAGTTCACATTGGATCGGCGTTTCACCACTTAACAACTGAAATCTATGGGTCGTTGTCGCCTCGATATTCCCTGTCGCATCGCATTGCGCGACCACTTGATTATCCCAATAGAGTTGCTGCCAGCCTGACATTGAACCTTCGAGACGAAGTGATTTTCCTAAAAATGGAGCGGAAAGGAGTTCCACAGTGATACCTACATACAAACATAAAAACGGCGTTCATTATGCCTTTGGGCAATAACAGCGTAAAGCACGATGCCCATTTTCTTACTATTGAAGATGACTTAGTTCAATTCCCTCACGAATACCAAGCTTTTTGCCATCTCCCCTTTTAATTCCAGTCGTAACGTGGATAATACGCGCTTACATATTTTTACAAGGTGGGTACTATGTCTACTGAAGCAACTTTACTTGAACGCAGCCAATCAAAATGTGAGCTTTGTTCATCAGAATCTCCATTAGCTCCATTTGTGGTAGCGCCACACACTATGGTTACTGTTGACCATGCCGTTATGTTGTGTGATGTCTGCAAAGGCCAAATTGAGAACCCAGAAACAGTAGATGTGAACCATTGGCGTTGTTTGAACGACAGCATGTGGAGCCAAGAGCAACCCGTTCAAGTACTGGCGTGGCGTCAACTTAAGCGCCTTGCGGCCACTGAAGGTTGGGCTCAAGACCTACTTGATATGATGTATCTTGAAGAAGAAGCTGCAAAATGGGCTGAAATTGGTATGGATGATGATGCAGAAAAGCCTCGTGATGTGAATGGCGTAGAACTGAAAAAAGGCGACGACGTAACCATCATTAAAGATCTCCCTATCAAAGGCTCAAGCCAAGTCATTAAACAGGGTACTGTGGTTCGCGGTATCAGTTTAAGCGACGATCCTAAGTTGATCTCTGGTAAAGCTAATGGCCAATCGATGTATATCATTGCTGAATACTGTCGCAAAAAATAATAGCCATTGACGAATAAAATAAAGGCGCAACTTAGTTTGCGCCTTTGTTTTTCGGAAACCGTTGTTTTCATGAGCAGTGAAACTAGTAAATTTTAAATACAAAAAAGCCGACTATTTAATCCGTCGGCTTTTACATCTCTACACATTGAATTAACGGTATAAACCGATATCTTTCTGCATGTGACCAGACAAATTATTCGCGTAGTAGCTGCGAGGTTCGTTGTGGTCGACAAACAGAATATCAACTAAATGTGCAATCAATCCTTTGAAGTTAACCGCGTAGGTTTTTTTATCCATAGAGGTAGGTGCTGTAATCGTACCCATATTCATTGCTTGTGCCATGATAGCCTCTCTGTTAATTCGGTAACTTACTTTGTTGAAATGAATTCTAGGTGATATTTTTTTGGTTAAAAAATGACAAATTTTCCACATTCAAATTAGTTATTCTAATGAAACAACCTCATAACAATGCATACTTTTATTATCCACGATAATCGACTACTTATTCACATTAAGTTTGATTTGGTGAATTTAAATCGCAATGAAAAACAAAAACACCGGTTATTTACAAAATTTTCACATTAATGTTTTTATCGTCGGCTAGATAAAGGATAAATAAAAGAGAGAGGTAAGTATTGTCAAACACTTACCTCCGTTTACTTATATTATGACTTATGAGTAGCAGGTAATGGACTTCTCTGCTTATAGACAGAAGCCAACACCGCAATAATCATAGTGACTAACAGTACACCCAGTGAGACTGGTGTCGGAATTTCCCACGCAGAACCGACTAGCATCATCTTAATACCAATGAAGATCATGATGAAGGAAAGCGCTGGTTTTAGGTAAATAAACTTATCCATCATCCCTTGCAACACAAAGTACAAAGATCGCAAACCAAGTAACGCAAACACGTTCGCTGCTAACACTAAAAAGGGTTCGCGGGTCACGGCAAAAATAGCCGGTATTGAATCTAATGCGAACATGACATCCATAAAAGCAATCACGCCAATCACAATCATCATTGGAGTCACAAACCATTGCTTATTGCGGCTCACAACCAAAGCATTCCCTTCGTAATGATCCGTCACATTGAACCAGCGTCGAATCAGTTTCTCCGGCATTGGGTTTAGCTGTTCATCGCCTTTCTCGCGTGCAAGTTGAATACCAGTCCACATAAGAAATAGCGCAAACACATAAAGTAACCAATGATATTGCTCGAGCAGCTGTGCGCCAACCACAATCATTACCGCTCGTAAACACAAAGCGCCGATCACTCCCCACAATAGAGCCCGCGGGCGTAAATGCTCTGGGACTGCGTATTGATGAAAAATAATCGCAAAGACGAATAAGTTATCAACACTTAACGATTTTTCTAGCAAGTAACCAGTAATAAATGAGATCGTCGCCTTTTCGGCACTGTATGAACTGGCTGGTGCGTAACTCTCCCAAAAGAAATAGATACTCGCGGCGAATGCAAACGCCAGCATAAACCAAATCACGCTCCAAACGGCAGCTTTAGTGATAGTGACTTTACCGCCACGGGTTTGCCAAATATCGATAACAACAAGAAATAGAGTCAGAATTGCAAAGCTGAGATAGGTTGTTGGGGTCATATATCCTCCAAAGGCGGAAGGATAAGATGGGATTAACCGATCGAAACCTTCCGCAAACAAAAACCGCTGTTCATAATGAACAGAGCTGAATGCGTTGGTCTCGTCGAAATAAACATTCCGTTTTTAACGGAAGGCTATTTATACTTACCGGATAAGCATGCGCTTAACGAGCTGACGATAAGTAAACAAAGGCGACTACTCCCCAATCAGCGCGGATTCTATGCCTATTGGTTGCAAAGGTCCATAGCCATGATCAAAAAAAGGAGCCATTCATGCTCCTTTTTAGCTTAGATTTTTATACGCCTGCCAGTGGTAATAAATACACCAATACAGTCCATGCACTGACCCAAGCAACGACGACAGCAGCATCTAACCAATCTCTAATCCACATTATACTTTCCCCTTTCACATCTTCATGCACCTTCATCGGGTTGAAGATGCGTTAAGACTGAAAGTTAAAAAGCAAAGTCTATGCCAGTAAATTTATGTCAAACCGAGTTACTGATAATGATGTTGGGGTTGAGTTCCTGTGTGGTTAAGTATTTCAGGTTTTTCCGTCAGCAGTTCAATAAACGCATCGGCCATTGACACATTCGAAACAAAACCTTCTCCCTGCATTTTCAGTATCGCATCATATCCCTCTTTGCCTTTCATGGTATAGGCCGAAGAGGTTCCACAATAATAACTATTAAGATCAATTGGTTGCCAACCTTTTTGCTCATCAAATAACAACACATTTGTGATGCGTTGTCCTACTGGCCGATCGGCGGCATAAGTAAAAGAGAGATTGTGGGTGTAAGGATAACTGCCAGAACCTGTGCCGTCGACCCCATTGCCCAGCGCATTATTAATCGCCCCTTCAAGCATCTCAATTAAGGTTTCTCCCTGCACTCGGTAGACACCGATAGGAACGGCAAAAGGCAATAAATTTCCGGCAATGTCTGCCACCGAAACTTGTCCGGCGTTGAGCGAGTTTCTGACTCCACCAGCGTTATGTATTGCAAACTGCACGGGGTGCCCTCTTTGCCGCATGGCATAGACGAATGATTGAGCCACCAAAGGAGCCAACTCACTCGGCCCAGTTTCATCAGGAATTCTGACGTGTCTTAAGAAACGATCAGCATGTGCGATAATATTTTGTTGCAGCTGACGTACTCGCGGCATGTATTTATCGATCAATATTCCTTGGACCTGCGGATCTTTCTTACACACCACCACATTAGGGTGTTGGCTTAAAAATTCGCACGCCGCTAAATGGGTGTTATCGGTGCCCGCTTTGCTCATGCTGGCATCAAGAAACAGTCGACGGCCCAGTAACAGTTCATTACGACCTTGAAATTTGTCCACTTTGCCATCGGCTGAAAAGTCGATATAACAATGACCTAAGCTCAAAGAATGATAACCGGATTGGACGACATAAGTGTCATTAATTCTTAAACCATACTCGTCATCTTTTATCAGCCCTAGTGCACTAAAATCGCCTTGTAATCGGTGACTATGCCCGCCGACGACAACACTAATACCTTCCACTTGCTGTGCGAGCTCAATGTCCGCTTCATAACCTAAATGGCTAAGTAGAATAATTTTGTTGATCCCTTTAGCGCGTATTTCAGCAACCGTATTTTTCGCCGTTTGGATAGCGTTAATAAATGGAGTATCGAGATCTGGGTTGGCAATATCAGCCATTTTATCGAGTGACAAGCCGAAAATTGCAACCGTTTCATCACCAGCCTGTTTTTCTATCCAGCGAGCGTATTTACCTTGAGGTTGATAACTTATCACTTGCGGGCTACCGGCTATTGGAAAAGGCTTATTCGATCTTTCATTGGAGAGATCCCAATTGCCAGCTAGCAATGGGAATTGAATACGTTTAACAAAATGGGCAACGGGTTCATTACCCATATCCAGTTCGTGATTGCCTAATGCCATCGCATCAAGATTCAATGCGTTGAGCATGTCCGCATTGGCTTTACCTTTAAATAGCGAGAAATAGAGCGTGCCTTGGAAACAGTCCCCAGCGTGTAAAAATACAAAGGCTCGCTTCATACGCGCCGCATCTTCTTTCAATTGCTGAACTCGGGTTGCAATTCGTGCAAAGCCGCCAGCGCTTACATACGGTGTTAAAGTCTGCTGTTGGATGTGGAGAGTCAATTGCAGCGATGTCGGTTCAAAATATGAGTGAGTGTCATTAATGTGTGCCAGCATAATTGATGCTGGTCTATTCTTTTTATGCATCATTTATCTTTCTCTTCTTTTTCCACTCTATCCTAGCTGAAGAATCATGACAGAATCGTGACTTTTATGAAACGAGTTTGAAAATATAATTACGCTAAGTCAACCTCATCACGCTTTGTAGCCTTTGTCTCATTCGGCTGACCCTACATAAACACTTGATATGTGAGCCAGCAGCCTACTTATCTGCATAATTTCCATTATGCTTAAAGAAAAACAGACTCAGCGAGAAGCTAACTTGTTGAGTTATAAAAGGAGTCTGCCTATGCATCTAGAGCGAATTGAAATTTCCGGATTCAGAGGAATCAAACGTTTATCGCTCGCTTTTGATGAACTCACCACATTGATCGGTGAAAATACTTGGGGTAAGTCCTCATTGTTGGACGCCTTATCAGTAGTGCTACCAGCCAACGGTGTACCTTATCAATTTGAAATGCAAGATTTCCACGTCGATTACTCTATCGCTCATCCTCAAACTCAGCATTTACAAATTGTCTTAAGCTTTGTTTCTACAGACAAAAATGAATCTCGATCCGGCCGTTATCGTAAGCTGAGGCCGATTTGGGTTGAAGATGAAACGGGTACGAAACGGATATTCTATCGCATCAGTGCCACTCGTGAGCGATATGATATTACCACTCGCTACCTGTTTTTAGACCTCGAAGGCAATCCACTACCGCTGCATCATTCCGAAAAATTAGCACAAGAGCTGATGAGCTTACACCCAGTGATCCGTTTGAAAGATTCACGACGTTTCGAGCGACCTTTCGTTAATGGTAACGGTAAAAATTCTCGCGCCGAAAAACGCATTGATAATACCTGTCGTCGTTTACTGGCCATCCCTGGGCATGTCAACAAAGGCGAAATGAGAAGTAGCCTTAACTCAATGAATGTATTAGTTGATCACTATTTTTCATTCAAAAGTCAGACACGTAAAAACCCAAGACAGCAACGTGACAGTTTAGTCTATTCCAGCCCAACCGCCGATAAAAACATAAGCCAATTTGTTGAAGAGACTAAAAATAAGCAAACTCGTTTGCTGTTGATGGGCTTACTCAATGCTTATCTGCAAGCCAAAGGCCCAACTGACCTACGACGTTGCGCTAGGCCGCTGCTGATTATCGAAGATCCCGAAGGTCGATTGCACCCTACTCATCTGGCACGCGCTTGGAGTTTACTTCAACTATTACCCATGCAAAAAATTCTCACAACGAACAGTGGTGATCTGCTTGGCTCTGTTCCCCTTCATTCGATTCGGCGTTTGGTGCGTACTTCTGACCGTACCATTGCAAATTCGATGGTCTCCCGTGGATTGAGTAAGGACGAACTACGACGTATCGGTTTTCATATCCGTTTTCATCGCTCAGGGGTGCTTTTTGCTCGCTGCTGGTTGTTGGTTGAAGGAGAAACTGAGGTGTGGCTGTTTAGTGAGCTGGCTCGCCAGTGTGGCTATAACCTAGCCGCCGAAGGAGTACAAATTGTCGAATTTGCTCAGTCTGGGCTGAAGTCCTTAATTAAAGTGGCGAAAGCATTTGGCATTGACTGGCATGTCGTGACTGATGGCGATCCCGCAGGCAAAAAATATTCGTCAACGGTACGCAGTATGCTAACAGGTGATCAAGAACGGCATCGCCTGACCGAACTTCCCGATCGAGATATCGAACATTTTCTGTACTCTCATGGCTTTGAACACTTCTTCAAAGATTTGATTAAAATACCTTACGATCATCCAATCCCTGCGAAAAAAGTGGTCACACGTGTGCTGAAAAAACACGCGAAACCTGATTTGGCGCTTGCCATCGTTTCCCATTGTGAACAACAAGGTGTGGACTTTATTCCTGTACTGCTGCGCTGGACACTAAAACGCGTGATTACGATGGCCAATGGCCACACATAAAAAAAGCACACATAACGGTGTGCCTCGTATCATTTCCATTTCGCTATATGTGACTAATCTTATATTGAATGGGTATATCAACAATTTTGATGAATCGATACGGATCAATTGGGGGTAACCTTTACCAATGCGGATTTCACCAGCATTAGTCTTAAACACAAATTAACAAGTTGAGGATTTAGAACGCGTTTCAACAGTTGCGCTATCGCTCAACGTTGGCTGGTTAGATCGTTGATGCAACCACATACCACTTGTTTTCATCGCAAAGCCAAAAATGCCACCTAATAGAAGTGATGGAACAACCAGTTGCCAATCACCACCAGCAGCAAAAGTGGCACAAGCGCCAATAAAGGTTCCAGGGATATAACCAAGCCACGCTTTCGACGCTTGAATGCACATTAAAAATGCCACCACCGAAGTGACAGCGTAACCCAAAATATCCAAGCTCACCAAACTGGATGAATGAATAATGACCATTGCCCAAAAAACGCCACTGATATTAGTTATCAAACTTTCTGCAAGACCTTTAATACCCTCGGTTGGAGAGGCAAAATAACTCGTACATCCTAAAAAGCCAGCCCATGATAGTAAGCCTAACGAAACGGCTATCCAGCCCCAAACACCAGAAAGAATGCCTGTCGTTAGTGAAATTGCAAATAGTGTGCTCATAGCGCCCTCATTTAGCCGCTATCTGCCTGTCATTTAACAAGCCGTTGCTATAGCGACATCAATAAATCAAGTGCCGATATTAAAAGCTTCAACCACAGATGCCTAGTGACCTAAGTCATGAAATAAATGCAATAACTGCACTTATTTCATTAAAATGTTGACGCAAACGATAAATCAACACATTTGAAGTGCTTTTTAATCGAGCATGAGCGTTAGATTAGGTGATGAGGGTGTGTGACATGATGCTAAATGCGAACACTCAACAGCTTCACTTATCACACTCCCATATTGAGAAGTAACAAAGTAAATCATAACCAAGATTAACAAGCTTAAAGTACGCTTGGTCGTCCTTTCATCATGCGCAGTCCTTCACGCTTAATGCACTCAACCAACGGGTTTTCAGCCATATCTGCTCGCCAAATAAACGACAACGTTCTTTCCATATTCAGATCAGGCACATTGAGCGCTACAAGTTGGCCATTCTCAATAAAGCGTTCTACATCGAGGTAAGGTAAACAAGTTAAGTAAGGACCATTCGCAACCATACTGCGTAGCACAGGAACATGTTCGTACTCTCGCCACACATCTAAATCGGAAATAAGATGGTGAATCGAGCTATCAAAAATATTGCGAGTGCCAGAACCGTGTTCTCTTAACACCCATTTGGCTTGTTCAAGCTGTGCAAGACTCACCGTTTTACATTTGGCAAAAGGATGATGAGCCGAAGCTATCACTGTTAGGTGATCTCGACACCACACTTCTTGGGAAATACGGTTATCATCGCATCGACCTTCAATGATACCAAGATCATATTTGTAGTCGAGGATGCCATCGATCACCCCTTTGGTGCTTTTCACACCAAGCTCAATACGCATCTCTGGGAAATCGTTATCAAGAATGCTGATAAGGTCTGGAACGAGGTGCTCGGCAGGGGTCTGGCTGGCCCCCATACTGATTTCACCGCTAAGCAAGTGCTGATCATAAAAGCCCATTTCGATCTGCTGAGCATCTTGCAATAAACGCTTCGCTTTCGGCCTAAGCCACATTCCCCAATGAGTCAATGCCATCTGCTTTCCTTGTCTTTCAAACAAAGGGCGACCTAACATTTTTTCCAATTGTGCTAGCGACATACTGGTCGCGGATTGAGTTAACGCTAATTTATCCGCAGCTTGACTGACGCTGCCACTATCGGCAACAGCATCGAAAACTGCTAATTGTTTGAGTGAATACCGCACTGCTTTTCCTATTTAGCTTTCATCTACTGCGCGCCACACCTTTAATTTCAAGGGAGTTAATATGCGCAAACGGTTTCATTCTACTCTTTCATTTATTCATATCAATTCATTTGATGAGTAATCTAAAAATTATCAATTTTACTACTTCATGACTCGTTCGTTAGTCTGTATGGGAAGCAAGGCATGACGCTTTGTTTGAACTTGGGAGGTAATTATGAAATTGAGCTTTGGGAGCGTGTATGTCTGCAGCCTACTCTGAAAATAAACAGCTGTTCTCACCGATTGAGATGATGGCAGAAGCTGAGAAATTTGCATTAAGCAAAGCCAAGAAAAGTAGCGGTATGACACTGAGCCTTGCCATTATGGCTGGTGCTTTTATCGGCTTAGCATTTTTGTTCTACATCACTGTCACCACAGGCAGTGCTAACGCAGGTTGGGGGCTCAGTCGGTTAGCGGGTGGTTTAGCCTTTAGCATGGGGCTGATTTTAATCGTGATTTGTGGCGGTGAACTGTTTACCAGTTCCGTATTGTCGAGCATTTCTTGGGCCAATAAACAAATCAGCTTTAGCAAAATGTTATCCATTTGGGGCAAGGTTTATATCGGTAACTTCATTGGTGCCATGTTCTTACTGCTTTTAGTTACTGGGGCTGGTCTCTATCAGTTGGATGATGGTCAATGGGGGTTGAATGCGCTGAACATCGCGCAGCACAAACTGCACCATACACCTGTTCAAGCATTTTCTCTTGGGGTGCTATGTAACTTACTGGTTTGTCTTGCTATTTGGTTAACGTTTAGCTCTGCCAATGCAATGACCAAAGCCGCAATGACAATTTTGCCTGTGGCGATGTTCGTCTCTAGCGGTTTCGAGCACTGCGTAGCCAACATGTTTATGGTCCCTTTAGGCATTGTGATTCAAAACTTTGCACCAGAGAGCTTCTGGCAGCAGATCGGTATCAGTGCCACTCATTACGCAGATTTGAATATTCATCAGTTTGTGGTGGCAAACCTTATCCCAGTGACTTTGGGCAATATTGTCGGCGGTGCTGTGTTGGTTGGTCTCGCCAACTGGTCTATTTTCCGCCGTCCACAACTTAAAGCCGCAGACATTAGCACTATTACGGAAACAGCAACAATTACGTCAGTGAAGGAAACGAAAATGAATAAAACAATTACAGTTAAAGACATTATGAACACCCAACCTGTAACTCTAGGCGTGGAAATGCCAACCGCAGTAGCGATTGATATGTTGCTGGATAACCAGCTCGATAGTGCTCCTGTGGTTGATGTGGCTGGTCGTTTGGTCGGGTTTTTCTCAGCTCACGATGTCATGGTGGATTTATGGTGCCAAGACTACCTCCCTACCGAAGGGCAAAAAGTGGTGGATCTTATGAGCCGCGATGTTATCGCCATCGATGCATCTGACCGTCTGATTGATATCGCCGAATTTTTATGTATCGATAAAGAACAGTTATACCCTACTACTAGCATGGGTATTGCTACTCGTTTTAGCTCACTCTCTTTAGAAGAACGCGCAAAAAGCATGAAAGTGAACAAACCACAAAATCTCCCCGTCCTTGAAGATGGCAAGTTTGTCGGTATGCTAACTCGTAACCATGTACTGGCAGCACTACGTCCAATTTATGGCGAGCGTCTAAGCGTGGTCAAAGAGCGTACGTTAGAAACGGCTTAACACGTTGTTTTGTTCAAAACGGTTTTTGGTCAGGAAATAAGTCGCTTGACTAAAAAGCAAAGACCCCGCATTGCGGGGTCTCTTTGATTCATCTATTTCGCTTGTTACTATCCCTGACGCCACCAGCGTCCGACGCACGGGTTTTCAGGATCAAGATATCGATTCAATAACGTTAAGTTGCTGTCGAACAAAATGAGATAAGGTTGAATCTCACTGACACTTAACGCCCCCTTTGTGGCATTGATACACTGCATCAATAAATCCGTAAGACAGCGAACAAAAACCCACTTTGGGTTGCCTGCGATTTTATGGTTGATCGCTAAAATAGCCTCACATGCTATTTGGTAAGGAATGGCTCTCACTTGCGTGAGATCGCGCAAAAATGAGCCCGCCACAACACCTTCAAGGTAGACGCGGTAAGTCGTTAATTGATCGGCCAATAGAAACAGCTCCGCGGCTAAATGCGTATAAGGGTATTTCACCGCTAGGTGATCGTGCAGATCCGGTGAAATAGCCAGCGTGAGCCCCATCATTTCACAGCGTTGTTTTAGCACTCGCAGTAACCCTTGTTCATCCATTAGTTGCTGAATTTCAAAAATACGCTGCAAGTGATAGTCGTTAGAAATGAAAGTGACAGGTAGTATTTTTTGTGTGTCAATGTCACCGTTTTTTTGCAGCTCTAACGCGACGTTCTCGATATTTTCCACTGTGCTGGTCGAGTGTTCTTCCAGCAAAATGCGGTTATTCGAAAGTGACACATTGAGCCGAGTAAGCTCCGATTGAAGGTAATGATACATAGCCTTCGCTTCAGAAATCTGTTGCCCTAGCGTGAGCCCACCGCATAAAGCAATGACACTATGATCGATGTCATGACGTTGTAACGCCTTAACGAGGCCATCAACACGGCTACGCCCTTCTAATGTTAATTGCTGATCAACAAGTCGTTTACCCAATACGATATAAAGATGCTCGGCTACCATCGTTATTTTTCTCTCTCCATTCCAGCCACCATAAAACTTGTGTCATAGCAATCGACACCAAGAAAGCAGCAGCATTAAAACGTATGGTTTGGTAACACGTAAATACTCCTACATGTGCATAGTGCTTGAGTCAAAAAATAAAATAAACAATCGCTTTTTAAACATTACTCAAACGATAGCCACGCATTAGAAATGCTCGTGCATAAAGTAAGGTTTCTGCGATAATTGCTTCAATTTATTTATAACTACCGATGATAAAATCCACAGGAATAAACTCTAAAAATCCACTACATGGAGAGATTAATATGTGGAATAAACTCAATAAATCAATGATGTTCTGCCAAATGATGTTTGGCTTATCATTTTACGGGGTAATGGTTATCCTAACCCGTTTTTTTCTAGAAGATTTGGATTATAACGAAGCCGATACCATGATGGTGGTAGGAGCATTTTCATCCATTGGCCCCCTTTTTGCGATCGCTGGTGGTTTTATTGCCGATAAGTTCCTTGGCGCTTATCGTTCATTAACCATTGCCTACGGCGCTTTTGCTCTTGGTTACACACTACTGGTGCTGGGTGCCTCAACAACCAACGTCGCGATGGCATTAGCAGGCATCGCTTTAGCGAGCTACGCACGCGGATTAATGTCTCCTTCTTACCCCAGTTTATATAAACGCACTTTTAGCTCCCAAGAACATTTTGAAAACTGTTACCCTGTCAATTATTCGGTAAACAATGTGGGGGCACTACTTGGTCAATATTTATTCCCGATGTTTGTTTTAGTGATCGGTTTTCACGGTAGTTTTATGCTCTCAGCCATTTTGGCAGCGTTCGCCTTTGCCACTTTAATTGTGTTTAACAAATCATTAGTGAATGCTGCAGCTGAGATTGATCAAGCTCCCGTAAGTGTGAAAAACTGGCTCGCCTTTTGTGCAGTATCATGCGCGATGGTTGGGCTAGTTTTCTTCATGTTTTCTAATATGGGCATCGGTCAAAACATCGTTTATGCCATTGGTGCGGCTGCCATTTTTTACTTCATCTTTTTGATGTTTAAAGCGAATCGATCCGATACCTTGAAAATGGGCACTATTCTTATCATGACGGTGCTCACCACCTGTTTCTTTGTCTATTACGGGCAAATGATGACCTCCATGACCATGGTAACCATTAATACGATGCGTGGTGACTTATTTGGATTAATTCCAATCGCTCCTGAAGCATCAATGGCGATGAACCCACTGTGGTGCATTGTTGCTGGGCCAGTCATTGCTATGACTTTCTCTTCACTGGAAAAGCGAGGCATTAATTTTTCAACAGCCACTAAAATTGGCTTTGCATTCATCTTTACCGCCATTGCATTTGGCATTTTAACCATGGCAGTCATGAATATTGGTGCTGATGTTGTCATCAGACCAGAAGTCTTTTTGGTGATCCACTTCTTCCAAGCTTTTGCGGAAGTCATTGTTGGTAGTTTAGTAGTGGCCTTCATTTTGTCAGTGGCTCCCAAGCACATCGAAAACTTTTCGGTTAGCCTCTTTTCAGTCGCCATCGCCTTAAGCGGCATTGTGGGTGCGGTGTTCTCAACCTCCATCGCATTAGAAAAAGGTCAAGTGATCAGTCAGCATATCGTCCAAAGCGTTTATGGCGACTACTTTAAAATGCTCACGATCTTAGCCGTAGTGATGGTAGCAGTGGCCATCGTCGCTTCATTGGTTGTTCGAAAAATGCTTGAAGCATCAAAAATGAACGAACGGGATGAACTTGCAGAAGTTGCACCTAACGAAGTTTAAACATCAGCAAAATGTGAGCATTATTAAGCCTCATACCATTATGCGTATGGGGCTTTTTATCTGCAAAGTTACATATTCCCATCTCTTCAAAGTAAAATAACGTAAATGATAGTTATTATCATTGAATCAATTGAGCACTCAGTTTAAGGTTATACCTACAAAAGACAAAACGGTAATCTAGAGAATAATGAAAAAAGAAACAGAACCTAAACGCTCTTTCTATCCACTCACGGTTGTGGGTAGTCAGCAGATTTCGCCTTCCCTGCAACGCATTACGTTACAGGGTGACTCAATTGAGCATTTTACACTTGAAAACGAAGGCGATTATATCAAGCTGTTGTTTAGTGAAGATGGTGGCACTGATTTGTCACGGTTAACCCCTGATCAGCGCCCAATAATGCGCACTTATACCATTCGAAGTTTTGATGCGACCAACAATCGCATTGAAATCGATTTTGTACGGCACGAAGCGGAAGATAAGCAGTGCGGATTTGCAGTCAGATGGGCGATGCATACGGCCATTGGTGATACAATTTCAATCGCTGGCCCAGGTAAAGCTCAAGGGTTGAATCCCAATGGGAAATGGTTTTTCTTAGCCGCTGACATGACCGCGATCCCTGCTCTTGCAGCTCAATTAAAACGTTTACCACGTGATGCAAAAGGTTATGCAGTAATTGAAATTGAGCATGTGGATGACAAACAGGCACTACAGGCTCCGGAGAACATAGAGATCTCTTGGGTAGTGAAAGACAGCAGCACCAATTTGGCGACTTCGGTTATCGAGAAAAATTGGCTGGGTGAGAATGGCTCAGTATGGTGTGCGTGTGAATTTGATACCATGCGCGCGCTAAGAGAGTATTTTCGCAATGAAAAAGAGATAGCGAAAGACTATATTTATATCAGCAGCTACTGGAAACGTGGCGTCAGTGAAGATGGGCATAAACAGCTCAAACAAACGGATGCACAAACTCAGTCATAAACAGCAATAACACAGTAAAAAGGTGATTTAATAGAAGTTGCCTTTTTCATTGAATGCGCTCAATTTTCAACGAACATAGCTTTAACAGACCTAGCTTTAACGGACCTAGTTTTAACGGACATAGCCTCAGCGGGCCACGGTTAGCTTGGCTAACGACTCAATACAAATCGCGTCATGTCGCCAGTATTCGATGCCACAATCGATCAGTTCACCCTGTTGATTATAATTAATGCGCTCAACGACCATCGCCGGAGTGCCGGATGTAGCGCGTAGCGCTTGCGCCATATGACCAAGCAAAGAGCTAGTGGTAATTCGATAACGGACTGTTTGATACTCCACGGCAAAATGGTCGCGATAAATATCCGTCAGTGATTGAGACAAATCGAAAGTCAGCAAGTTGGGAAACCATTCAGGGCGCACGTAATTCGTCACATAGACCACGGGGCGATCTTCTAAATAACGCACACGATCAATTTGGTAAACATCCGAAAATGGCTTTAATCCCAATAAGAGCGATGCTTGTTTATTGGCTAATAGCACTTTTGCCATCATCAGTTCCGTTTTTGGTACTCGGTTTTGTGCTAAAGCCATGTTGGTAAAATTCAGAGTTTGGGTTGGGTCGTAACGTATCGGCTCAGGAGAAATAAACCAACCTCGCCGATCTTCTCGGTAGATCTTGCCATCCGCTTCCAACAGAGACAAAGCCTCACGCAGGGTAACGCGTGTGGTATTAAACGACTCTGCAAGTTTTCGTTCAGAAGGTAATTTTTGACGAGGGGCAAGCATGCCAGCATCGATTTGTTCAACAATCACATCTTTAATTTTTACGTACTGCACAACATCCACTCCCAGCCTAAATACGTGCATGCCAAATTCATAACAAACTGATACCGTATTATTTGCATTCTATGTCGAACAAGATTAATGTCATAGCCTGAATCGCAATAACATTGACGTTAATTTTTATACCGCCTAGCTTTTGGGCGGTATTTCTTTTTGGAGTATTAAAAATGTCAAACTTAGCACCTGTCTTAGTTTCAAGCCTTGATATGGACAGAATATCCGCATTACTGGATGGCATGCCTAAACTAACGCCAGAGTTAGAAAAGCTCGAGGCTGAGCTGGATAGAGCCACCATTGTCGCCCCACAAGAGATGCCAAATAATGTGGTGAGCATGAATTCGACCGTACGCTTCAAGTTTATCGACAGTGATGAAGTGATCGAAAAAAATCTTGTGTATCCGCATGAAGTGAAAAGCAGTCAAGATATCTCTGTTTTTGCCCCAGTAGGCAGTGCATTGTTGGGCCTAGCTGTTGGTCAACAGCTCAGTTGGCCAATGCCAGGTGGTAGAGAAAGAGTGATTGAGATTCTTGATGTAGTTTATCAACCTGAGCGTGACGGTGAATTCAACCGCTAACGAATCGCTTTGTTGGTGTGGAGGTCGATATCATCACTCCACACCCCAAGCCACATCATTGTAAATAATTATGCGACCAAAATATCTTTAAGCTCGTGCAATGAACGCACATGGTAGTGTGGCTCAATACCCTCAACAGCACTTGCGCCAGTAGAGTTTAGCCAACAGGTCTCAATACCAAAATTCAAGCCACCTAGAATATCGGAATGCGGGTTATCCCCTACCATCAATACACGATTTTTAGCAGGGTTACCCATTTTATCTAGCGCGTAGGCAAAAATCCCGTGATCGGGTTTCGCTACACCAACCTCTTCTGAAATAATCACGTGGTCAAAGTATTCACTCATCCCCGTTCTTTGCAAACGAATCGCTTGAAGTTCGGTAAAACCATTAGTAATGATGCCAAGTTTCGCTCGACCTGTAAGGGCATCCAATAACTCTTTTGCTCCTGGTAGTGGAGTACAAATATCAGCCATGGCTTCAAGAAATGCGCTGTTTAATTCCGTGGTTGTCGTCGCGAGCTTTTCTGCCCACTCTGCAAAACGAGTATGCTTCAACTGCGCCGCCGTGATATCACCATTTTGGTAATCGACCCACAGTGGTTTATTAACTTCTTGGTACTGCGCAAAATCTTGTTCAGTAAACAACACTCCTTTGCGCTCAAACATCAGCTGCATACCTTTGAAAGCATCAAAATGAAACAGGGTCTCGTCAGCGTCAAATAAAATCCAGTCGTACTTCATGATCTCTCCTCATAATGTTCGGGCTAGTTTAGATTGTTTTTAGTTAAATGATAATCTCTATCAGAAGAAACTTTTAAAATTCAATGTGATAACGAATCTAATCGTCCCTGTAATAAAAAAGGCTCCAATGAGCCTTTTCTTATGCTTAATATTGCAAATTATGATGCTTTTTCAGCTTCGTTAACCATAGAAAGCGCCAATGCTTCGGCCGCTTTAATACCATCAATGCCTGCTGATAAAATCCCGCCCGCATAACCAGCACCTTCACCTGCCGGATAAAAGCCTTTCAGGTTGATGCTTTGGAAATCTTTACCCCGTTTAATGCAAATGGGTGATGACGTGCGAGTTTCTACTCCAGTTAACAAACCATCCTCAGAGGCAAATCCTTTGATCTGCTTATCAAACGCTGGGATCGCTTCACGAATGGCTTCAATGGCAAAATCAGGCAACGCTTTTGAAATATCTGTCAACTTGATGCCGGGTGTAAAAGAGGGTTCGACATCACCTAACGCACTCGGATCACGACCTTGTAAAAAGTCACCAATTTTTTGTGCTGGCGCATCGTAGTTTTCGCCGCCAAGTTGATAAGCTCTTGATTCAAGTTCACGTTGGAAGCGCACGCCCGCCAGCGGATCACCGGGATAATCACGTTCAGGATCAATACCCACCACAATCGCACTGTTAGCATTACGTTCTGCGCGAGAATATTGGCTCATGCCATTGGTCACAACGCGCCCCTCTTCAGAAGTAGCCGCCACTACCGTGCCACCGGGGCACATGCAGAAGCTATAAACAGTGCGGCCATTCTTACAGTGGTGAACCAATTTGTAGTCCGCCGCGCCAAGAATGGGGTTACCCGCATTCGAACCAAAACGCGCTTCATCAATCATTGATTGTTTATGTTCAATACGGAACCCTACTGAAAAGGGTTTGGCTTCCATATAAACGCCACGTTCATGCAGCATTTCAAAGGTATCACGCGCGCTATGACCGACCGCAAGGACAACATGACGCGCTTTAATTTCCTCACCATTTGACAGCGTAAGCCCGGTAATTTGACCTTCTTCGATGTGAATGTCATCAACACGAGTACTAAAACGAATTTCACCGCCTAATTCGATGATTTTGGCACGCATTTTTTCAATCATGGTCACCAATTTGAACGTACCAATGTGCGGTTTGCTCACGTACATGATTTCAGCAGGTGCGCCCGCAGCGACAAATTCTGTAGTGACCTTACGGCCATAGAAGTTAGGATCTTTCACTTGGCTATAGAGTTTTCCATCAGAAAAAGTCCCCGCTCCACCTTCGCCAAACTGCACGTTAGATTCAGTATTCAATATACGTTTACGCCAAAAACCAAAGGTATCTTTGGTGCGTTCGCGCACTTCTTTACCACGCTCGACAATGATTGGGTTAAATCCCATTTGAGCAAGAATCAGTCCTGCGAATAGACCACAAGGGCCAAAGCCTATCACCACAGGGCGCTCAGTAAGATTCGCTGGCGCTTGAGCAACGAATTTGTACTCCATATCCGGCGTCACTTTCACATGCGGATCGTCAGCAAACTGAGCAAGCAACTCTGTTTCATTCTCCACGCTCACATCTAGCGTGTAAATCAGCATGATTTTCGTTTTCTTACGAGCATCGTAGCCACGTTTAAACATATTGAATGAAAGAACTTGTTCATCAGCAATACCAAGTTTTTCAGTAATAGCAGCAAAAATTGCCCCTTCCTCGTGGTCCAAAGGAAGTTTAATTTCGGTTAAACGTATCATGTCGGTGTCTCGTTTTAGTCGGTGTCTTAGCCAAAGCCGCAAGCGGCCCGCTCACAATGGCGCGCATTTTACGGGAAATGGCGTTATCTGTCATACTAAATCCCGAATTCATCACACGTTACGCTAGATATTCATAGCGTTGGATGTTGAAATTTAACTTGGGATGCGTATTATCCCCATTCTTCATTTTTGACTAACTAAGGGCTGATCATCATGGCGTTTGTCGTAACGGATAATTGCATCCAATGTAAATTTACTGACTGTGTCGCGGTATGCCCTGCAGATGCCTTTCACGAAGGCCCCAATTTTATGGTGATCAACCCCATTGAATGCATTGATTGCGGTTTATGTGTCCCTGAATGTGCAGCTCAAGCTATCTTTCAAGAAGATGAACTCCCAGAAGATCAGAAGATTTACATCGAACTCAATGCTGAGCTTGCCGACATATGGCCGGTGCAAACCGAAGTCAAACCAGCCATGAATGATGCTGAAAAATGGAATGGCGTGCCAAACAAACTGGGGATGTTAGAGAAGTAGTCTTTTCTTCTTATAACTAAGCGTTATAAAAAAAGCGCAAACACGGCATCCGTTATCACGCTTTTTGACGACAATCCAAAGCAACAACTTTTAAGCTTTACTTTTTGACCGAGTGATCTTGGTTTGATCTAGTGATGTTGGCGGCGCAGGTTATCCAAAATGATACCCGTAGCCATTGCTACGTTAAGTGACTCTGCTCCCCCGAAGGCGGGAATGGTGATTTTGTCGGTGACATATTGAGCCGCTTCGGCACGAATACCATGCGATTCACTACCCATCAATAAAATTCCTTCATCTGAAAATTTCGTATGATGAACGTTCTCACCTTCTAAAAAAGCCCCATAAACAGGTAGATTTGAACTCTGTAAATAAGCACCCAAATCCACTTGGCTCACCGTAACACGCCCAAAGCTACCCATGGTGGCACTGATGGCCTTTGGATTGTATGGATCGGCGCAATCGTGGCTAGCGACAATGTGTTTAATGCCATACCAATCGGCAACACGGATAATCGTCCCTAAATTACCGGGGTCAGAAACACCATCGAGAGCGATCATCAATCCTTTCGCTTCAGGCACCGTCACTTCGGGGATCTCAACGACGGCGATTGCCGCATTATTGCTCACCAAAGTGCTGGCTTTGGTTAAGTCATCTAATGTGGCCTCAATGCATTCAAAAACACTAAGCTCAACGCGGTTTTGTGCGATAAACTCCGAAGTGGCAAAAACCTGCTTTACCGTCAGTTGGCTGTTAATCAATTCCAACACGTTCTTTTCGCCTTGCACTAAAAACAGGCCATGAACCTTGCGCTGTTTCTTTTGGCCTAAAGCACGAAGTAGTTTCAGTTGGTTTTTTGAAATCATAAAATATCCGCAGTGAGGTAAGGTTGGCCTAGTAAAAACGCCGCATTATAGAGTAAAGGCCGTCAGAGCTAAAGCAGTGTAAGTCGAGTTTCAATACCATAGGTTCAGTTACTAACAAACAAGGAAATCCATATGAAACGTTTTCTTCCCTCTTCCGTTATGTTAACCCCCTTTGTCGTCAAGCATTATGATCAACAAGATAGTGAGCAACTTGAAGATGATCATCATAAAGAGCCCAACGACAATGACACAAAAGAGAACGAAGAATCGAGCTAAAAGCTCAGACATTAGTTTATAATCCACTCATTAAATAACTTTACAACCCATTTTTTGACGTTATTATCGCGACGCAAACGTTTTCCCAACCCGTACAACACTAAATAATGAGGGTTTTATGCTGCCTGATATTGAAATTTGCCGCGCCACTTCATTAACTTCCATAGAGGCTATCGCTAACAAAGCAGGATTCACAGCCAGCGAATTCCACAGCCAAGGCCGCTTTAAGGCCAAAATTTCATTAAGTTGCCTTGAACGTTTGCAAACACAAACGGTTGGAAAGTTAATCCTTGTGACTGCCATTACCCCAACGCCATTAGGGGAAGGAAAAACCGTCACGACCATAGGACTATCACAAGGAATGGCAAAATTGGGTCATTCGGTGATGGCATGTATTCGTCAACCCTCAATGGGACCAATCTTTGGTGTTAAGGGCGGAGCCGCTGGCGGCGGTTATTCACAAGTGGCACCAATGGAAGAGCTCAATTTGCATCTCACTGGCGATATCCACGCCGTCACAGCCGCGCATAACCTAGCGGCAGCGGCGATAGATGCCCGGATCTATCACGAACAGCGCCTTGGTTATGACGATTTCGAGCAACGCACCGCAATGAAAGCACTGCGTATCGACCCGAATAATGTGGTTTGGAAGCGAGTGATGGATCACAACGATCGCGCACTGCGCATGGTTACCGTTGGCCGAAATGAAACGGATAAATCAATCAATGGATTTGAACGTGAAGACGGTTTTGATATTTCAGCGGCTTCTGAGCTGATGGCGATTCTTGCATTAGCCAAAAACTTAAACGATCTGCGTCAACGGATTGGGCGGATTGTCGTCGCCTATAGCCACCATGGTACACCGATTACCACTGAAGATTTGCAAGTCGCTGGGGCGATGGCTGTCAGTATGAAAGAGGCGATTGAACCTACATTAATGCAAACGTTAGAAGGCGTACCGACACTGATTCACGCCGGGCCTTTTGCCAATATCGCTCACGGTAACTCTTCTATTATCGCCGATGACATCGCCACAAGGTTAGCCGAATTTACTGTAACAGAAGGCGGCTTTGGCTCTGATATGGGATTTGAAAAGGCGTGCAATATTAAAGCCGCGACATCTGGGAAAGCGCCAGATTGCGCCGTTATCGTCACCACACTTCGCGGCTTAAAAGCGAACTCTGGTCTGTATGAATTGCGTCCCGGCCAGCCAGTTCCCGACACTCTATTTCAGCCAGACCATGCCGCGTTGGTGTCCGGTTTTGAAAATCTCAAATGGCATATTGAAAATGTGAGTAAGTATGGAATACCCGCCGTGGTTGCCATTAACCGCTTTCCACAAGACAGCCAAGAAGAGCTTGAGCAGCTCGCAATGATGATTCACGCACTACCCTACCAGGTAGAGGTTGCACTGAGTGAAGGTTTTGCTCTTGGAGGCGAAGGGACGACTGAGCTTGCTTCCAAAGTCATTAAGCAGTGTGAAAAAGTGAGTACGTTCACACCGTTATACCAAGCACAGCAGACGATCGAAGATAAGATCAACGCCGTAGCGAAAAAGGGCTATGGCGCGGCAAGCGTCACTTTTACTGATAAAGCACGACGTCAAATGCACAACATGCAAGAGCAAGGTTACGGGAAGCTTGCTGTCTGTTTGGCGAAGACGCCGCTTTCAATTTCAACCAACGCTGCGATTAAAGGCGCACCAAAAGGTTTTGATGTACCGATCCGCGAATTAAAGCTCTGTGCGGGTGCTGGCTTTATCTATGCGCTATGCGGCAACGTGATGACCATGCCGGGCCTTCCTGAAAAACCCGCCTTCATGTATTTAGACATTGATTCTAAAGGAAATATTATCGGCCTAACCTGATATTATTGTTCGAAATTAACCTTTCTGAGCGCAAATCTTCGGGCTCAGAAAGGCTTTCTTCACGCTATTTGTTTTCTTTCTCTGTAATTTTTTGCGCTTTTCACCGTTCTTTACCAGTATCAATAAAAAATAAGTAAGGTCGGTTATGAAACGTTTTACTCCCTTTATATTCTCAATAGCGCTTATTGTGCCTATTCTGTTTTCGCTATTTAGCCAAGCAGAAACTCAGCCTAAAACCATGCCCAGCATTGGTAATCAGCAAATCGCGACATTAGCTGGGGGCTGTTTTTGGTGTACAGAATCTGATCTTGAAAAACTCAACGGTGTCATTAGTGTTGTCTCTGGTTATGCGGGTGGCAGCCTTGAAAACCCTACCTATAAACAAGTCTCATCAGGAAAATCGGGCCACATTGAAGTGATTCAAGTGACCTTTGATCCGCAAGTTGTCAGCTACGAAAATGTATTGGATCATTTTTTTCGCCACATTGATCCGACAGATGATCAAGGCTCGTTTGTTGATAGAGGCCCACAGTATCGGCCTGCAATTTTTTATCACAACAGTGAACAAAAGCAGACCGCGCAGCGTTTTATGCAAGAAATCGATGCGCTAGGGATCTTCAAAAAGCCGCTCAAAACAGAGCTGATTCAATATAGCCAATTTTGGCCTGCTGAAGAGTACCACCAAGACTTTTATAAAAAGAGCAAAGTACGTTACACCTACTATCGTCATGCTTCCGGACGTGACCAATATCTTGATACCATCTTCGGTAAAGATCGTAATGAGCACCCAAAAACCTTACGTCAATTGATCGAAGCGCAAAAAATGCAAAACAACGTTAAGGTATACACCAAACCTGCTAATGAAAAGATACGTGCCAAATTGACTGATTTGCAATATTACGTAACGCAAGAAGAAGGTACTGAACGCGCATTTAACAATGAGTATTGGGATAACAAAGCCGATGGTATTTATGTCGATGTAGTCAGCGGAGAGCCATTATTCTCTTCTACCGACAAATACCGTTCTGGTACAGGCTGGCCCAGTTTTACTCGGCCAATTAATGAAGCGTATATTGCGACCAAAAGCGATTCTCGGCTTTTTTATACCAGAACCGAAGTGCGCAGCCGTTTTGCAGATTCTCACCTAGGCCATGTCTTTGAGGATGGGCCAGCACCAACCGGCTTACGCTACTGCATGAACTCTGCCGCGATGCGATTTGTACCAAAAGAGGCGATGCAAGCTGAAGGCTATGGCGAGTACTTGGTTCTGTTTAAATAAAATTTGGCTCTGTTTCAATAAAGCGTGCGTGGTAAAACGAAAAAGCCCTCGGCTTCACTTGCGAGGGCTTTTTTCATTGAGCAACGTTAATAGATGGACTCAACTGAGATTCGATTAATGTAAACCATGGAAAAATTCGGCGCGGGTGGCAGGGTTAGATTTAAAAATACCGCCTAATGCTGTGGTAGTCGTTTCACTGGTCGCATCCATAACACCACGTGACTTAACACAGTAATGAGTGGCATCAATAGTGACTGCGACATCGTCTGAACCGAGTAAGGTTTGCAAAGCCACCAGAATCTGCTGTGTCATTCGCTCTTGAACTTGGGGGCGCTGAGCAAAAAAACGTACAATACGGTTAATCTTAGAAAGACCAATTATCTTGCCTCTTGGGATATACGCCACCGCGGCTTTACCATCGATAGTCACTAGATGATGCTCACAGGTGCTGGTCACGGTAATCTCTTTTACGCGCACCATTTCACTGACGTTCATCTTGTTTTCGATCACAGTAATTTTGGGGAAGTTTTGATAATCGAGGCCGGAAAACACTTCATCCACATACATTTTCGCAATTCGATGGGGCGTCTCTTCTAAACTGTCGTCGGTCAGGTCAAGACCGAGTAGTGTGAGGATCTCACGCATATGGTGTTCGATTTTTTCTTTCTTTTCTTCACGAGTAACCTCATTTGGACGCATAGGCGTTTCCAAACCTCGGCTCTCTAGCGCATCTTTGACCAACTTTGCTGATTCGCTAAGACCTAGCATTCCGATTCCTCTTACTTTTTACCCCTTTCGGATGGCAGACAAGGATACTCGGAATTTTGAATAATTACATCCATATTTTAAGGATGGTCATTATTGCCTGTAAGCAATGTATGATAAAGTCCTCGCAAAGAAAAAAGCTATAGGAACCGATCATGGGCTGTTGTGATTCACCGGGCTTAATGCCTATCGAACAAGCGTTAGAGACAATGCTAGCGAATATCAAACCCATCCAAACGACGCTGAAACTACCGCTAGCCGACGCATTAGGCTATGTGTTGGCCGAAGAGTTACTCTCACCCATTTTTGTGCCGCCTTTCGATAACTCAGCGATGGATGGATACGCTATTCGATTAGCTGATCTGCAACAGTCAACCACCCTGCCGCTGGCTGGCAAATCTTTTGCCGGTCTTTCATTTGAAGGGCCGTGGCCAGCCAACAGTTGCGTGAGAATTATGACTGGCGCGAAAATTCCAGCTGGTTGCGACGCGGTGATCATGCAAGAGCAAACGACCGAAAACGAAAATGGTATCTGCTTTCTACAGCCGAATGCGAAGCCTCAGCAAAATATTCGCCCCACTGGTGATGACATCAAACAAGGCGATGTAGTGCTACATAAAGGGGCTCGCTTGACTTCGCGTGATATCCCAATGATTGCCACACTCGGCATCAACCATGTGACCGTTTTTCGTAAACCCAAAGTGGCCTTTTTCTCAACTGGAGATGAGCTAAAACCACTCGGTGAACCTCTTGCTGAGGGGCAAATCTATGACAGCAATCGTTATGGCATTAAACCATTAATTGAGAATTTTGGTTGTGAAGCGATTGATCTTGGGATCATTGCTGATTGCCCTGCCACTTTAAAAGCTACCTTTGATAAAGCTCAACATTTGGCCGATGTGGTTATTACTTCTGGCGGCGTAAGTGTAGGCGAAGCTGACTATACCAAAGATATTTTGCAAGAACTCGGAGAAATCGGTTTTTGGAAACTGGCAATAAAACCGGGCAAACCGTTTGCATTTGGAACATTAGATCATGCTTGGTTCTGTGGCTTACCTGGCAACCCCGTCTCAGCCGTATTAACCCTATACGTCTTGGTGCAACCTATGCTGGCTAAATTGGCTGGACACACTCAGTGGAAAGCACCGGAGTCCATTCCAGCCATCACTAAAAATGCCTTTAAAAAATCACCGGGCCGTACTGACTACCAACGCGGTATTTACACAATTGAAAATGGCCAGTTTGTTGTTGAAACTACCGGAAATCAAAGTTCGGGAGCATTTCGTTCGATGAGCCTCGCCAACTGTTTTGTGGTGTTAGAGCAAGATCGTGGCCGAGTGGAAGTGGGCGAAACCGTCAATATCCAACTTTTTAATCCCAGCTTGTACTAAGGATCACTATGGAGATCCTATCTGATCAAGAGCTACTGCGCTACAACCGACAAATCATTCTCAAACAGTTTGATTTTGAAGGACAAGAAGCACTTAAACAAAGCTCTATTTTAATTCTTGGCGCAGGAGGATTGGGCTGCGCTGCAAGCCAATACCTTGCCACGGCAGGTGTTGGTTCACTCACGCTCATCGATGATGATGTGGTTGAGCTCTCTAATTTACAGCGCCAAGTGCTGCATAGCGATGCCGATATTGGACGTAAAAAAGTGGACTCAGCGGCAGAGTCACTGCGTATGCTTAACCCGTATTTAACGGTAAATACCGTTGATCAACGCCTTGAAGATGCACAATTGAAAGCATTAATTGAACAGCATTCTTTGGTGCTGGATGCATCAGATAACCTTGATACTCGTAACCAATTGAATAAAATCTGCTTTCAAACTAAAACACCACTGGTATCTGGTGCCGCGATTCGTATGGAAGGGCAAGTCAGCGTGTTTATGTATCAGCACCCAGACGAGCCCTGTTACCAATGTTTAAGCGCTCTTTTTGGTAGTAACGTACTCACTTGCGTCGAAGCGGGCGTAATGGCCCCTGTCGTCGGGATTATTGGCGCGGTACAAGCGATGGAAGCGATCAAAGTGATCGCTCAATATGGGCAGGTAAAACAAGGCAAAATTTTGATGTTGGACGCTCTTTCAATGACGTGGAGAGAAATGAACTTAATCAAACTCGCTCACTGCCAGACTTGCCAGTAAATGAACGACAAAGACTCAATAATGTCTTTCTCGTTCGTCCACCGCATCAGCCCACACAATAGGAGAGTTAAACTCATGTCACCACTCGTCTCCCCCCAATGGCTAGCACAAAAGTTAGGCGACCCGCGCACCGTTATTCTTGATTGCAGTATTGAATTCCAAATTCCCAGTGAAACTGAGAAAGATACTCTGCATAACATTCCCGGCGCTCGCCGCTTTGATTATGATGGTGAATTTTGTGACCTACAATCGCCACTACCTCATATGATGCCTAGTGAAGATCGCTTTAACCAATTAGCACAATCGATCGGTTTAAACCACGATTCGATCGTCGTTGTCTATGACAATAGCGGGACGTTTGCATCACCGAGGGCATGGTGGATGCTCAAAGCGATGGGACATGCGTCGGTATACGTTCTTGATGGTGGATTAACCGAATGGAAACGCCAAGGTTTACCCGTTGTAAAAGAGTACACACATGCCTTTAAACACGGAAACTTCCATGGCACGCTCGATCCTCGCTATTTTGTGAACGCAGACTATGTGCTTGCACAAATAGAGAACCCAGAGAGCTTAACTGTTGATGCACGTTCACAAGCCCGTTTTTTGGGTCAAATGAAAGAACCAAGAGAAGGCGTGCGCAGTGGCCATATTCCTCACTCTATTTGCTTACCTTTTACAGAGTTGATGAATGGGCATAAGCTTAAATCACCGCAAGATCTACAACCTATTATGCAAGCGACGCTGGCTGCTGGAAAAAAGCAATACATTTTCAGTTGTGGCTCAGGCGTAACTGCCTGTATTGTGCTGCTGGCTGCGCAAATTTGCGGCTACGAAAAACTGTGCGTTTACGATGGTTCGTGGACAGAATGGGGGCAACGCACTGAGCTGCCTATTGAGCTTTAGCCTCTGAATCAATCCCCACCGTGGTGGGAATTGATTCATGACATAAGGATTATATAGGTTAAATTCAAATTGACGATTCTGTGACGGTTTGTATCTGCTCATCTAAATTCAATACCGTTAACGCGTTGCTTACGCTGGTGGCAATCACATCAATTGCACCGGTGCGTAGCGCCCCAAGCAGCGCTAAAGGTTTGCTGTTTTCAGCCGCGATAGCGATCACCTCAGCAATCGGTCGAAATTCGTCAATCCCTAACCCAATCACACGATCGCTCATCACCGTATTGGCAGCTTTACCGTGGATATCAAAAAAATCATAACCAGCGAAATCCCCCACCACACCTTGCTGTAAACGCGACTGCACCACTTCATCGGCGGTAAACCAACCGAGATCGACCATGTAGCTGTTTTCACTCATATCCCCAATACCCACTAACGCAATGTCTGCCTTACGTGCTAAATCTAAGGTTTGTTTGACGGTTGCATTTTGCATAAACGCCAATTTTTGTTCGCGATTTTCAGCATAGGCAGGCGCATAAAGCGTTTCAGAGCTTCCACCGTATTTTTTGGCCAGCTGTCGACAGATATGATCCGCATTAAACATCCCACCTCTTGGGTGAATGCCACCAATACTACAGACAAACTTACACTCTCGTGGTGTGATCACGCCAATATGATGCGCAACGGCCGATACATTTCGGCCTTGACCAACCGTCACAACCATGCCGTTTTTTAGCGTACTGGTCAGGTAATTGGAAACCAACCCCGCCACTTGTTGGCGCTGCAACTCTTCGCTAGGTTGGTCAAGTGCAATCAGCGCACGTTTTACGCCAAAGCGTTCAATCAGTCGCTGCTCAATTTTGGCGCTAAAAACAGGGTGATATTTCACCGTAATTTCGACAATCCCTTCATCGCGTGCCTGTTTAAGCATTCGCCCTACTTTGGCTCGTGAAAGAGAAAACTTTTTCGAGATCTCTTCTTGAGTTGCACCATCTTGGTAATAAGCCACTGAAATTTCAGTTAATAAGTCAGTATTTTCGATAGAAATGTCTTGATTGGGAGTGGTCATACGGGATCTCATGGTCAATATTGTGCGCAGAATAACGACAATTGAGCATTTGCTCATTGACCTAGCATAGGTTAAGCCTCATTTACTTTGCAACATTTGCTCACGGAGATTACATTTTCTCACTCTGATCAATGCACAGTAACGTTCGCTTTCAACCCTTGATAAATCTAAGCAAACGTTTATTTATCAGCACTTAGATTAATTCACAAAAAAATAGTTGATTGATATCACTATAACCTCAGAACAGCGATTGACTTTCCCAGTGGATAAGATAAATATGGCCACATCATTTACTCAACGATCGAGCAAATGTTCAACGCAAATGTTCGGTCGCTGGAAATAATTGAGTTAGCTTTTCTGGCATGTGTAAGACATGACTATGTGATTGCTAACCCGCTTGCAAATGCCCAGCAAACTCAAAATCTGGCTTGGCCCAAAGAAATAGGATGATCGATATGAGCAATAAATTAGAGCAACTTCGTAAAATGACGACTGTTGTTGCTGACACTGGTGAAATTGACGCAATCAAAAAATACCAACCAGAAGATGCGACCACTAACCCATCTCTCATTCTTAAAGCGGCTCAAATTGCAGAATACGCGCCACTGATTGATGCTTCTATCGCATACGCAAAAACACAGAGCTCAGACAAGGCTCAACAAGTTCAAGATACTTGTGACATGCTTGCTGTCAATATCGGTAAAGATATCCTAAAAACGATTCCGGGCCGTATTTCTACCGAGGTCGATGCTCGCCTCTCTTATGATATGGAAGGTAGCGTGACAAAAGCGCGCCAACTGATCAAAATGTACAACGATGCTGGCATTACTAACGACCGTATTTTGATCAAGCTGGCTTCAACCTGGGAAGGTATTCGCGCAGCAGAGATCCTTGAAAAAGAAGGCATCAACTGTAACCTGACTCTATTATTCTCCTTTGCTCAAGCACGCGCGTGTGCAGAAGCAGGCGTATTCCTGATTTCTCCATTCGTCGGCCGTATTATGGATTGGTATAAAGCCAAAGAAGGCCGTGATTTTGCACCGCAAGAAGATCCTGGTGTATTGTCCGTGACTGCTATTTACAATTACTACAAAGAACATGGCTACAAGACAGTCGTGATGGGCGCAAGCTTCCGTAATATCGGTGAAATTTTAGAGTTAGCAGGCTGTGATCGTTTGACTATTGCCCCTTCTTTACTGGCAGAACTCGAAGCAGCTGAAGGTGAAGTGGTTGAAAAACTGGTTGACTCTCAAGGTAACAAAGAACGCCCTGCAGCAATGACCCATGCAGAGTTCCTATGGGAACATAACCAAGACCCAATGGCCGTAGAAAAATTAGCGGAAGGCATCCGTAATTTTGCCATTGACCAAGGCAAACTTGAAGTCATGATTGCAGCCAAGTTGTAATCCACTTACGAATTAAAATTTGGGGAACGATTAACGTTCCCCTTTCCTTTCTAACTCTATTATTTGTCGGTAATTATTATGGAACGTAAACAATTAGCCAATGCCATCCGTGCTCTTAGTATGGACGGTGTTCAACAAGCTAACTCTGGTCACCCTGGTGCACCGATGGGTATGGCCGATATCGCTGAAGTTCTTTGGCGTAGTCACTTAAACCATAACCCACAAAACCCACAATGGGCTGACCGCGACCGTTTTGTGCTGTCAAACGGCCACGGCTCAATGCTGATTTACTCTTTATTGCACCTGAGCGGTTACGCGCTGTCGATTGATG
>NZ_CAWPIM010000004.1:0-64377 GCF_963888245.1 Vibrio sp. B4-6
TGACCAGTCTTCGTTACATTGTCAGACTCGCTACTTTATTCAGAGTCCTAGGTTCATCTGGTGATACAGATGGTTCACACATTAAGCGGTGAACAGCGCTTCATACGACCTCACGTCGCACGCCCCAAAATAATTTAGACGAATAACGCTGTGGCATATTTTGCACCTGAAACAGCTGTACATTTTATAATCCTTGAGCGTATGTAAACTTGAGCGCTTGATGCTTCTAGTTTTTCTCTGGCTTTACGACCTAGCATCGTACTAATATCATGTATAATATTTAAATTTCAAAGGGTTATAGAATATGGCCAAGGTGCTTGAAGAGACGTTTACAGAAAGCGTTCGTAAAGGGAAAATTAAGGCTCCGAATAGTAACCGTTTTACTGCTGAAAAGTGGAACAAAGAGTGGGGGAAGTTTGAGGCAGATGCTTCAGAAAGAGACCAGAAGGTTTACAAAGCGGGAATCATCATTGATAGCTTGCTAGGTGAGGTTCGTGGAAAGTTGGCAGAACTCTATTCTAAAGCCCCTAAAACAACTTATGAAAAACTGATGTTGTCTTATGTGGCTTCCTCTAACCGAACACTAGCAGTTGCAATTAAAAATACCATAAAGGAAGTGGAAGCTAACGTTCAAGATGCTAATGCTAAAGGAGCTAACGTTCATGCAGCAATGATTGAAGCCAATATGATGGGTGATAAGAAAAGTCTTGGAGAATTGGCTCATGGGGCTGTTGATGGCTTTCAGTTGGCAGTTCGAGTTTGCCTTGGGAAAGTAGAGAAAGGTGAAAAGCTAACAGTTTCTGAAAATCCAATAGATGAAATGTCGTTTGTAATGCAGGAGTCTGGGCTCTCACAACTCTATTCGGGATACCTACATTTGTGGCAATGTGTTCTATGGTCTGATTATGACTTGATTGAGTTAGATGACGAGCACAAAGTCTTCTCTATTCAGCAACCCAAATCAGAAATTGAGGTTTCATTTCTAAGTAGCTCGAATAGAAAAGATCGTCTTTCAGGGCAGAATACCATGCTCGCTTCAAGGCCAATGATTCGCTCTAAGTTTCTTGGTGATAAATTCGTTATGATGAAGCGCGAGAACAAAAGGCGAGTGGCTTACGTCGCAAACGTCAAAGATGCTGGGGATAAGCTAATTACATTCAATGCTGAATGGAGAATTAGAGAGTTAGACCTCCAATCCCATTACCCTGAGAAGTGGTTAACTGGCGACTACGGTAAAGGTTTCTCTCTTAATGAAAGCTTGAACGTATTCCGTTGTATGATGTTGATGGCGAATACTTTGAAGCATAAATTTCCTGAAGACGATAGCGCATTCACCATTAACAAACTCAAAGAGTTTTGCCCGACAGTTCCAATCTTCTCTTTGAAAAGAGCTTTGTGCGAGGCGACAGGTTTGGCTGCGGAAAAAATAGATAAAATTCTTGAGTTTATGACTATCAAAGCATCGCCTACTAGTGATTTGTGGTGCCAGCCTCTAATTAAGACCAGCAAGAACGAATATGCGATTGTTGTTAGTGCACTGTGCTCTCCTTCTATGTTTAGAGTTTTCGAAAGATGGGTTGATGACTTGGGTATAGACCTTGGGGAAAAGGGGTACACATACGAAGATACCGTTCTAGAAGAGCTGAATGATTCCCTAGAGAAGAACACTCTAATCACCGATTACGACAAGGGAGTTAGTAAAAGAATTAGACTCGATGCAGGTGAGGAAGAGTTTGACTTGTTAGCTCGTATTGATGACCTAGTCATCATTGGTGAGGCAAAGTCTATTGTTACCACTGACTCTGAAATATCTAAAGCTCGTGCTGCTGGTATCCTTGAACATGCAGGCCAGCAGGTCACAAGGAAAACAGAGTTTTTGAAAGCCAATTTGCAAGCAATTTTCGAGCGTTTGGGCTGGAATTACGACCCTAGCGTAGATTACAAATTTGCTCAGTGCATTTTGAATAGCGGGAGGGTTTTTGTTGGTTATGAGTTCGATGGTGTTCCTGTAATTGATGAGAAAATACTGAGAGCATACTTTGCATCTGACAAAGTGAACTTGTTCAGTTTTCCGTCAAGGCAAGGAGGAACTAAGACTATTGCTTGGTTGCAGCTCTACAGTAATCTTGATGAGTTGAAATCAAACTTTCAGATATATGCTTGCAATCCACCGCAGCTAAATGAAGATGCGGATTGTTTTGAATACAACGTAAACAAATTTCCGTACATGACGGAAGACTCATACAAGGTAATCAAAAACTACTTAGTGCTTAAACAGAGATCACCTATAGAAATGCTTGAACGAGAGCATCATTTCCCAGTTGTTAAGTCTGATGATTTTGATGCCGAATTTGCTAGTGTAGATGTTGTGATGTGATAGGGAGATTGCAGTGGGAAGTTATGCTGGTGTGAATATCGGTGATCATGAGCTCTGGTCATGGAAAAACTACTACGATCAGTGGTACTTCACCAAACAGGATCGAGTTAGGGAGGTCTCTAGCGATGATGAATCTAATAATTTCATTGGTTATAAAATTGACGCTAAGGCCTTGACTAGGAGACTGCAGTTAGCAGGATATGATCTTAATTCAGCACGCTATGATTTCGAAGAAGTGAAGGCTTCTTGGATTTCAGAGATGAAAGAGTCACTTGGATATGATCACGGTGAAGATAGTGCTTTAAGCCATGAAATTACTGAAAATTTAAAGGTAGTCGAGGCGCATAGCTTCGACGATTGGCTAAGAGCACTGCCTAGAGCGTTAGAGCTTTCTCAAAACAGGTTCGAAGATGGTAACTTTGACTCCAAAATTCAGATTGAAGGTGAGCCACTATTATCTTTTATGCTTTCAGAGTTTTACGGGGTGTACGATGGTAATCAGGGCTTTGCTGGGGCTATGTTTCCTTGTAAGAGAGTCGAAACTTATGCGCTAGTTTTACTCGAAATTTCATCAGATGATGTAGTGTGTACCCTTGATATAACAGACCTTGTCTCGGGTGGTTGGGTAGATGATTTTGATGACGTTGCCCAAGTACAAGTTGGTGAAACGCATTTCTACGGGCTATTAACTGCTTCATTGGATGAGTTGAATACTTTGAGCTCAACTTCTGAGAATCCTGTTCTACAGAGGATGGTATTTGCTAGTGTTATTACAACGATGGAAGCATACCTATCCGATACAATGAAACGTCATGTGCTAAATCGCGATGCGATAAAGCGAAGGTTCGTAGAGTCTCATACTTCATTCAGTAAGAAAATGAACAAAAGTGAAGTCTTCGCATTCTTAGACAACTTAGATAGAACTCTTAATGAAGAGATAGACAGGATATCCTTTCATAACATAGACATAGTGAAAGAGCTCTATAAAAGAGTGTTGCTTTGCGAGTTTCCAGAAGATCTCCTATCTAAACTACGCCCTTTGATATTCATAAGGCATGACATTGTTCATCGGAATGGGAAGAAGACTGACGGTAATATCGTTAGCGTATCCCAGCAAGATGTTGTCGAGCTAATTGAATTAGTCACAAATGTTACTAAAGCTATCGATCTTCAGATAATCGATGGGATGCTGGTTGATTTGGTCTGAGCTAGTACACATAAAGTTCGAAATGGGTACTCAGATGCGAAAGAGTCAGATTCAACATACTTTTCCTAATTTGTGAGTTAGTTCGAAAGTATTTTCTCTAGCTCATTTTTGTCCAAAAGTAAGTTAGCAACTTTATTATCACGATGAGACGATGCTTTTATCGATATCAGACCGAAAAGCTTCTAACAATATCTTGATCTCCACGAGCGCTGCGGTAGATGTTAACTCCTTCCTTGCTATCTGTTCTTCTAACAACTCGATCTGACGTTTAGCAAGCTCAACACTTGTCTTCAGAGAAACAGCGTTGTAAACCTCTGTGTAGCCGTGAATATCTGCAAAAGCCAGGTCAATGTAGATATCTAAAGAACTAAGATTTGTGTGACCTGTCCATTGCTGAAGCTGCATTTTAAATGTTTGCGTATGAAGCAGATGTTTTCGGAAGTCGTCTTTATTATTCACCTCTTTAGTGGTCAGAATAAGCTCTTTAAGCTTGTCAGTAATGAATGCGTGTCTCCACAGGTGAGGATGCAACTCACCCTCGATACCAAGCTCTTTTTTCCATAGGTTCATGTATGTTGTCCATGAATCGGCGGATAAGCGATGACCTGTCTTTAAGCTAATAAAGAGATAGTCATGCTGAACTTTCTTCTTCCTCATTACCTTCTTTCGAACTTTGATGTAATCCGCAATCACTGATAATAAAAGATGTGGGACAGGAACCTTTCGAGTTGTGTTATCGTCCTTACGCTTTAGAGTGGTAAGAGTGAGCATACCTGTGCGTCTAGCTTCCTCATAATCGGTCATTTTAATCAAATGAAGCTCCGATACACGACCACCTAGTTGCTCCATTGCTGTATATAGCGCCATGTCCCTTCTGCGCTTATCTTTGTTTTTCTGAGTCTTTATGAACTCCCACACATGCAAGGCATCATCTTCCGAAACAGGGTGGCGTTTCTTGATTTCATCTTTTGTTGGTACAGCAGGGTGCGTAATTTTGGTGCCTTCAATGAACCCTTTATAGCCTTCCTGTTTGCGCTTGTAAGGTTTTTCAAGTATTTGAATTGAGTTAGCTTTATCCTTACCAATAAAAGAACTCAAATCATGAAAGTCTTGGATAAACTGCAAAAAATCAAGACAGGTATGAGCAATCTTTATAACCGAATTATTACTGCGTTTTAGCTCACCGAGTGGTGTTCTCTCTGCTTGTAACGATTGAATAAAAAGGGTGAATGTTGCGTCTGTAAGCTGGCTAAATCGGCTCAATAGTGGCTGTTTTTCAATAAAGTGAACCAAGTGAATAATATCGTGTGCATATCCACGAATCGTGTCACTTTTTAAGTTTCTCACCATCAAACTATGGATGTAGGCATTGGCTTCATAGCAAGGCACATGGTTACTGTAGGTTACGAAAGGAATATCCAGTGGCTTACGAAAGACAAGCTTGCCATCAAACCCAAGATGACTCCATTGCTCAAAGTCTTTAAGCTTACGAACCGCCATCATACCTCTCCATTCAGAGTGTAATTCATCTGTGCTTCAATCTTCCGATTGTGTTCTCGATAAACCTCCTGTCGCTCTTCTACTGTTCCTTCATGGTTCGCTAGCTGCTTTAGCCTAGAGCGCAGCTCTGAGACCATAACGGTCAGCAAAGAATTGCTGCGCTGCGCTGCATCTAATTCAGACTCTAGCTCTGCGACTCTATGCTTTAAACCCACGACGGTTTGCTTGTTACCTTTAGAAGCTTTCTCATCGTGATGTGCAGCCTCTATCGCCAGTTTTGCATTAATACGAAGCTCATCTATGGATAAGAAGCCTCTCTCTAGAAGTGCTTCTGAGATACTTTTGACCGTGTTTAATGAGCATGATGTGATATTACGCTCTTGGTTCTGATACTTAGCGATGCCAGATTGGGATTTGAGAGCCTTCATCAGCTCTACATCATCTTTAAACTCAGCGGGAGATGTGATTATCTCTCTCAACAGCTTTTCTGTTTCAAGTACCTTGGTTTGGTTTTTCTCTAAAACTTTCATTAGCCGAATCCTTAATCAAGGTCTTTGATTTTTAAAATAAGATTAAAGGTTTGAGTGGCATTGCCATCACTATCATCTATGATAAAAAACTCTGGTTCCAGTGTGATTTGCCCCTCTTCCAGAAGGTGAATAACCTCTGTTTCAATGTCCTGCTCTTTTTGAATTTGGCTAATATGAGGAACGGTTAGGTAAGACTCATCATCGTAATCTCCTGCTGCCTCGCTCACTGACTCTATAGTAATAGGTGTTGAGCTATCACCAGTCAGCCGCTCAGCAATCATTTTGCGAACCTCTTCTATCCCTTCGAGCTTCGCAAGTTCAGAGGTGGAATCAACCACACCACGAACAATCACACTGGCTTTAGCCCCATTTAGTACCGCCCCAGTTTCCGATTCAGAGATATAGTGATACAGATGTTCCATGTCTGAATGTCCGAGCATCCAGCGCAGAGCATCCATGCCATCAAATCCTTTAGACCAGAAGAATGCCATTGCAAAGAAGCGGCGCAATTGATGCTGACGAACATAATTACGGCGATACTCACCGTTGTCGTACTCCACCAAGTCCGTTTCGACGTAATCACACAAAGCATCGAGGTGTGTATTGTAGGTAATGTGTACTACCTGACTTAACTGGCAATCTTTTGAGTTTAAATTATTAAATAGAGACAGCTTTCCTTTGGCTAAATTTAACTCATTAGCTTTGATGTTAAATTGCTCAAGTTGCCAAATGAACCTTGCGATAGCTAAGGGAATTGGCCTTTCTATTGTTGCGTTGACCCCTTTTGAGCCAGTTTTTTTTACCTTAAATATCAGGTTGTACTCTGCTTTTGCGCCATCTTCTGAAAAGGGATTTACATTAGGTGATAGATTACCATGTGACTTCAACTTGATTAATTCATCTTGTCTTCGAGCCATGATGGCACCCACCAAGACCTGTATTGCACCTTGCAGTACAGAGAACAAATCAAACAAGCTCTCATTAGCTCGAATCCGCTCAAAGCGATTTTCAACGCTATCAGCAAAGCCTTGAGCCTGTTTTATTCCTTTTTTCAGGTATTCACTACTCAGGCAATTGATCGCCTCCGTTTGAAACCAGTAACCTCGCTCCGAACGAGACATATCTCGATGCAATTCTTCATTCCAAGCAAGGGAGTCTTGGTGTGGACGGAGTGTGTTAGAATTTTTTACAGTAGATTTGCTTCTTGCTGTAGACAGCAGCGTTAACGTTTCGTCTAGCAAAGTAACAGCGCCTTCCTCTGTCGGTAGATGCTCTTTGGCAAACTCATAGCACTGACGAATTAAATTAAACACAAACTTAGGCGGCAAGGTGCGAGTACGCCCTACTTTTTTTAAGCTAACTAACTGACTAATGTGACCTGCACTGACACGCTCGGACAAGATTGAAGGACTTGCCGCATCTTTACGCTCAAGGTTGGTATGAATCAATCGAATGGCTTCAATGTATTTCGAGATAGTCCGTTGACTCGTGCCTGTTGAGGTATCTCTATTCTCAACTGCACGATACTCTGAGTATTGGTTTGGCGCTTTGAGGTGTAGTTCTGCGTAGTTGGGGAGATTAGTGTCGTGATAAAGCATCTTACCTTTAAACAACAACTCACCCAGCACAGTACTGTTGCCAGTGTATTTTATGGCTTCTCCAGTGTGATAATAACCTTGCTCAAAAAGCCAAGCACACGCCTTCTCTCTCTCTGCTAGAAATAAGAAACTTTCATCTTGCGCAATGTCTTGGGTAACGTAGGGAAACTTCTCTTTAAACGTTTGTGCATCTGAAACACTCTGGGAAGCGTTATCAAGTAATACCTTGGTGCGCTTATCAATCTCATACACACCTTGAAAATTTCCGTGCTCAGCGTATTTCGTCAAGATGTTCAACCAGAAGTCATCATTCACATTCAGAAGGTGATATTTTGCTATCTTCAATTCTTTCGAGTGCAGCAAGACGGCATTGATGAGAGCGATAACTTTGAGAACTTTTTGATAAGCCGTTGTTGGACTGATAATCTTCCCACCGTTTTCCAGCGGATTATCTGCCGCTGTGATCCAGTATTTAAAGCTGTTTAACAACTTTTGGTGTTTTTTATCCGTGAGTTTCTTACCATCATCTAAGCACACTGTATCCCAATGTATCGTTTTTGGGTGTTTGCCAAATGTTAGTACCCACTTGTTTTCAGGAAAGCGGGATTCTAACCATTCGGGCTGTCTATCATCGTAACCGTAGATGCCAGTATGGATATTCGTGATGATATCTAATGCTCGATAGTCATCATTTGCTACTGAGAAATTGATAATATCTTCAAGAGTTTCGGCACTTAGACCATTCAAAAGCGAATGGTCTAGCACGATGCTTTCAATGAGGTTAGCAATTGAGGTATTGTCGATAGCAACACTTAACATAGCAGCGCTCCTTTAATCGTGTCAGCATTCAGTTTGTTATTGGTTGCAATATCAAGCATTCCCATCAAATCATCATCAGCACTATGCTTGCCTGAACTCAGGGTATCTAAAACAAACACTGCTGATTGATACCAGTGAGCCACAATATCTAAAAAAGATTCCTCATCATCACTACTCTCAACGACAAGGCGTATCGCCATCAAAAGCTGCAAAAGAGAGGTGGAAATAGTGTAGGTCAACTGGTCGAACGCTAAGGATTCAGAGGTTTCATTATCAGTTGTGGTCTTTTGAACAAAACCGTGGTCGAAACGCTCTGGAATATTACTGATACCGTGATTGTTTAAGAATTCCTCAATGTCCTCTGTACTCATATTCACAGCATCAAGTCGATGCACTGAATCTTTCATGGCTTCAAGTAAAATAGCGTTCTGAAACTGACGTACCCAACGTGCATTAAAGAAGTCCATGAGTGGTTTAGGAAGGTAAGAGGTCAGTAGGTTTGCATCCTTCTTTTCATGACCAAGCGCCTCGGCAACGGCATCCATTGAACGTGTTTCCAAGTAAATTTGAAAGCCTCTGTGTCGTCTGATTGAGCGTAATGAATGGATGTCAGAAATAGCTTGGGCATCTTTCAGGGTGATATCGCTGCTCTTATCAAAGAGCGTTTTATCCTGAAGCCAATCATAAAAATCATTTGCCGATAAAAGAGTGGTATTGAGGGTGCTTGGGCGCGTCGCACTGGTAGTGGTTGCAGTCAAAATCATCTTTCGCCAACTCACATTCCCTTTTTGCCTCAGGTGTTCACGGCTCATGCGTGTATGCTGTATCAAGAACTCAACTATAGATTTAGAAAACTCATTGAGCACTACTTCTTGTTGCGCATTGGTAGACCCTTTGCGTGATTTGTAACTGACCGCAATGTGTTGATTACCAACTTTCTTATAGCCTACCATATTGCCATTTACATCAAATAAGTCCCACTTTGCTAACCAAGACGGTGTTATCAGAGGATGCTCCATCACAAGAAGCGTCAAAAGAACGTTCAGTATTGAAGGGTTTGGTAAGTTTAACTCTGCGGAGAGTTGGCTAGCATTACCGTGAAACCCCAAAAATGATAGATAGTTGTCTTTCGCAGCGATGCCATGTGCATAAAAGGTTGCGACTGTATTGTCTAACTTATCTGCACCAACACAGTTTTTATATTGAACATTGCCTAACGTGCCGTTCAGTGGTTTAACTAAGCCCGTGCTCTGAAAAACTTTATTTCTATCCTCTCGCTCTAAAAGCTCATCGAATTTCAAGAGACACACATGCTTGATATGCGCCATATCTCTATCTATACGTTGCTTAATAATTAAAACAGCCTCTTCATCTTTAATTTTAAGTGGGATGTTAGCAAACCATCTAAGGTTTTCTGGCTGCGTAGCATTGCCGCCAATAGAAAAGGTAGGCGCTGCATCTTTTGGGTCTTTCCAGTCTGGCACGATGAATGGCTTGTGAGGCTCAGCAAAAACACCCGTGTTGATGAAGCACTCGGTATAATAGTTACTGATATTTCGCCACTTAACATGAAAATCTTTTGGGCAGTTCTGGGCAGCTTGGGAGCGCACAAATAGCACTTTAAACAGCTTGTGGAAAAATAGCTGCACATGATTACGACTGAGAAGGATTTCTATTGATAGTCCGTCTCGGTCGTTATAAACAGTGGAGAAACCCACAAAAAGTTTTCTGAAGCCTGTTAATGCATAACTCAGAGATGATGATTTTTGAGTAAAAGCATAGTTTTTTAGAGCAAGATGAACCTTGTTTGTAAACGCTTCGCCAAAATTAACATAAAGCGTATCAAGGTGAGCCTCATGTTCTTTGCCTTCTTTTGATGTTACTTGCCAACCATCAAGGTAGTCAGCTTTTGATTTATCTATATTGTGCTTTCGAAACTGAGCTAGACAGCTCGAAACGTCTGTTGAGAATTTAGTGGGCGAAAGCTTTACGTCATTGAGGTCAAGTTGCTTATCTTGCGCAATGTAGCGGAAAAGGACTTTGAGTAGATTACCGTAGTTATATCGGTACCTGATAGTGATATCATCATTGCTATAAACAAATCCAATGAGCGACTGGAAGTGCGCATTAAGTGAACTTGAGTCATTCAGTATATCCAATGCACTGTAGTTACCTTGCCCAACCAAGTAGCAGTAAGCTGCATAAACATTCAATACAGGCTGTATTGTATTTTTGTGAACTGAGGATTCAGCAGCAAGTGTTAGGTAGTTAGAGTATTCGACTGACAGTGCAGTTTTTAATAAAGAAAGCTCATTTAGTGTTTTTACATTCACAACCACATTCCATAGATTGACAACTCATAACTACACTAGTTGTCATAGTGATTAGTGTCAATGTAAATTTAAGATATTAATTAGCGTTTTAATTATTAATATTCAACAATTTATTTAGTTTTTGATAACTTTTAATTATTGGGATTACGGACGTTTCATCAAGAAACAATAACCCATTGTGTGCCAAAGAAATTTCCCCCGGCCTCGGAATAGAACCGCCACCGACCAGCGCCGCCATTGAACTGGAATGATGAGGCGAGCGAAATGGCCTTTGCTTCCAGTTGTGCTGGTTGATGTCTTGTGGAGTCAGAGAAGCAACCGAAGCAGTTTCCATCGCTTCATCTTCATTCATTTCTGGTAATAAATCACACAACCGAGAGGCAAGCATGGTTTTACCCGTTCCGGGTGGACCGAGAAAAAGCAGGTTATGGTTGCCCGCGGCTGCGATTTCTAACGCTCGCTTTCCTTGCTGTTGACCAATGATATCTTGCAGATCGCGAGTATTTTTCGCTCGGCATAGTTTAGGTTCGGTTTGAAAAAGAGAGAGGGTTTGCTGGCCACACAAATCAGCACACACCTCAAGCAGCGTTTGCGCCGATTTATGCTGATCCTTTGCCACTAACGCGGCTTGATCACCATTACCATGAGGCACCACCAAACAGCGCTTGGCTCGATTCGCAGCTAAAGCGGCGGGTAACACACCTTTAACAGGACGCAACTCACCAGATAAGGCTAATTCACCAATAAACTCATACCCATCTAACTTCGTTAGCGCTATCTGCTGTGAGGCTGCCAAAATCCCCAACGCGATCGGTAAATCAAATCGACCACCCTCTTTGGGGAGATCCGCAGGGGCTAGATTGACCGTAATACGCTTGGCGGGAAACTCAAAGCGGGAATTAATGATAGCGCTGCGCACGCGATCACGAGACTCTTTGACCGTCGTTTCTGGCAAGCCGACCAACGTAAAACCGGGCATACCATTGCTAATATGTACTTCAACTGTCACTGTCGGTGCTTGCACGCCAACACTGGCTCGGCTGTGAATAATTGCGAGTCCCATTTCATTCCTTTGTTGTTGTTTAAAAAGTGTTCGTTCTGTTTCTGCGCCCTTATTTGCACACGAGAGATTGTTATATAGCTTGTTGTGATGCTGAAAGAATGTGAAAAAAGAATGAGTTTTTGCTTGTCATTTAACGGAATTGTGTGTTACCACTAGAGACGCAAACAATTTCGTAAGATATTACGCCAACTATTTTAAGAATTAAGTGATGAATTTGAACGCTCACATTAACCTACTGCTAAGCCTGATTATCGTGGTCATTATTGATTCCGCGCGGGGGCTAGTGGGCGCAAAATAACCACCAGATTCAAAAGACCCCCGCACTGAAAAGTCCGGGGGTTTTTTTACAACTATTAAACTAAAAAGTTCATACTGGTTGGTGATTATCCAACCCGATATGACAGGAAGAATGGGAGCGCACATGAAGTGCAAACACAACATGGTTTACTGTGCCATACACAGTTTGGGAGGGTTACGATGACAGGAGCACAACTGGTTGTAGCCGCATTAAAGCAGCAGGGAATCAAAACCGTTTTTGGTTATCCCGGCGGTGCTATCATGCCAATCTATGATGCATTATACGATGGCGGTGTAGAACACATCCTCTGTCGCCACGAACAAGGTGCAGCCATGGCGGCGATTGGCATGGCGCGCTCGACACAAGATGTCGCGGTGTGCATGGCCACCTCAGGACCCGGAGCGACCAATTTGGTCACCGGTCTTGCCGATGCATTTCTTGACTCAATCCCCCTCGTCGCCATCACCGGCCAAGTCGCAAGCTCGCACATTGGTACCGATGCTTTTCAAGAGATGGACGTGATTGGTATGTCACTCTCTTGCACCAAACACAGCTACCTCGTTACCGATATCCACGATCTCGCACCCACCCTTGCCGAAGCCTTTGAGGTAGCGAAAGCGGGTCGCCCCGGCCCGGTGATTGTGGATATCGCTAAAGATGTACAACTGGCAAAAACCCCCGTGACTGAGCTACCTGCGTTCACTGCGCCAGCCATGCCAGTTGCCAGCCAAGAGCAGCTTCACGCAGCGCAACAACTGCTTTCACAAAGCTCTCGTCCTGTATTGTATGTTGGCGGTGGCGTTCAACTGGCCAAAGCGACCGATTCCGTACGCGAGTTTTTACGCCTCAATCCGATGCCATCAGTAAGCACTTTAAAAGGCTTGGGCACGATTGAGCGCCATGACCCGCATTACCTTGGCATGCTTGGTATGCACGGGACTAAGGCGGCAAACTTGGTCGTTCAAGAGTGTGATTTGCTGATTGTGGTTGGAGCGCGCTTTGATGACCGAGTAACGGGAAAGCTGGATACTTTTGCACCACACGCCAAAGTGATTCATATCGATATCGATGCGGCCGAGTTTAATAAACTCCGTATCGCCAATGCGTCACTACGTGGTGACATCAATCTCATTCTTCCACAACTGGAACTGACGCGTGATATCGCACCGTGGGTTCACCACAGTGAAAGTTTGCGCAGTGGCTTTAAGTGGCGCTATGACCACCCGGGCGATCTCATTTTTGCGCCATTGTTACTCAAACAACTGTCCGACATGATGCCCGATTCAGCCATCGTCTCAACCGACGTTGGCCAACATCAAATGTGGGCCGCGCAGCACATTCAGCCGCGTGCTCCACAGAACTTCATCACCTCAGCTGGCCTTGGCACTATGGGCTTTGGGTTGCCCGCCTCAATGGGTGCTGCCGTTGCTCGCCCAGATGATCAATCCATTCTCATTTCCGGGGATGGCTCGTTCATGATGAATGTTCAAGAACTTGGTACGCTCAAGCGCCGCCAAATCCCGGTCAAGATGGTACTACTGAACAACCATCGTTTGGGTATGGTGCGCCAATGGCAATCGCTGTTCTTTGATGGCCGCCATAGTGAAACGATTTTGGATGACAACCCAGATTTCGTGATGCTAGCTAAGGCGTTCGATATTCCTGGCAAAACCATCACCAAAAAAGAAGAAGTTGAACCAGCACTTAAAGAAATGCTGGCCAGCAAAACAGCTTATCTGCTTCACGTTTTGATTGATGAAGAAGAAAACGTATGGCCGCTTGTACCACCGGGCGCCTCAAATAGTGATATGTTGGAGAACACCTAATGGATAGATACCTATTAGACATCAAAGCCGATGATAAACCGGTGCTATTAGAGCGTGTTCTGCGCGTGATTCGCCATCGTGGATTTGTGATAAAACAAGTGGCCGCAACGCAAAACCACGCCAGCAAAGTCGCCAGTGTTGAAATCATTGTTGATAGTGATCGCCCCATCAGCACACTGATCAATCAAATTGAAAAATTATGGGATATTCGCAGTGTCGATGTCACCCCAATAAAAAATAACGAACTACCGAATAACAATTTACAACAAAAGATTTGTGCATAAGGAAGGCAATAAATGGCAACAAAAACTGCAGATTACATTTGGTTCAACGGTGAAATGGTTCCGTGGGCAAATGCAAACGTTCATGTACTGACACACGCAATGCACTACGGCACCTCGGTGTTTGAAGGTGTGCGTTGTTATAACACTCCTAAAGGTCCAATCGTCTTCCGTCATAAAGAGCACGCTCAACGCCTGAAAGATTCAGCAAAAATTTACCGTTTCCCTATCCCCTATACGATAGAAGAGATCATGGAAGCGACACGTGAAACATTGCGCGTCAATAAACTGGATTCAGCCTACATTCGCCCACTTGGCTTTGTTGGCAACGTTGGCCTTGGCGTTTGCCCACCAGTGAATACTGAAATGGAGTTAATCATTGCCGCCTTCCCTTGGGGTGCTTACTTAGGTGATGAAGCGCTAGAAAATGGTGTGGATGCGATGGTTTCTAGCTGGCATCGCGCTGCGCCAAACACCATTCCAACCGCAGCCAAAGCGGGTGGTAACTATTTATCGTCTCTGCTTGTCGGTGGTGAAGCTCGTCGTCATGGCTATGCCGAAGGTATCGCCTTAAGCGTGGATGGTTATTTATCTGAAGGTGCAGGCGAAAACATTTTCGTCATCAAAAACGGTGTGCTGCTCACGCCACCAACCACCAGCTCCATCTTGCCGGGCATCACGCGTGATTCGATCATGACGCTGGCTAAAGAAATGGGTTACGAAGTGCGTGAAGTGAACATTGCGCGTGAAGCACTCTACCTTGCTGACGAAATTTTCATGACCGGCACCGCCGCCGAAATCGTCCCTGTACGGAGCGTAGACCAAATTACGGTTGGAGAGGGCAAACGTGGGCCAATCACGAAAGTGATGCAAGAAGCTTACTTTGGCCTATTTAACGGCACCACTGAAGACAAGTGGGGCTGGTTGGATTACGTGTACCCACAACCGAAGTAATAGAGGACGATAGACAATGCCAAAGTATAGATCCGCAACAACGACACACGGACGTAATATGGCTGGAGCGCGCGCATTATGGCGCGCCACTGGCGTCAAAGATGAAGATTTCGGTAAGCCGATTATTGCGGTGGTTAACTCGTTCACTCAATTCGTACCGGGCCACGTGCACCTCAAAGATATGGGTCAATTGGTTGCGGGTGAAATCGAAAAAGCCGGCGGCATCGCCAAAGAATTTAATACCATCGCGGTAGATGACGGTATCGCCATGGGGCATGGCGGCATGCTGTACTCACTACCATCACGCGAGTTGATCGCAGACTCTGTCGAGTACATGGTTAATGCGCACTGCGCTGATGCGATGGTCTGCATTTCCAACTGCGACAAAATCACCCCTGGGATGATGATGGCGGCACTGCGCATTAATATTCCCGTCATCTTTGTTTCTGGCGGGCCAATGGAAGCGGGTAAAACCAAGCTTTCTGATCAAATCATCAAACTCGATTTAGTCGATGCGATGATCCAAGGCGCTGACCCTAAAGTCTCCGATGCACAAAGTGAACAAATTGAACGCTCGGCCTGCCCAACCTGTGGTTCTTGTTCTGGCATGTTTACCGCCAACTCAATGAACTGTCTCACCGAAGCGTTGGGGCTTTCTCAACCAGGTAATGGTTCAATGTTGGCCACGCATGCCGATCGTGAGGCGCTCTTCATCAACGCAGGTAAACGCATTGTTGAATTAACCAAGCGTTACTACGAACAAGATGATGCATCCGCCTTACCGCGTAATATTGCCAACAAAGCCGCATTCGAAAATGCGATGGCGCTCGATATTGCCATGGGCGGCTCAACCAACACCGTATTGCACCTATTAGCAGGCGCTCAAGAAGGTGAAATCGATTTTGACATGGGTGATATCGACCGCATGTCACGCCGCGTACCTCATCTGTGTAAAGTCGCGCCATCGACTCAAAAATATCATATGGAAGATGTACACCGCGCGGGTGGCGTGATGGCGATTCTTGGTGAATTGGATCGCGCCGGTCTCATCAACAATCAAACTCGCACCGTGTTGGGTTTATCGATGAAAGAGCAGTTGGCTCAATACGACATTATGCAAACGCAAGATGAAGACGTCTTAACCTTTTTCCGTGCCGGTCCTGCGGGTATTCGTACCACTAAAGCTTTCTCACAACAATGCCGATGGGATCGCCTCGATGACGATCGCAAAGAAGGCTGTATTCGTACCAAAGAGCATGCTTTTAGCCAAGATGGTGGCCTAGCCGTCCTATCAGGCAACATTGCCGTTGACGGCTGTATTGTCAAGACAGCAGGGGTTGATGAAGGTAGCCTGAAATTTGCAGGCCCAGCCGTGGTCTTTGAAAGCCAAGAAAGTGCCGTTGAAGGTATTTTAGGCGGTAAAGTGAAGGCTGGTGATGTTGTCGTCATCCGCTATGAAGGCCCGAAAGGCGGCCCGGGTATGCAAGAAATGCTTTACCCAACCACGTACCTCAAATCAATGGGGCTAGGCAAAGAGTGCGCGCTACTGACTGACGGTCGTTTCTCTGGGGGGACTTCCGGTTTATCAATTGGTCACGTTTCTCCAGAAGCTGCGAACGGCGGAACGATAGGTTTGGTGAATTCTGGGGATATTATCGCCATCGATATTCCAAACCGCTCCATTACGCTCAACGTTTCAGAAGCTGAACTGGCTGAGCGCCGCGTAAAACAAGACCAGCTCGGTTGGAAACCTGTCAATCGCCAGCGTGAAGTCTCTTTGGCATTGAAAGCCTACGCAAGTATGGCCACCAGCGCTGATAAAGGGGCTGTTCGAGACAAATCTAAGCTAGAGGGCTAGCGGATGAGCGACTCAGGTAACGCAACTCAAACTGGCGCAGATTATCTGCGCCAGATCCTGCGCGCCCCCGTGTATGACGTCGCAACGGTGACGCCATTGCAGGATATGCCCCGCTTATCGGCGCGCATCAAAAATCGCGTTCAGCTCAAGCGTGAAGATCGCCAGCCTGTGCACTCTTTTAAATTACGCGGCGCTTATAATATGGTGTCGAGTTTATCTGAGGTGCAAAAACAAGCTGGGGTGATTGCCGCGTCAGCAGGCAACCACGCGCAGGGAATGGCTCTATCGGGAACAAAATTAGGCATTAAAACCACCATTGTGATGCCTAAAACTACCCCTGATATCAAAGTCGAAGCGGTGCGCGGTTTTGGCGGTTTGGTGATTTTGCATGGCAACAACTTTGATGAAGCCAAAGCCGAAGCGGAACGCTTGGCTCACGAGCAAGGTTATACGTTTGTCCCACCGTTCGATCACCCACTGGTCATTGCAGGGCAAGGCACGATTGGCATGGAAATGCTGCAACAAAATGGCCACCTTGATTACATTTTTGTACCAGTCGGCGGTGGCGGTTTAGCCGCTGGGGTCGCGGTGCTCATCAAACAGCTGATGCCAGAAATCAAAGTCATTGCGGTTGAACCTGAAGATTCTGCTTGTTTAAAAGCAGCACTCGAGGCAGGTAAACCCGTGGTGCTTGACCAAGTCAGCATGTTTGCCGACGGTGTCGCGGTAAAACGTATTGGTGATGAAACCTTCCGTTTGTGTCAGCAATACATTGATGGCCACATCACGGTATCAAGCGATGAAATCTGCTCGGCGGTTAAAGATATCTTCGAAGACACGCGTGCGATTGCCGAACCTTCTGGAGCGCTTGCTCTGGCTGGTCTGAAGAAATTCGCGGAAAAACATAAGCTGGTGGATAAACAGTTAGGCACCGTACTTTCAGGGGCTAACACCAATTTCCACGGCTTGCGTTACGTGTCGGAGCGATGTGAGCTAGGCGAAAAACGTGAAGGGCTTTTGGCGGTGACCATACCTGAACGTCAAGGCGCGTTTTTTGAGTTTTGTAATATCATTGGCGGTCGCGCGGTCACCGAGTTCAACTATCGCTATAACGATGACAAGCTGGCCAACATTTTCGTCGGTGTACGCCTGTTAAGTGGGCAAGAAGAGCTCGACAACATCATTCACGATTTACGCCAAGGTGGCTACCCTGTGGTGGATCTATCGGATGATGAAATGGCCAAACTGCATGTCCGTTATATGATTGGAGGCAAACCCTCTAAGCCGCTAAAAGAGCGATTATACAGCTTCGAATTTCCGGAATATCCGGGCGCTCTGCTGAAATTTCTCAGCACGCTTGGCACACACTGGAACATTAGCTTGTTTAATTACCGCAATCATGGCGCCGATTATGGCCGCGTATTGTGTGGTTTTGAACTCGAAGAGAGTGATTTAAACCGCTTCTCCGCTCACCTTAGAGAATTGGGTTACCAATGCAAAGATGAGACGGACAATCCTTCATACCAGTTCTTCTTATCCTAAAGCTCAATGCCAGTCCCACGACTGGCATTTTTTATGAGTGATGCATAATACGCATAGAACCAATGCTAAAGTTTCATTTTAGTCATAGTTAATTCAGTACTACACTTAGCGACATCTTATGCTTGCTGTGCCAATCTGGAGATCCGAATGTTTAAAGCGTTAATCCTTAATCAACAAGAAAAAAACACAGTTGCCACCATTGAACAAATCGACGAATCACAATTACCGCAAGGTGAAGTTTTAGTCGCGGTCGATTACTCATCATTGAATTACAAAGATGGTTTAGCCATTACAGGTAAAGGCAAAATCATTCGCAATTTCCCTATGGTACCGGGCATTGATCTTGCGGGAACCGTACTTGAATCTCAAGATACTCGCTACCAAACCGGTGATAAAGTTGTACTAACCGGCTGGGGAGTAGGTGAAAACCATTGGGGTGGTATGGCGCAAAAAGCACGCTTGAAAGCCGATTGGTTAGTACCACTCGCGCACGGCCTTGATAGCAAAAAAGCGATGATGATTGGCACTGCTGGCTTTACTGCCATGCTTTGCGTGCAAGCCATTTTAGATGCGGGTATTCAACCGGAAAAGGGTGAAATATTGGTGACGGGTGCCAGTGGCGGCGTGGGTTCAGTTGCTGTAACACTATTAGCTAAGCTAGGTTATACAGTTGCTGCGGTAACGGGTCGTGTTGAACAAAATGGTCCACTGCTAGAAAAACTAGGAGCAAGCCGCATTATTGATCGCAGCGAATTTGAAGAACCAGCTCGTCCGCTGGAAAAACAGATTTGGACTGGCGCGGTCGATACAGTAGGCAGCAAAATGTTAGCCAAAGTGTTAGCCCAAATGGACTACAACAGCACGGTTGCCGCGTGTGGTTTAGCGGGTGGTTTTGATTTACCCACCACCGTCATGCCGTTCATTTTGCGCAATGTACGCCTGCAAGGTGTCGACTCCGTCTCTTGCCCGCTAGAAAAACGCATGGCAGCATGGGAAAGCTTAGCGAAACTGCTACCTGCAAGCTACTTTGAGCAAGCGTGTGAGGAAATCACCCTCGAACAAACAGCGCAGTACGCTGAAACGATCACCAATGGTCAAGTGACTGGTCGCGTGGTGATTAAGCTTTAAACCATTCATTCATCAAGCTTTGGTCTTACTCAAAGCTTGATGATTTTTACCCCTCTAACTGCATCTCTTCAATACGCTTAGCAATCAACCGACTGCACTCTTGTTTGACGATCTGCCTTAACCATTCTTGGGCAGGAGAATGCTCACATCGCGAGTGCCAAATCATAGAGTAGTCAAACGGCGTAAACTGAAACGGTAACGGCTTCACCACCAATGCGTAACGCTCTGCCACTAAATAGGCCAGATCCGCAGGCACCGTAATAATCAATGGCATGGTATCAACAATCGCTAGCGCGGCTTCTAAATGATAGGCTCTGAGCACCATTTTCCGTTTAGGCTGCCCACTTAATGCTTGCTCAATTAAGGCATTAACACCATCACTGATCGCAATCATCGCATGAGGGTATGTCAGGTAATCCGCTAAAGAGATCTGCCGATTCGCCAACGGATGGTGTTGGGAGAGCAAACAAAGCACACCGACTCGCCCAAGTACCTCACTCATCAATGGTGCTACTGGCGACGTTGGGCGACAAATCGCTAAATCAGCCCCTTCATAAGTCAGTTGATCGGCCAACCTATCATGCTGCAAAGGTAAAAACTCAAACGACACGTTTGGTGCCTCTTGATATATCCTTGGTAAAGCAAACGGTAAGATGGTCTGCATTGCGTAATCTGTCGTGGCAATGGTGAAGGTTTGTTCACATTGCTGGGGGTCAAATTCAACAGGTGAAAGGATTTGACGTAGAGACTCCAATGGCTCGCCTAAGGCGCGATTAAGCTCCAGCGCTTTTTCAGTCGGAATGAGATGCTGACCTTGGCGCGTAAAAAGAGGATCATTGAGCAGATCACGTAACCGACCTAATACACGGCTCATGGCTGACTGACTAAGATTTAAACGCTGGGCCGCTTTACTGACACTGCTCTCTTCTATCAACACTCTCAGTGCAATCAATAAATTCAGATCGCGACGATAGATATCTTCCAACTCCATGCAATAACCCCACTTTTGTCATTGGTAAATAGGCTCAGTGTACGCGTTAGGCAAAAAAAATCCCGCCTTTCAGCGGGGAAGCCCAAGAAAATGGGGATAGTGTCGGAATGTGTTACGTGTCGTATTAGTGCAATGCGTTGATCAATATGTGATGGATTAGTGATTCTGCTCTTCTGAGATGCCTTTCCAAAGATGCATCTCAAGCCAGATCCCAACCAGTGACGCACTGACACCAAAAAGTGGCATCCATGACGTTTCTGCAGGCGTTCGCATCACTAAGGCACAAAATGAGATAAAGCAGAGAACCGAATAAATGGTTAACCTATCAAGCGCTGTTAACATAAGTGCCTCACTAAATTGTTATCAACTTGTTAAGTAAGTTAAAACAAAAAGATCACTTTGCCAAGTGGTTATTGAATATTTTTTCCTCGCCAGTATTATCTACGCCTTGCGATAACATCGATTAGGTTTGAATATGACATTTGATCCGGCACTTGCCACACAAATACTCGAAGCCGAAGGATTGCGCTGTCCCGAGCCTGTAATGATGGTCAGAAAAACCATTCGAACCATGCAAGATGGCGAAATTTTACTAGTGAAAGCCGATGACCCGTCAACCACTCGAGACATTCCCAGTTTTTGCCGCTTTATGGATCATCAGTTAATTGCGGAGAAAGTGGATACATTGCCCTATCTCTATTTGATTAAGAAAGGATTGAGTTAAGCCTCGATCTAAGTGATGCGTACGCAAAAGAAAAGGCGACCTCAAAAAGGCCGCCTTTTGCTATTAATTCATTGATTCATTGATTCATTGCGCTGCACACTACTCATTAAACTCGATGGTGCGGATCTCTGATTGCAGTTTTGTGACCTGCTTTTGCAGGGTTCGAATTTCATCGTGCATCGGGATAATGTGCGCGACTCGGATCCAAGATTCCACCATTAAGCCACACAATATGATTGCGCCGGCCACCATGGGTAGCCACATTTCCGTCAACGCCATACCCAACAACGTCAGCACAAAACCGAACGTAAACAAGTAACTTTGGCTCTTGGCGGTCATTCCCATATAACGTGTCAGCATATGCATTCCCTCTTAGACTTGCATCATCTAGCACTACAGTAACATGACCAGTATGGCATAAATTTGTCACTCATCACGCAACCGTAGACGTTGGGCGACAAGTTGAGTAATAAATTGTGTCACGCTCACTCGCCCAATCATCTAATCGATTGGAATTACCAAATCGCCGCGCCGATCGCTAATATCAAAAAGAGTACCGCCGTGATTTTACGAATAAGTCCTAGCGGCATTTTATCGGCGGATAATTTACCAATCAGCACCACAGGTACGTTAGCCAGCAACATACCAATCGTCGTTCCGAGCACCACCCACAGTAGAGCATCCGCATATTGCGCACCAAGAATAGACGTTGCTATTTGGGTTTTATCGCCAATTTCAGCGACAAAAAAGGCGATGAAGCTAGCGACAAAAGGGCCTCGATTGGTAATTTTTTCATCACCGTCGAGTTTGTCTGGAATTAACACCCAACCCGCCATGGCAAGGAAGCTAGCGACCAACACCCATTTAAGGATTTCTGGTGACAGGTAGTCGGCAACGACCACGCCCAGCCAAGCAGCGAGTGCATGGTTAACCATCGTTGCGACAAAAATGGCGGCAATAATAGGCAAAGGTTTACGATAACGACTGGCTAGCAGCAGAGAAAGCAGTTGGGTTTTATCGCCAATTTCAGCTAAGGCGACGGTAGTAATTGAAATAGCTAATACGCTCACGACAGGCTCGATGGGGCGGGATAATTATAATAACCATAGACAAACGCCACTCCCCGCCCCGGTTTGTGATGTTTGTCTAAGGTCTTGCTAAGCTAAAATGACTTTAGCCTCGAACGCCACGGTGATTTGGCACCAATTATGTTGACGAACGAACCGTTAAGATAAGAAATCTCACTGGTAAGCTACTCCCCAAAGACGGCGCAATTCTAATCAGGCCGAGTGAAAATCTCAAGTTAGAAATAAGTCAAAATCGTTCATGTGCAGGAATTTGGCACAATCGATGCGATAAATTCGACCAAAACGGATTTTCGACCATTAATTAAGCAAGATTACCCCTACTCGCTGAGCGAATATCTGGGTATACTTGTTCGTTATTTTCATCCATTCAGACAGAAGAATCGCGCGAACCTGACTATGCAAAAATACGATATCAAAACCTTTCAGGGTATGATCCTCGCGCTGCAGGATTATTGGGCCCAACAAGGCTGTACCATTGTTCAACCATTAGACATGGAAGTTGGTGCAGGAACCTCTCACCCAATGACATGCCTGCGAGCTTTAGGCCCAGAGCCCATTGCAACGGCGTATGTTCAACCCTCTCGTCGTCCAACGGACGGTCGTTATGGTGAAAACCCAAACCGCCTGCAACACTATTACCAATTCCAAGTCATCATCAAACCTTCACCAGACAACATTCAAGAGTTGTATCTGGGGTCTTTAGAGGTGCTCGGTGTTGACCCACTAGTACACGATATTCGTTTCGTGGAAGATAACTGGGAAAACCCAACCTTAGGTGCTTGGGGTCTTGGCTGGGAAGTGTGGCTAAACGGCATGGAAGTAACTCAATTTACTTACTTCCAACAAGTCGGTGGCCTTGAGTGCAAGCCTGTCACCGGCGAAATCACTTACGGTATTGAACGTCTCGCCATGTATATTCAAGGCGTGGATTCAGTGTATGACTTAGTCTGGACAGATGGCCCATTAGGTAAAGTCACCTATGGTGACATTTACCATCAAAATGAAGTTGAACAATCAACTTACAACTTCGAACACGCGGATGTCGATTTTCTTTTCACTTTCTTCGACCAGTGCGAAAAAGAGTGTAAGCATCTACTTGAGCTAGAAAAACCGCTGCCACTTCCTGCCTATGAGCGTATTTTGAAAGCGGGCCATGCCTTTAACCTATTGGACGCGCGTAAAGCGATTTCGGTGACAGAACGTCAACGTTACATCCTACGCATCCGTAACCTGACCAAAGCGGTTGCAGAAGCGTACTACGCATCTCGTGAAGCACTTGGCTTCCCTATGTGTAAAAAGGGTGAGGACAAATAAGATGGCAAAAGAATTTCTAATTGAATTAGGCACAGAAGAGCTACCACCAAAACAACTTCGCACTTTGGCTGAAGCGTTTGCGGCTAACTTTGCCGCAGAATTGAAAACCGCTGAACTGGCACACGAAGGCATCAAATGGTTTGCAACCCCTCGCCGTTTAGCACTGAAAGTGACCAACTTGGCCCAAGGTCAAGCGGATAAAGTGGTCGAAAAACGTGGCCCCGCTATTTCTGTTGCTTTTGATGCCGATGGCAATCCAACCAAAGCAGCACAAGGCTGGGCGCGTGGTAACGGCATTACTGTTGAGCAAGCGGATCGCCTAACAACAGAACAAGGTGAATGGCTACTGTTCAAACAGGAAGTCAAAGGCCAAGATGCCAAAGCTATTGTGGTTGAACTTGCCGCCAAAGCGTTAGCAAACTTGCCTATCGCCAAACCCATGCGCTGGGGTGATAAAGAAACACAATTTATCCGCCCAGTAAAAACTCTGACTATTTTGATGGGTGATGAACTGATCGAAGGTGAGATCTTAGGCGTAGCTTCTGCGCGCACCATTCGTGGCCACCGCTTTATGGGCGAAAAAGAGTTCACCATCGATTCAGCAGAGCAATACCCAGCGATTTTAGAACAGCGCGGTAAAGTAATCGCCGATTACGATGCACGTAAAGCAATAATTATTGCGGATGCACAAAAAGCAGCGCTACAGGTTGGCGGTGTTGCCGATCTTGACGATGACTTGGTTGAAGAAGTGACCTCACTGGTTGAATGGCCAGTGGTGCTGACGGCGAAATTTGAAGAAAAATTCCTTAAAGTACCGTCAGAAGCTTTGGTTTACACCATGAAAGGTGACCAAAAATACTTCCCGGTTTATTCTCATCAGATGAGCGATGCGAATAAGCAATTGCTGCCTAACTTTATTTTCGTCTCTAACATCGAGTCGAAAGAGCCTCGCCATGTTATCGAAGGCAACGAGAAAGTCGTTCGTCCACGCTTAGCGGACGCGGAATTCTTCTTTAATACCGATCTCAAAAGCAAATTAGTCGATCGTCTACCACGACTAGAAACCGCGATTTTCCAGCAGCAGTTAGGTACGATTAAAGATAAAACTGACCGTATTACTGAACTGGCTGGTTACATTGCAGAACAGATTGGCGCGGATGTAGAAAAATCAAAACGTGCGGGCTTACTGGCTAAATGCGATTTGATGACCTCAATGGTGTTTGAATTTACCGACACGCAAGGCGTGATGGGTATGCATTATGCTCGCCATGACGGAGAAGCAGAAGAAGTCGCCGTTGCACTAAACGAACAGTACATGCCACGCTTTGCTGGCGATGCTCTGCCAACCAATGGCGTTTCCGCCGCTGTGGCAATCGCAGACAAGCTAGACACCATAGTCGGCATCTTCGGTATTGGCCAAGCACCAAAAGGCTCGGATCCCTTTGCTCTGCGTCGCGCATCACTGGGTGTACTGCGCATCATCGTTGAATACGGCTATAACTTGGACTTAGTTGACCTCGTAGCAAAAGCGAAATCGCTGTTTGGTGATCGCCTTACCAACGACAACGTTGAGCACGATGTAATTGAGTTTATGCTTGGCCGTTTCCGTGCTTGGTATCAAGATGAAGGTTTTAGCGTCGACATCATCCAAGCGGTACTTGCTCGTCGTCCAACCAAACCCGCTGATTTTGACAAACGTGTTAAAGCAGTTTCCCACTTCCGTGAACTGGAAGCGGCTGAAGCCCTAGCGGCGGCAAACAAGCGTGTCGGTAACATTTTAGCGAAATTTGACGGTGAACTGGCTGCAGAAATCAACCTAACACTTCTTCAAGAAGCGGCCGAAAAAGCCTTAGCGGAAGAAGTGGAAGTGATGACCGAAGCACTAGAACCTGCTTTCGCTACCGGTGATTACCAACAAGCACTGAGCAAGCTGGCAGCACTACGTGAACCTGTTGATGCTTTCTTTGATAATGTCATGGTGATGGCAGACGATGAAGCATTAAAACAAAACCGTTTAACGCTGCTCAACAACTTGCGTAATCTGTTCCTACAAATTGCTGATATTTCACTGCTGCAAAAGTAGTCGCTGATATTTCGGCACACAAATTAATCTATCAAAGCCCAGCGGCCATCCGCTGGGCTTTTTGTTTTATCTGACCGCAGTGTGTTATTTGGCGAAAAATAGTGCTTTGACTCGCAAAAACATTGGGGTATGTTCAAGGATTACTCGATGGGCGTGGCATCGTTTCATGCCCCTTTATGCAAGCAAATACAAGAATGAATTAGGCAGTCAGCAATGCAGTTTTCGAAATTTGGTGAAAAATTTAATCAGTATTCCGGTATTACCCAGTTAATGGACGATCTCAATGATGGCCTGCGCACTCCCGGAGCCATTATGCTCGGCGGTGGTAACCCAGCTGCCATTCCCGCCATGATTGACTACTTTCATCAAACCAGTGCTGACATGCTTAGCAGTGGTGAATTGATCGCTGCCCTCGCCAACTATGATGGCCCACAAGGTAAAGATCTGTTCGTTAAATCTCTCGCAAAACTGCTCAAAGAAACCTATGGCTGGGAAATCAGTGAAAAGAACATCAGCTTAACCAATGGCAGCCAGAGTGGATTTTTCTATCTATTTAATCTGTTTGCTGGCCAGCAAGCTGATGGTTCACATAAGAAAATTTTACTGCCATTAGCGCCTGAATATATTGGTTATGGTGATGCCGGGATAGATGAAGATATTTTTGTCTCCTATCGCCCAGAAATAGAACTACTCGACAATGGCTTATTCAAATACCACGTGGATTTTGAAACCTTGAGCGTGGATTCGTCGGTAGCCGCCATTTGTGCTTCCCGTCCAACCAATCCGACGGGAAATGTGCTCACAGAACAAGAGATCCACAAGCTCGATAAGCTGGCTAGAGAGAACAATATCCCACTGATTATCGACAATGCATACGGCGTTCCATTTCCCAACATCATTTTTGAAGAGATTGAGCCCTTTTGGAATGACAACACCATTTTATGCATGAGCCTTTCGAAACTGGGTTTACCCGGTGTGCGCTGCGGTATCGTCATTGCCAACGAAACCATTACCCAAGCATTAACCAACATGAATGGCATCATTAGCTTAGCGCCAGGCAGCATCGGCCCAGCCATTGCTCATCACATGATTGAAAAAGGCGATCTATTAAGGCTCAGTCGTGATGTGATCAAGCCCTTCTACCAGCAGAAATCACAAAGAGCAGTCGAGTTACTCAAGCAAGCCATTAGCGACCCGCGCTTTCGTGTCCATAAACCAGAAGGGGCGATCTTTTTATGGCTCTGGTTTGATGAGCTCCCCATCACCACTATGGAACTTTACCAACGTCTAAAAGCCAGAGGAGTATTGATTGTACCGGGTGAATATTTCTTTATTGGTCAACAAGACGATTGGCAACACGCGCATCAGTGTCTGCGCATGAACTACGTGCAAGATGATGAAGCCATGCAAAAGGGCATTCAAATTATTGCTCAAGAAGTGGCATTAGCTTATCAACAGTAATTCATCCTTTCTGCCATGAAAAAGAGCGCCAAAAGGCGCTCTTTCACTACTTTAATGTGGCCAGTAACTTAATTGTTCTCAATTAAGTTTTTGCCATTAATCGCAATTTTACGTGGTTGCATCGCTTCAGGTGTTTCACGTTCAAGATCCACGTGTAGCAAGCCATTTTCCATTGTGGCTCCGAGTACTTTGACATAGTCGGCCAATTGGAATTTACGTTCAAAATCGCGCTCAGCAATACCTTGGTAGACGTAGTTTTTATTCTCTTCGGGTTTACGTTCGCCACGCACAATCAGCGTATTTTCTTGTTGAGTAATCTCAATCTGCTCTTCAGAAAAACCAGCTACCGCCATCGTGATGCGATATTTATTGTCGTCTTGCTGTTCAATATTGTACGGAGGGTAACCCGCAGAGCTATTCTTCGCTGAACTGGATTCCATCATGTTTAATAGACGGTCAAAACCAATTGCGTTGCGGTATAAAGGAGTGAAATCTACTGTTCTCATCATACTATCCTCATCATAAGCAATAGCCTTAGCGCATAGGCGCTAAGCCGTTAGCAGCCATTCTTTCAACATGGAGCTAACAACACATTTAATGATCACAACACAAGGCTCCTCTTAAGAGAGCAAACCTGTGTCGCCATTCCAGAGGTCCTTACGGCATCCTCTTCATTGATAGATATAGGGGCACTAAAATTCTTTTCAAGGATTTTTTGAAAAATTTTTTAGTCCTCGCTAAAGCGAACAGAAACTAGAAAGAGGACATCGAATCAAACTGATACTCCGTAGAGTTACAAAGCCTTCATTAGCAGGATATAGAGTCAATACAGAGACATAATAAAGCCTAACGATATCATTAGGCTTTATTTTGCACTTTAACCGATGAAAACTTATTTTATTTTCCGCGTTTTTTCCTTTCTTTAATTACACTGCTTTCTTCCATTTTTTCTTGCTTTAATTTCCGCTTTTCTTTTAGGCTAAGTTGCGCTTTTTTCATATCTTTCTTACTCATAGTAATCTCCTTATTTTAACGAAGAAATTTAATTTACACACGTTAGTGACTTTTCAGGAAGAATATTAACCACTTTATATTCTCGCTCTTTTCCTAAAATATATAATTTAAAACACTCTTGTTCACGTAATCCAAAAATAGAAGCGCCTAAATAAGAGTAAAGTGATACGAGACCATCATTAGGGTTGTTCCGCTCACCAAGCACTATAATAATTTGATAAGGTTGACACTTTTCTGTATCAACAAAGCTGACCCTATCTCCAACGTTGACTCGGCGCTCTGCCGTAGAATATCTGGCCAATGATTCTGCTTCTATTCTCTCGAAAAGAGTCAGTAAAATCAGTGGAGACTGATAGGTAACAAATAAGCTTGTTATTATTTTACTTTTGAAAAAAACAAGCCAATGCTTAAATAAGTTGATATTTATTACTCCTTACAATAATTCCAAAAATAGATTAGATAATATCCGAAAGTTAGACCTTCGGATTTATTACTGTAAGATAAATAACAAACCCACATCTCCTAAAAAGTAATTAATGAATACTATATCGGCCAAAAAATATAATTCAAGCTCATAAAAACCTCTAAAAACATGGAATAAAATAAAATAGTAGATACTTTTTTTTATTGAGAGAAAATCCCAATAAAAAAACGTTTATGACCTTTTATCCTTGAAGACAACCTAAGATAAGTAGAAAGTGTTGATGCTAAAAATGGTTGCTCCCACGTTGGGTGACTTTGTATTGACCATAAAAAAACACCGCTCTTGCGAAACGGTGTTTTTTGGGATTTGCTTTATAGCAACGACTTAGACATCGAGGTTGGCAACTTTTAAGGCGTTCTCTTCGATGAATGCGCGACGCGGCTCAACTTGATCACCCATCAAGGTGGTAAACAGTTCATCAGCACCAACAGCATCTTCAATCGTGACTTGCAGCATACGGCGAGATTCAGGATCCATCGTCGTTTCCCACAACTGATCTGGGTTCATTTCACCTAGACCTTTGTAGCGTTGCAGGCTTAGGCCACGGCGAGACTCTTTAATTAACCAGTTCAACGCATCAACAAAGTTATCGACAGGTTGAATACGCTCACCACGTTGAATGTAAGCCCCTTCTTCAACTAAGCCATAAAGTGCTTCAGAAAGGTCCGCCAGCTTGCTGTACTCTTTCGAATTGAGCAAATCAGCACTTAATAGATGTTGGTGCGTTACACCATGAGTGCGCACTACAATCTTAGGCTGATAAATACCAAGGTCCGCATTGTGCTCAGTTTCAATGCTGTATTGGCTTGCGCCAACTTCTTTCGCATTTAACTGCTCCACCAGCTGTTTGCCCCACGCTTCTACTACTGCAGAATCAGCGCATTGATCAACAATGATACGCGGCATATAGATGAATTCATGGATCAAGGCGTAAGGGTAGCGGCGGCTCATGCGCTCCACCAGCTTAATGGCGACATTGTATTGCTTAACCAAGGTTTCTAACGCTTCGCCTGCTAATGCTGGCGCTTGAGGGTTAACATGCAGTGAGGCACCATCCAATGCCAAAGCAACTTGGTATTGGTTCATCGCATCTTCATCTTTAATGTACTGCTCTTGCTTGCCTTTTTTCACTTTATACAAAGGCGGTTGAGCAATGTAGATGTAGCCACGCTCAATAAGCTCAGGCATTTGACGATAGAAGAAGGTCAACAGTAGCGTACGGATGTGCGAACCGTCGACATCCGCATCGGTCATGATGATGATGTTGTGATAACGCAGTTTGTCTGGGTTATATTCATCACGGCCAATGCCACAGCCTAATGCGGTGATAAGCGTTGCGACTTCTTGCGAAGAAAGCATTTTGTCGAAACGAGCTTTTTCAACGTTAAGAATTTTACCTTTCAGCGGCAAAATCGCTTGGTTTTTACGGTTACGTCCCTGCTTGGCAGAACCGCCAGCAGAGTCCCCTTCCACTATGTACAGTTCAGATAGTGCAGGATCTTTTTCTTGGCAATCGGCGAGTTTACCCGGCAAACCGGCAAGATCTAACGCACCTTTACGACGTGTCATTTCACGCGCTTTACGCGCCGCTTCACGAGCACGAGCCGCATCAATGATTTTTGAACAGACCATTTTGGCTTCACTTGGGTTTTCAGCCAAAAACTCCGCCAATTTCTCACCCATTGCTGACTCAACCGCAGATTTCACCTCGGATGAAACCAATTTATCTTTAGTTTGGCTAGAGAACTTAGGATCCGGCACTTTCACTGAAACCACCGCGGTTAAGCCTTCACGAGCATCATCACCCGAGGTCGCCGCTTGCGCTTTTTTCGAGAAGCCTTCCTTATCCATGAAGGTGTTTAGGGTACGAGTTAACGCCCCACGGAAACCCGCTAAGTGGGCACCACCATCACGTTGAGGAATATTGTTGGTAAAGCAGTAAATGTTTTCTTGGAAACCATCGTTCCACTGCATCGCCACTTCCACGGTAATCCCATCGTCACGCTCAGAGCTGAAATGGAATACTTTTTCATGGATCGGCGTTTTATTGCGGTTTAAATGGCCAACGAACGCTTTAATACCACCTTCATATCTGAAATGGTCTTTTTTATCTTCTTCGCGTTCATCAAGCAATTTGATGGATACACCAGAGTTTAGGAAAGAGAGCTCACGCAGACGCTTAGCTAAAATATCGTAATGGAATTCAATGTTGGTAAAGGTTTCAGCACTTGGCCAAAAACGCAGGGTTGTCCCGGTTTTATCGGTTTCACCCACCACAGCCAACGGTGCTTGTGGCACACCGTGACAATAAGTTTGTGTGTGAATAGCGCCGTTACGATAGATAGTCAGTAGCACTTTTTCAGACAGCGCGTTGACGACGGACACACCGACACCATGCAGACCACCCGAAACCTTGTATGAGTTGTCATCAAATTTACCGCCCGCATGCAGAACCGTCATAATAACTTCCGCGGCAGAAACTTGTTCTTCTTCGTGAAGGTCGGTAGGAATACCACGGCCATCATCGCTAACTGAAACTGAATTGTCTTCGTGAATAGTCACTACGATGTCTTTACAGTGACCTGCCAACGCTTCATCAATTGAGTTATCCACCACCTCAAAAACCATGTGGTGCAGACCGGTGCCATCATCCGTGTCGCCGATGTACATTCCTGGACGTTTACGAACCGCGTCCAGACCCTTCAGTACCTTAATACTCGATGAATCGTAATTATTCGACATGAGTTACTCTCTCACTATTTTATCCGTGCTCTATTGTGCCATGTTCCACATGAAACATCTTGCTGTTTGACTCAATCATGTCTGCAACTTGGCCTTGCGTAATAGAACTTACAAAAACTTGTGCCCCCGTCGATTTTAAGCAATCCGCTAAACGCTTACGACGATGGCTATCTAATTCGGAAGCAAAGTCATCAATTAAATAGATGCATTGCTTACCTGTCAGCTCGGTTAAGTGTTGTCCTTGTGCGACGCGCAGTGCACACACCATTAATTTAAGCTGACCGCGTGATAGAACATCTTCAACCGGTGTTCCATTGACCTTTATTTTTAAATCCGCTTTATTCGGGCCACTGAATGTGTAGCCTAGCGATTGATCGCGTTCGAAGTTTTTCTCGAGGATTTGTTGATAGGGCGTCTCTTTTTCCCAACCACGATAATACTTCATTTGCACATCAAATTCTGGCAAAAAACTGCGACACAACACCTCGGCAACACACTTCATTTGCGTCACATAATGTGTGCGCCATGCATCGATTTGTTCAGCCAAGCGCGCCATCTCCTGATCCCAGTAACTGAGTTCACGATAATGGGTTGCCGTTTTTAACAACGCATTGCGCTGCTTATTGAGGCGCTTAAAACGCCCCCATGCATCATAAAAGGCAGGTTCACTATGAAATACCCCCCAATCAATAAATGCACGTCGTTGTTTTGGTCCATCGGTGAGCAGATCAAACCCTTCCGGATGAATCAATTGCAAAGGTAAAACTTGTGCCAGTTGCGCCAGTTTTTGCCCAGATTGACCGCCTATTTTAACCTCTGTTGAACCGTCACGCTGCTTATTAATGCCAATCGGTAGCTCAAATTGATCCGAGGTCAAAAAACGCCCATGCACAAACAGCTCCTGGCACTCATTTTGTATGACGCGTCCGGTTAAGGCGCTTTTGAACGAGCGACCATGACCCAGCAGGTAAATCGCTTCCAGTACACTGGTTTTTCCGCTGCCATTAGGGCCAATAAGAAAGTTAAAGCCTGATGATAATGGGATATCACAGGCTTTAATATTACGAAATTGTTGGACGATTAAACGAGTCAGCGGCATTACGCAAACTTAAAGTCGGATCGGCATGACGACATACATCGCGCTGTCGTCATCGCGATTTTCAATCAGCGCGCTGGCGTTGGCGTCAGACATCGATACACGAACCTGTTCACAACGTAATGTGTTCAGTACATCGAGCACATAGCTGACGTTAAAACCGATTTCGATGGCGTCGCCTTCAAAGATGACATCCAACAACTCTTCCGCTTCTTCTTGCTCTGGGTTGTTGGCGGTAATGCGCATTTCATTATCCGCAAGATTAACCCGTACCCCGCGAAACTTTTCATTTGAGAGAATCGCGGCACGAGAAAATGCCTGACGTAACTCATCACAGCCCGTTTCTAAGGTTTTGGTCGTTTGCTGCGGCATAACGCGGCGATAATCAGGGAAGCGGCCATCAACCAGCTTAGAAGTGAAGATGAAGTTATTCACTTGGGCGCGCAAATTTGAGCTACCAATTTGCAGCACAACCGGCTGTTCTGGCGCATCAAGTAACTTGACCAGTTCCTGTACCCCTTTACGCGGCACGATGATCTGTTTATTGGCAAAATCCGCGCTGAGTGCCGTTTGCGAAACCGCCATACGGTGTCCATCGGTTGCCACAGAGCGCAAGGTTGAACCGTCGATTTCAAATAGCATACCGTTCAGGTAATAACGCACATCTTGGTTAGCCATCGAAAACTGGGTTTTCTCAATTAAACTGCGCAGTTCTGCCTGAGTGAGCGACACTTCCACTTCACTTTGCCAATCTTCAATATTAGGAAAGTCACTGGCAGGTAAGGTTGCCAGAGAGAAACGGCTACGGCCAGAACGCATCTGAATGCGATCGCCTTCCAATACCACAGTGATCACGGCGCTATCGGGCAAGCCGCGACAAATATCTAAAAATTTACGCGCAGGGACAGTGATGCTTCCTGCTTCGCACTCACCTTCAAGTGTCACGCGGCTAATCAGTTCGACTTCAAGATCGGTCGCCGTCATCGACAGCTCGTTCTCTTCCACTTTGAGCAACAAATTACCAAGAATTGGCAAAGTCGCACGTCCGCCTAATGTTCCAGATACTTGCTGAAGTGGCTTAATGAAGTGGCTACGTTCAATAGTAAATTTCATAGTTAGCTCTTACGATGTTATCGGGCAACCCTAAATGTGAGGGTTAAAATAGCTGATATAAGAAGGTTGTGCATCAAGAAGACAGGGTACGAATTAAATTCGAATAGTCTTCTTTGATGTCGTGGCTCTCTTCACGTAACTGCTGGATTTTACGGCAAGCGTGCAGCACTGTCGTATGATCTCGGCCACCAAACGCATCACCAATTTCAGGCAAGCTGTGGTTAGTCAGCTCTTTAGCCAGTGCCATCGCCAACTGGCGTGGACGAGCAACCGAGCGAGAGCGACGTTTAGAAAGCAAATCCGCCACTTTAATTTTGTAGTATTCCGCCACGGTCTTTTGAATGTTATCAATGGTGACCAATTTTTCTTGCAAAGCTAATAAGTCACGCAGCGCTTCACGCACAAAATCGATGGTGATCGGACGGCCGGTAAAGTTAGCGTTGGCGATAACACGGTTTAGTGCACCTTCCAATTCACGCACGTTGGAACGTAAGCGTTTGGCAATAAAAAAGGCAACTTCATCGGCAAGATGAATTTGGTGATCTTCTGCCTTCTTCATTAAAATCGCGACACGCGTTTCAAGCTCTGGTGGCTCAATCGCAACCGTCAAACCCCAACCAAAACGAGATTTCAGGCGATCTTCCACCCCATTGATCTCTTTAGGGTAGCGGTCGGAAGTCAAAATGATTTGTTGGTTACCTTCAAGCAATGCGTTAAAGGTATGAAAGAACTCTTCTTGCGAACGCTCTTTATTGGCAAAGAATTGAATATCATCGATCAAGAGTGCATCAACACTGCGGTAATAGCGTTTGAACTCTTCAATCGCATTATTTTGAAGCGCTTTCACCATATCTTGCACGAAACGCTCTGAGTGCATGTAAATCACTTTTGCATTCGGGTTGTTATCAACAATCGCATTACCAACTGCGTGCAATAAGTGTGTTTTACCTAGCCCTGTACCACCGTATAAGAAGAGTGGGTTATAGGCCGCGCCAGGGTTATCAGAAACTTGACGCGCTGCAGCCAAACCAAGTTGGTTCGATTTACCTTCAACGAAGTTATTGAACTTATGTTTAGGGTTAACGTTTGATCTGTGATTGATGTCTGCCACAACCGTGTCGTTTTCCCACGTACGATGTACTGGTTTACGCGCTTGTAACTGTGCAGGAGCTGAAGATTCAGCCGCGACATCCGCTTGAGTACGAACGGGAGCAGCTTTAGGCGCGCTGACCCGGCGACTACCCACTTCAAAACGCAGGTTCGGGGTATCGTGGCCACAATGCTCTTGCAGTAGTCGGTTGATGCTGTTGATGTATTTATCGCGCACCCAATCAAGCACAAATCGGTTTGGGGCGAATAAAGTGAGAGTATTGTCATTGAGCTCCGCTTGTAACGGACGTACCCACATGCTGAATTCCGCTGCTGGTAACTCTTCTTGAAGCTGTTGCAAACATTGCAACCAAAGCGAAGATGACACGGTTGCCCTCACCCTAAGTAAATGATCGAAAAGACTGGCGATTTTACCTGTTGATAACCAAGATCGCCAGCGATTGATCCGTGATCCAGTGAATAAGATCGAAGTTATTCACACAATTCGCGCTTGATTTTTGTCGATCTTCACAATTAGCACCACTTTACCCACACGATGATCCACATATACAAGGATCCTCTATACTTATCCCCAATTGTGTCACTATGTTCGGTTATGGTTAATAACTACTGGTTATTTATTCTATTGAGTGCTTTACCAGTAACATCCCTCTCTATAAATATAAGGAGTTTCAAGATGAAAAACTGGGTTAAAGTCGCCATTACTGCAATTGCACTATCCGCTGCAAGCGTACACGCGGCAACGGAAATAAAAGTCGGCATGTCAGGGCGCTATTTTCCATTCACTTTTGTCAAACAAGACAAGCTGCAAGGCTTTGAAGTGGATGTTTGGGATGAGATAGGTAAACGCAATGATTACGATGTAAAATATGTTACTGCTAATTTCTCCGGTCTCTTTGGCCTGCTTGAAACTGGCCGAATTGATACCATTTCAAACCAAATCACCGTCACAGAAGCACGTAAAGCGAAATACTTATTTGCTGACCCGTATGTCATCGACGGTGCACAAATTACCGTTCGCAAAGGTAATGACAGCATTAAAGGGATTGACGATCTTGCTGGCAAAACGGTCGCGGTCAATTTAGGCTCAAACTTCGAGCAGCTACTGCGCAGCTTTGACAAAGACAATAAAATCATCATCAAAACTTACGATACTGGCATTGAACATGACGTTGCTCTTGGCCGTGCCGATGCGTTTGTGATGGATCGCCTTTCGGCTCTGGAATTGATTAAAACAACGGGCTTACCGTTACAATTGGCTGGTCACCCTTTTGAAACCATTGAAAACGCTTGGCCGTTTGTTAACAACGAGCAAGGCCAAAAACTGCAAGCTGAAGTGAATCAAGCGTTAGCCTCGATGCGCGCTGATGGCACACTGAGTGCGATTTCTGAAAAATGGTTTGCTGCCGATATCACCAATAAGTAAATTCCCCTATTATCAAAAGATAGGATTGAGGTGGAACCACACATTCCACCTTTTTTGTTTTAAAAAGGTAAGCCGATGGGATTTGATTTTCACTATATGCTTGAGCTGATGCCAATACTGCTCAGGTATTTAGGCACCACCATGGAGATGGCGACTTGGGGCTTAGTGTTTGCTTTGATCCTGTCGGTCATTTTAGCCAATATTCGTGTGTTCAAAGTGCCCATTTTGGATCCGCTAAGCCAGCTGTACATCAGCTTTTTCCGCGGTACTCCCCTGCTGGTACAACTATTTCTACTCTACTATGGTCTGCCGCAAGTGTTACCGTGGATGGTCGGTTTAAATGCATTTAGCGCCGCGGTGATCGGGCTAACTCTTCACTTCGCCGCTTATATGGCAGAAAGTATTCGCGCCGCCATTTTGGGTATTGATCGCAGCCAAATGGAAGCGAGTTTGTCTGTGGGTATGACCACAAGCCAAGCAATGCGCCGCATTATTTTGCCGCAAGCTACTCGTATCGCGTTGCCATCATTAATGAATTACTTCATTGATATGATCAAATCGACCTCATTAGCTTTTACATTAGGAGTCGCTGAGATCATGGCCAGAGCGCAGATGGAAGCTTCGTCAAGCTTTCGCTTCTTTGAAGCTTTCCTCGCCGTTGCATTAATTTACTGGGCCGTAGTGGTGGTACTGACTCGGGTACAAATTTGGGCTGAAGAGAGACTCAATAAGGCGTATGTACGATGATTAAACTCGATAATATTCATAAGCGCTTTGGCGATACTGAAGTGCTCAAAGGCATCAGCTTAGCAATAGAAAAAGGTGAAATCATCGTCATTATTGGCTCAAGCGGTACAGGTAAATCGACCTTACTGCGCTGCGTCAACTTCCTAGAACGCGCAGACCAAGGCTCCATTACTATTGATGATGTCACCGTCGACACCCAGCAACAGACCAAAGCAGATGTATTAGCACTGCGCAGAAAAACAGGCTTTGTTTTCCAAAACTACGCGCTGTTTGCTCATATGACAGCGAGGCAAAATGTCGCCGAAGGGCTCATTACGGTGCACGGTTGGAAAAAAGATCTCGCCCTGACCCGCGCACAGCAGATTTTGGATGACATCGGTCTTGGGGATAAAGGAGAGAGTTATCCCGCAGCGCTTTCTGGTGGCCAGCAGCAGCGCGTTGGGATCGGTCGTGCGATGGCGCTACAACCAGAATTGCTGCTATTTGATGAACCTACGTCAGCACTCGATCCTGAATGGGTTGGCGAAGTGCTTGCTTTAATGAAGAAATTAGCTACTCATCACCAAACAATGCTGGTGGTTACCCATGAGATGCAGTTTGCAAAAGAGGTAGCCGATCGCGTGATCTTCATGGCCGATGGGCAAATTGTAGAGCAAGGCTCTCCACAGGATATCTTTGGTAATCCACAGGATCCTAAGCTCAAGAAATTTTTAAATCAGGTGGGGATCGACGAAGGATCCTTGTGATTTAAAGGAGACTGCGTATAATCCCCCGACCGGAATTTTAGTGAACCCAATCGTTGACACTTATTGTGACAGTGATTACAATTCCGCCTCTTTGTTGAGAGGCGTCGGATTCCTTTCTTTCTATTAAAGAAGCGAAAATATGCCCACGCCGGGTTTATTTGAACCTAAAAACTACTGATCAGTAAGGTAATTACACATGTCTAAACGCACTTTTCAACCTACCGTTCTAAAGCGCAAGCGTACTCACGGTTTCCGTGCACGCATGGCAACTAAGAATGGCCGTAAGGTTATTAATGCACGTCGTGCTAAAGGCCGCGCGCGCCTGTCAAAATAATTCGCGATTATTTTGAATACGTACGCGTTCAATCGGGAGTTACGTTTGTTAACTCCCGAACATTATAAAAAAGTCTTCCAGCAAGCGCACAGCGCAGGCTCCCCCCATTTCACTATCATTGCTCGCGAAAACGCTCTTACCCACCCAAGGTTAGGGTTGGCCGTCCCCAAAAAACAGATCAAAACTGCTGTTGGCCGTAATCGCTTCAAACGCCTCGCTCGCGAAAGCTTCCGTAATAAACAGCATCAACTTCCTAACAAAGATTTTGTTGTGATTGCGAAAAAGAGCGCGCAAGATTTAAGCAATGAAGAAATGTTCAAACTATTTGAAAAATTATGGCATCGCCTGTCTCGCCCTTCGCGTGGTTAGCAATCGGATTCGTCCGTCTTTACCAAGGAATCATCAGTCCTCTGCTTGGACCACGCTGTCGTTTTACTCCAACCTGTTCAAACTATGCGATAGAAGCGTTGAAAGCTCACGGTTTTGTAAAAGGGTGTTGGTTATCAGGCAAACGTCTATTAAAATGCCACCCTTTGAACGAAGGGGGTTTTGACCCCGTTCCGCCACCAGTCCAAAAACAAGACAGAGATAATTAACGATGGATTCTCAACGTAATATCCTGTTAATCGCCTTGGCACTCGTTTCTTTTTTACTTTTCCAGCAATGGCAAGTAGCAAAGAACCCAGCACCTCAAGCGGTTGAGCAGGCACAAAATAGCAGCACTTTAACTGCACCATCTATGGCTGATGAGTTAGACCCAGCACCAGCAGTAACCAATGCGTCTGCAAAAACCATCACCGTCAAGACTGATGTACTGACTCTGTCAATTGACACGGTAGGTGGTGATGTAGTGAAGGCCGAGCTGAATAAGTACGATGCTGAACTCAATTCAGAAGACCCATTTGTGCTACTTAAAGACATTCCTGGTCACCAGTTTATCGCGCAAAGTGGTTTAGTGGGACCGCAAGGGATCGATTTAAGCAGCAACAATCGTCCAAACTATACTGTTAGCGCCGACACCTTTGCTCTAGCGGATGGTCAAGACGAACTGCGCATTCCCATGACTTATCAAGCCAATGGCCTTGAATACACCAAAACCTTCATCCTTAAACGTGGCAGCTACGCCTTGGATGTTGAATTTGATGTAGTCAACCAATCTGGTAATAACGCGACACTGGGTATGTATGCACACCTACGCCAAAATTTATTGGACGCTGGTGGCAGCTTGGCTATGCCAACTTACCGTGGCGGTGCTTACTCAACACAAGATACACGTTATAAGAAATACAGTTTCGATGATATGCAAGATCGTAACTTGTCACTGCCTTTAGTTAACGGTGAAGGTTGGGCGGCGATGATCCAACACTACTTTGCCAGCGCGTGGATCCCACGTGATGCAGCAGGGTCAAACTTATACACTCGCGTGATTGGCAACTTAGGTGATATTGGTGTTCGCATGCCAAATAAAACCATCGCCAACGGTGAAAAAGCGACATTCTTAGCCACACTTTGGGTCGGTCCAAAACTGCAAGATGAGATGGCTGCAGTTGCGCCAAATCTTGATCTAGTTGTCGACTACGGCTGGTTATGGTTTATTGCAAAACCACTACACATGTTGCTTTCATTCATTCAAAGCTTCGTTAGCAACTGGGGTGTAGCAATCATCTGCTTAACCTTCATTGTTCGCGGTGCTATGTACCCACTGACCAAAGCACAATACACCTCTATGGCAAAAATGCGCATGCTGCAACCGAAGCTGCAAGCAATGCGTGAGCGCATCGGCGATGACCGCCAACGCATGAGCCAAGAAATGATGGAGCTGTATAAGAAAGAGAAAGTAAACCCACTCGGTGGTTGTTTACCTATCTTCCTGCAAATGCCTATCTTCATTGCGCTTTACTGGTCATTAATGGAATCGGTTGAACTGCGTCATTCACCTTTCTTTGGTTGGATTCATGACCTTTCAGCACAAGACCCATACTACATCTTGCCACTGCTGATGGGTGTGAGTATGTTTATGATCCAGAAAATGAGCCCGACGACAGTCACTGACCCGATGCAACAGAAGATCATGACCTTTATGCCGGTTATGTTTACGTTCTTCTTCTTGTTCTTCCCATCAGGTTTAGTGATTTACTGGTTGGTATCGAACATCGTTACCTTGATCCAGCAAACCTTGATTTACAAAGCGCTGGAGAAAAAAGGCTTACACTCTAAGTAGCCACTTCAGCAAGAAGTCACACTGACAAGTGAAACAAAGGCGACCTTTTGGTCGCCTTTTTGTTTTTGGCTGATTACAATTGCGCTCATACACCCCTATGTTAGGTACCCTTATGTCTACAGACACCATTGTTGCTCAAGCAACCGCTCCAGGCCGAGGTGGCGTGGGGATTATTCGCGTCTCAGGCCCGAAAGCCGCTCAAGTCGCGCTTGAAGTAACCGGGAAAACGCTAAAACCTCGTTATGCGGAATACTTGCCTTTTAAGCATCAAGATGGCACCGAACTTGACCAAGGCATCGCGATCTATTTTCCTAACCCTCACTCCTTTACCGGCGAAGATGTGCTCGAACTACAAGGACACGGCGGTCCGGTCGTCATGGATATGCTGATCAAACGCATTTTGGCTATCAGTGACTTGCGCGCAGCGCGCCCGGGTGAATTTTCTGAGCGTGCGTTTTTAAACGACAAAATGGATTTAACCCAAGCGGAAGCGATTGCCGATTTGATTGACGCCAGCTCTGAAGAAGCGGCCAAATCCGCCCTTCATTCATTGCAAGGTCAATTTTCCAAACGCATTCATACCTTGGTCGATTCCCTAATCCACCTGCGAATTTACGTTGAAGCAGCGATTGATTTTCCTGAAGAGGAGATCGATTTTCTTGCCGATGGTAAAGTTGCCGCAGATCTGCAAAATATCATCGACAACTTAGACGCCGTGCGCAAAGAGGCGAATCAAGGGGCCATTTTACGCGAAGGGATGAAAGTGGTGATAGCAGGGCGTCCTAACGCGGGCAAATCGAGTCTATTGAATGCGCTTTCAGGCAAAGATTCAGCCATCGTTACAGACATAGCAGGAACCACGCGTGACGTGCTGCGAGAGCACATCCACATCGATGGCATGCCACTGCATATCATCGATACCGCTGGTCTACGTGATGCCAATGACGAAGTCGAAAGAATAGGTATTGAGCGTGCTTGGGATGAAATAGCAAAAGCAGATCGTGTGCTCTTTATGGTTGATGGCACCACCACCGATGCCACCGATCCGAAAGAAATTTGGCCAGATTTTGTCGATCGATTGCCTGAAAACATCGGTATGACGGTGATCCGCAACAAAGTCGATCAAACCAAAGAATCACTCGGTATCTGTCATGTTAATTCTCCAACCTTAATCCGCCTGTCGGCAAAAACTGGAGAGGGAGTTGATGCTCTGCGTACTCATCTCAAAGAGTGCATGGGCTTTGCTGGGGGCAATGAAGGCGGCTTTATGGCCAGACGACGCCATTTGGACGCGCTAGAGCGCGCCGCACAGCACCTCATGATTGGTCAGCAGCAGCTCGAAGGCTACATGGCTGGTGAAATCTTAGCGGAAGAACTGCGTTTATCGCAGCAACATCTAAACGAGATAACGGGCGAATTTAGCTCCGATGACTTGTTAGGGCGCATCTTTTCGTCGTTCTGTATCGGCAAATGATCGCAGTGAGAAGCTTGATCACTCTTAATTATAGGAATATCTCATGATCCATATCATCACTGGCAGCACCTTAGGAGGCGCTGAATATGTCGCCGATCATCTCAACGATCTACTGCAAGAGCAAGGTTATACTACGACTATCCACAACCAACCCAACTTAAGTGAACTCCCCGCACAAGGGACTTGGCTCATTGTCACCTCCACGCATGGAGCGGGTGACTACCCAGACAATATCCAACCTTTTATCGCTTCTTTGCAATCAACACCACCGAATACGAGCGAGTTAAAATATGCCGTGGTAGCACTTGGCGATTCAAGCTATGACACGTTTTGCGCAGCAGGTAAGCATGCATATCAACTGCTTGAGGATATAGGTGCAACGCCAATTAGCGACTGTTTCACCATAGATATATTAGAATATTCCGTTCCTGAAGATGCCGCTGAAGTATGGCTCAAACAGCACATCGAACAATTCTAGCGAATGGCATAAAGTCACCAAGCGGCCTGTGAGCCGCTTTTTTTGTACCCTTAAGCTCTGTGTATAACTGTCTCAATACTCGCCATAGAAAAGTTAAGTCCATTTTAAATATTTTAATGTGTATAACTATGCTGTTATTCGGTGATTAACCTATAGTTATCCAATTAATAACTTATGCATTTCACGACCCTGTGCATAACTGGCCTTTTTGATCCCAGCTAATACACGATTAGATCATGTCAGGATCACAGCTTGTGATCCTCTTAAAAACCATGATCTTGTTGATCATTTATCGGTTATCCACAGATATGCTCGATCCTAATAATAGATCTAATAAAAGATCTCTATATAGATCTTATATATTATTAACTTACCAAGTTCAGATTAAAAAAGCAGAAAAGCGATTTTCTAGCCAGTGGAAAGCAGGTAGAATACGCCTCTTTTGTCAGTCCATGCTTCATTGAATACCTGAGGTCGGTTCATGCTTTATCACGAAAAATTTGACGTCATTGTGGTCGGTGGTGGCCATGCTGGAACGGAAGCCGCTCTCGCTGCAGCTCGTACTGGTCAAAGTACGCTATTGCTTACCCATAACATTGAGACTCTAGGACAGATGTCGTGCAATCCTGCGATTGGCGGAATTGGTAAAGGACATCTGGTTAAAGAAGTCGATGCCATGGGCGGTTTAATGGCACAAGCGATTGATCATGCAGGTATTCAATTTAGAACACTCAATGCCTCAAAAGGGCCAGCGGTTCGAGCGACTCGAGCCCAAGCAGATCGTGCGCTTTACAAATCGTATGTGCGTGATGTGCTTGAAAACACGCCAAACTTAACTTTGTTCCAACAAGCGGTCGATGATCTTATCGTTGAAAATGATCGTGTAATGGGCGTTGTGACTCAAATGGGCCTCAAATTCCACGCCAAAGCGGTGGTGTTGACGGTAGGCACCTTCCTTGGTGGAAAGATCCACATTGGTCTTGAAAACTTCTCAGGAGGCCGCGCAGGAGATCCTCCATCGATCGCATTAGCGCAACGTTTACGTGAACTGCCGTTTCGAGTCGATCGTTTAAAAACGGGTACGCCACCAAGGATCGATGCGCGCAGCGTGGACTTCTCAGTGTTAGAAACACAACACGGTGACAACCCAACGCCTGTTTTTTCCTTCATGGGACAACGTGAACAGCATCCACGTCAAATACCATGCTACATCACGCATACCAACGATAAAACGCATGATGTGATCCGTGCCAATCTTGATCGTAGTCCGATGTACGCAGGAGTCATCGAAGGTATCGGCCCACGCTACTGTCCATCGATCGAAGACAAAGTCATGCGTTTTGCCGACAAAAATAGCCATCAAATTTTTATCGAGCCTGAAGGTTTGACCACGACAGAACTCTACCCTAACGGTATTTCCACCAGCTTACCGTTTGATGTACAAGTGCAGATCGTTCGCTCAATGAAAGGGTTTGAAAACGCACATATTGTTCGTCCGGGTTACGCCATCGAGTACGATTTTTTCAATCCACAAGATTTAAAACAAACCTATGAAACCAAATTCATCAGTGGTTTGTTCTTTGCTGGTCAAATCAACGGCACCACCGGATACGAAGAAGCGGCAGCGCAAGGGTTAATGGCTGGTTTGAATGCAAGCTTATTTAGCCAAGAAAAAGAAGGCTGGAGTCCACGCCGTGATCAAGCTTACATGGGCGTGTTGATCGATGATCTTTCCACTATGGGTACCAAAGAACCTTATCGTATGTTTACCTCTCGCGCTGAATATCGCTTACTGCTACGCGAAGATAATGCCGATTTGCGTTTAACCGAAAAAGCCAGAGAGTTAGGTTTAGTCGATGATGCGCGCTGGGCGCGTTTTAATCAAAAAATGGAAAACATGGAAATCGAGCGTCAACGTTTGAAACAAACGTGGATGAACCCGAACTCCGTTGGTGTTGATGCACTGAATGCGTTGCTCAAAACACCCATGTCTCGTGAAGCAAGTGGTGAAGATTTACTACGTCGACCTGAAATCACCTATCAACAGCTCACGTCGCTTGAGTCATTTGCACCAGCATTGAACGATAGTGAAGCGGCTGAGCAAGTTGAAATTCAAATCAAATACGATGGTTATATTCAGCGTCAGCAAGATGAGATCGACAAATCATTGCGCCATGAGCACACTAAATTGCCGCTGGATCTTGACTATAAACAGGTCAAAGGCTTGTCCAACGAAGTGATCCTTAAGCTTAACAATGCCAAACCTGAAACGGTTGGTATTGCCTCTCGTATTTCTGGTATTACACCAGCTGCTATTTCTATCTTATTGGTTTATTTGAAAAAGCAAGGTGTACTGAAGAAAGGGGAAGACGCCGCATGAGCGAGTTAAGAACGCGTCTCGATGATTTAATTGGTCAAACCGATCTCGAGGTCAATGAGCAGCAACGTAGCCAATTAGTCGGTTACGTGGAACTGCTGAATAAATGGAACAAAGCCTACAATCTCACCTCAGTGCGCGATCCTATGGATATGTTGGTGAAACATATTTTAGATAGTATAGTGGTAAGTCCTCACTTACAGGGTGAGCGTTTTATCGACGTTGGTACTGGGCCTGGTTTACCTGGAATACCTCTCGCTATCATGAATCCTGATAAAACCTTTTACTTACTCGATAGTTTAGGTAAGCGCATTCGTTTTATTAAACAAGTTCTGCATGAGCTTGGTATTAAAAATGTGACCACGATTCAAAGTCGAGTCGAAGAGTTTCAGCCTGAAGTAAAATTTGATGGCGTACTGAGCCGTGCGTTTGCTTCAATGCTCGATATGGTGGAATGGTGTCACCATTTACCAAAAGAAACATCGGGCCGATTTTTAGCCCTGAAAGGACAACGGCCAGATGAGGAAATAGCCACACTACCTGAGTGGTGTTCTGTGACTGATGTCAAAGCTTTGAAAGTTCCTGAGTTGGAAGGTGACCGTCATCTTGTAATCTTATCTCGCAAGGGATAACAGCGAGGCATACCGTGGGCAAAATCGTAGCAATCGCCAACCAGAAAGGTGGCGTAGGAAAAACAACAACGTGCATTAACTTAGCGGCCTCTATGGCGGCGACTAAGCGTAAAGTTTTAGTGATCGATCTCGACCCACAAGGCAATGCAACGATGGCCAGTGGTGTTGATAAGTATCAAGTAGATGCAACCGCGTACGAATTGTTGGTCGAAGACACCCCTTTTGATGAAGTCGTGTGTCGCAAAACAACGGGACACTACGATTTGATTGCGGCAAACGGAGACGTGACAGCCGCTGAAATCAAATTAATGGAAGTCTTTGCTCGCGAAGTGCGTTTGAAAAATGCCCTCGCGCCAGTTCGTGATAACTATGATTTCATCTTTATTGATTGTCCTCCTTCTTTAAATCTTCTTACAATCAACGCCATGGCCGCAGCGGATTCTGTGTTAGTGCCAATGCAATGTGAGTATTTTGCATTAGAAGGTTTAACGGCGTTAATGGATACCATCAGCAAGTTAGCCGCGGTAGTCAACGAAAACCTGAAAATCGAAGGGTTACTTCGAACGATGTACGATCCGCGTAATCGCCTAGCCAATGAAGTATCCGATCAACTGAAAAAGCACTTTGGAAACAAAGTCTATCGCACCGTTATTCCTCGTAATGTCCGTCTTGCTGAAGCGCCAAGTTATGGCAAACCAGCAATGTACTACGACAAGTATTCAGCTGGAGCAAAAGCGTATCTCGCCTTAGCTGGCGAAATGCTTCGTCGAGAAGAAATACCCGCATAATCTCAACTAAAGGAATTCGTCTACATGACTAAACGTGGTTTAGGAAAAGGATTGGATGCATTGCTCGCAACCAGTTCTCTTGCTCGTGAAAAGGAGCAAGCCGCCTCACATAGCCAAGCACTCTCTTCTGATGGCGAATTAATGGATATTGCGGTATCAAATTTGAAACCTGGCATGTATCAACCACGTAAAGATATGTCGGCAGAAGCGTTGGAAGAGCTATCTGCGTCTATCCAATCGCAAGGTATTATCCAGCCGATCGTAGTAAGACGTTTAGAGCTTGGCGGCTATGAAATTATTGCAGGTGAACGCCGTTGGCGCGCTGCAAAACAAGCAGGTTTAAAGCAAGTGCCCTGTTTGATCAAAAATGTCCAAGATCGCGCTGCGATTGCGATGGCACTGATAGAAAATATTCAACGCGAAGATTTGAATGCGATTGAAGAAGCACAAGCTTTAGAGCGGTTGCAAGACGAATTTAAGCTCACTCACCAACAGGTGGCTGATGTGATTGGTAAATCACGCACTACCGTGAGTAACTTATTACGCTTAAATCAATTGGCGGATGGCGTGAAGCGTTTAGTGGAAACCAAGCAGCTTGAAATGGGCCATGCACGAGCATTATTGATGCTCGAAGGCGATCAACAAATTGAAATTGCACAACGTGTGGCCGCAAAACAGCTGACCGTGAGACAAACTGAGCAATTAGTGAAAAAGTGTCTAACACAGCCTTCTGAGGACGGATCGGCATCGGAAGACTTAGATGCACAACAAATGTCACAAAGATTGAGTGAAATGTTAGGGGCTAAAGTGTCGATCATTCGTTCAAAAGGTGGCAAAGCCAAAATGACGATTAGTCTTGATGAGCCTCACAAATTAGAGCAACTAATTGCCAAGCTAGAAAGCTAAATGAGATAATTGATTTAAGTCAATTATGCAAAAAACGTTTTTTTATTTGAAAGTTGTCGGTTTGTAAACAAAATTGTAACTTTTTGCTGTCTTTCAATTGCAATCAGTTCGACTCACCGTATAATTTTCGCCAATTTCCCAGCCCTATGTTGTAGATGAGCTGAGGATATTATTAGAGGTACGAATACATGGTAGCTGCGTTGGCTAGACCAGGACGAGAGCTTGCTAAGCGATTGTTAATGATCCAGTCTGGCGCGGTTATTTTTGTGGCGGCAGGAATGGCGGTAGCTGTAAATGCTGAATGGGGCTTTTCTGCGCTGATTGGGGGTGGCATCTTTGTCATTGCCAATGCGGTTTTTGCGCTGTGTGCTTTTATGTTTAGTGGAGCTCGTGCTGCGAAGCAAGTCGCGGCCTCTTTCTACACTGGCGAAGTACTCAAGATCCTCATCACAGTTGCACTGTTCTGTGTTGCCTACATGTATATGCAGGTGGAACTCGTTCCCCTCAAACTAACCTATTTGCTGGCTCTAGGTATTAATATCTGTGCGCCAGTGCTATTCATTAACAACAAAAAATAGGATGAGTTATGGCTGCGCCAGGTGAAGCGCTAACATCGTCCGGATACATTGAACACCACTTGACGAACCTCTCTCTTGCGAAGATTTCTGAGCATTACGATTTGGGGCTGTCAATTAGTGAGACGAGTTTCTGGAACGTACATATCGATAGCCTGTTTTTTTCCTTGTTTACTGGCTTAATATTCCTATGGATATTTCGCTCTGTAGCAAAGAAAGCAACAGCGGGTGTACCCGGTAAGCTGCAGTGTTTTGTTGAAATATTGGTAGAATTTGTCGATCAAAACGTCAAAGACACCTTTCATGGACGCAATCCACTTATAGCACCGCTGGCACTGACTATCTTTTGTTGGGTATTGTTAATGAACATCATGGACTTAGTGCCCATCGATTTCTTACCGTATCCAGCACAACATTGGCTTGGTATCCCTTATCTAAAAGTGGTTCCGTCAGCTGATGTGAATATCACCATGGCTATGGCTCTAGGCGTATTTGCTCTGATGATTTACTACAGCATCAAAGTGAAAGGCCTAGGTGGTTTTGCGAAAGAATTAGCTCTACATCCATTCAATCACTGGACCATGATTCCGTTTAACCTACTTATTGAAGTGGTATCGTTACTTGCGAAACCTCTCTCACTCGGTATGCGTCTATTCGGTAACATGTTCGCAGGTGAGGTGGTATTTATTCTTATCGCAGCGATGCTACCATGGTGGCTACAATGGATGGGTTCACTACCGTGGGCGATTTTCCATATTCTGGTAATTCTGATTCAATCTTTCGTGTTCATGATGCTGACTATTGTTTATCTATCAATGGCACACGAAGATAGTGATCATTAATTTTTTAAAGCTTTTTATTTGGGCACATAAGCCAACAACTATAAATTGGAGATAGTAATGGAAACTTTACTGAGCTTTTCTGCAATCGCCGTAGGTATTATCGTCGGTCTTGCTTCTCTTGGTACAGCGATTGGTTTCGCACTTCTAGGCGGTAAATTCCTTGAAGGTGCTGCTCGTCAACCAGAAATGGCTCCTATGCTACAAGTTAAGATGTTCATCATCGCGGGTCTACTTGATGCGGTTCCTATGATCGGTATCGTAATTGCGCTTCTATTCACTTTCGCGAACCCATTTGTTGGTCAACTAGGTTAATCAACCGATCACACAAATTGATGATTTGTCGTTGATTAATACTTTTCGTTGGTGAACAAATAGAGGGGTAGCTGTTGTGAATATGAACGCAACTCTGCTAGGTCAAGCAATCGCGTTTGCACTGTTTGTGTGGTTCTGCATGAAATATGTATGGCCGCCAATCATGAATGCGATCGAAGAACGTCAGAAGAAAATTGCTGACGGTCTTTCAGCCGCTGAGCGTGCTGCTAAAAACTTGGATCTAGCACAAGCCAACGCTTCTGAACAAATGAAAGAAGCGAAGCGCACTGCAACTGAGGTCATCGAACAGGCAAATAAACGTAAAGCTCAAATTTTAGACGAAGCACGTGAGGAAGCTCAGGCAGAACGCCAGAAAATCCTTGCTCAAGCGGAAGCTGAACTTGAATCTGAACGTAACCGTGCCCGCGATGAGCTGCGTAAACAAGTTGCAACTCTGGCTGTAGCTGGTGCTGAGAAAATCCTTGAGCGTTCTATCGATAAAGATGCGCACAAAGATATTCTCGACAACATTACTGCAAGACTTTAAGGATGGGGGCGCTTTATGTCTGATTTGACTACAATTGCACGCCCCTATGCTAAAGCAGCATTCGATTTTGCGGTAGAGAAAAAGCAACTTGACCAATGGGGTCAGATGTTAGCTTTTGCTGCCGAGGTCGCAAAGAACGAGCAAATGAAAGAGCTACTAACGGGCTCTGTTTCGGCTGAGAAATTAGCGGAAATTTTCATCGCAATTTGTGGCGAACAGTTTGATGTTTATGGCCAGAACCTGTTAAAGGTGATGGCTGAGAATGGCCGATTAAAGGCTCTTCCTGATGTTAGTGAACAGTTCTTTGCTCTGAAACAAGAGCATGAGAAGCAGATGGATGTTGAAGTGATTTCAGCAACTGAGCTTTCTGATGAACAGCTTGTCAATATCAGCACCAAACTTGAGCAGCGTCTTGAACGCAAAGTTCAGCTGAATTGCAGTATAGATGAGACCCTACTTGGTGGGGTTATAATTCGAGCCGGAGACCTTGTCATCGATAACTCAGCCCGCGGTCGTTTAAACCGCCTGAGCGATGCATTACAGTCTTGATGGGGATTGGAGCATGCAACTTAATTCCACGGAAATTAGCGATCTAATTAAACAACGTATCGAATCTTTCGACGTTGTTAGTGAAGCTCGCAATGAAGGTACTATCGTATCGGTAAGCGATGGTATCATTCGCATTCACGGCCTAGCGGACGTGATGCAAGGTGAAATGATTGAATTACCGAGTGGCCGTTATGCACTTGCACTTAACCTTGAGCGTGACTCGGTTGGTGCGGTTGTCATGGGCCCATATGCTGACCTTAAGGAAGGCATGAAAGTAACAGGTTCTGGTCGTATTCTTGAAGTGCCAGTTGGTCCTGAATTGTTAGGTCGCGTAGTGAATACACTCGGTCAGCCTATCGATGGTAAAGGTCCTATCGAAGCGAAATTGTCTTCACCTGTTGAAATGATTGCACCTGGTGTAATCGACCGTAAATCAGTCGATCAACCAGTACAAACCGGCTATAAGTCAGTTGACTCTATGATCCCAATCGGTCGTGGCCAACGTGAACTTATCATCGGTGACCGTCAAACTGGTAAAACAGCAATGGCGATCGACGCAATTATTAACCAAAAAGATTCAGGTATTTACTCTATCTATGTTGCGATTGGCCAAAAAGCCTCAACTATCGCTAACGTAGTACGCAAATTAGAAGAGCACGGCGCGCTTGCAAACACAGTTGTGGTTGTTGCATCGGCTTCTGAGTCCGCGGCATTGCAATACCTTGCGCCATATGCAGGTTGTGCAATGGGTGAATACTTCCGCGATCGCGGTGAAGATGCACTGATTGTTTATGATGACTTATCTAAACAAGCGGTTGCTTACCGTCAGATCTCACTACTACTCAAACGCCCACCAGGCCGTGAAGCATTCCCAGGTGACGTTTTCTATCTCCACTCTCGTCTACTTGAGCGTGCTGCTCGTGTCAGCGAAGGGTATGTAGAACGTTTCACTAAGGGTGAAGTGAAAGGTAAAACCGGTTCTTTAACCGCGCTACCTATCATTGAAACACAAGCGGGTGACGTTTCAGCATTCGTACCGACTAACGTAATCTCGATTACCGATGGTCAGATCTTCCTACAAACTGAACTATTCAACGCGGGTGTTCGCCCAGCCGTTGACCCTGGTATTTCAGTATCTCGTGTAGGTGGTGCCGCTCAGACGAAAATCATCAAGAAACTGTCAGGTGGTATCCGTACCGCGCTTGCACAGTACCGCGAACTTGCTGCATTTGCTCAGTTCTCGTCAGATCTTGATGAAGCGACGAAGAGACAGCTAAACCATGGTCAGAAAGTAACAGAGCTGATGAAGCAGAAACAATATGCTCCGATGTCTGTGTTTGACCAAGCGTTGGTTATCTTTGCGGCAGAGCGTGGTTATTTAAATGATGTTGCGTTGAATAAACTGGCTGATTTTGAATCTGCTCTACTGTCGTATGCTCGTGGTCAATATGTTGATCTTGTAAAAGATATCGACAAATCGGGTGCTTATAACGATGAAATCGAAGCTCAGTTCAAGAAACTGGTTGACGATTTCAAGGCAACCCAGACCTGGTAATTGGTGGGTGACCTTAGGGTCACCACTGACCAATAACGGATTACCTTAAAAGAGAGTAAAACGATGGCCGGCGCAAAAGAGATACGTAATAAAATCGGTAGTGTTAAAAGCACGCAGAAAATTACGAAAGCGATGGAAATGGTAGCAGCTTCAAAAATGCGTCGTTCGCAAGACGGCATGGAAGCTTCTCGTCCATACGCTGAAACAATGCGTAAAGTGATCGGTCATGTGGCGAGTGCAAATCTAGAATATCGTCATCCTTATCTAGAAGAGCGCGAAGCCAAACGTGTTGGTTACATCATTATTTCAACAGACCGTGGTTTGTGTGGTGGTTTGAACGTGAACTTGTTCAAAAAAGCTCTACATGACATGAAAGATTGGTCGGAGAAAGGTGCTGAGGTTGAGCTGGCAATTGTGGGCTCAAAGGCAACGGCTTTCTTTAGAAACAGTGGCGCTAAAGTCGCTGCTCAAGTCTCTGGTTTGGGCGATAGCCCAACCTTGGAAGATTTGATCGGTTCCGTTGGTGTTATGCTGAAGAAATATGATGCAGGTGAGTTGGATCGCCTATACGTAGTGTTCAACAAATTTGTGAATACTATGGTTCAAGAACCAACGATCGATCAATTACTACCTTTGCCTAGATCGAATAGCGAAGAGATGAAACGCGAACATTCTTGGGACTACATCTATGAGCCTGAACCAAAGCCTCTACTCGATGCACTATTGCTGCGTTATGTAGAGTCTCAGGTTTATCAGGGTGTGGTTGAGAATCTTGCTTGTGAGCAAGCTGCTCGAATGATTGCGATGAAAGCAGCTACCGATAACGCAAGCAACTTGATTGATGATTTACAGCTTGTGTATAACAAAGCCCGTCAGGCGGCGATTACACAAGAACTATCGGAAATCGTTTCTGGTGCAGCAGCGGTTTAAGCTTAGGTAAAACAAACAGTTTAGAGGATTAACGATGGCTACAGGTAAGATCGTACAGATCATCGGTGCGGTAGTCGACGTAGAGTTCCCACAGGGCGAAGTACCAAGTGTTTACGATGCTCTGAATGTTGTGGATTCAAAAGAACGTCTCGTTCTTGAAGTTCAACAGCAGCTTGGCGGTGGCGTGATTCGCGCAATCGTAATGGGTAGCTCTGATGGTTTACGTCGTGGTTTGGTAGTTGAAAATACTGGCGCTCCAATTTCAGTACCAGTCGGTATTAAGACTTTAGGTCGTATCATGAACGTGCTTGGTGATGCGATTGATGAGCGTGGTGAAATCGGTGCGGAAGAGCTTTACTCTATCCACCGTCCAGCTCCAAGCTATGAAGAGCAATCAAACGAAACTGCTCTTCTTGAAACCGGTGTAAAAGTAATCGATTTGGTTTGTCCATTCTCTAAGGGTGGTAAAATCGGTCTATTTGGTGGTGCAGGTGTAGGTAAGACCGTTAACATGATGGAGCTTATCAACAACATCGCACTGCAACACTCAGGTCTTTCAGTATTTGCGGGTGTTGGTGAACGTACTCGTGAAGGTAACGATTTCTACTATGAGATGCAGGAAGCAGGTGTTGTAAACATCGAAGAGCCTGAAAAATCAAAAGTAGCGATGGTTTACGGACAGATGAACGAGCCACCAGGCAACCGTCTACGTGTTGCACTGACGGGTTTGACAATGGCAGAACGTTTCCGTGACGAAGGTCGGGACGTACTTCTGTTCATCGATAACATCTACCGTTACACGCTTGCCGGTACGGAAGTATCAGCACTGCTAGGTCGTATGCCTTCAGCGGTAGGTTACCAACCTACTCTTGCAGAAGAGATGGGTGTGCTTCAGGAGCGTATTACGTCAACTAAGCAAGGTTCTATCACGTCTGTACAGGCGGTATATGTACCAGCAGATGACTTGACGGACCCGTCTCCAGCCACAACGTTCGCGCACTTGGATGCAACGGTTGTACTTAACCGTAACATCGCAGCAATGGGCCTATACCCAGCGATCGACCCACTCGATTCAACGTCTCGTCAGCTAGACCCACTCGTCGTAGGTCAAGAGCACTACGACATCGCTCGTGGCGTTCAGCAGACGCTTCAGCGCTACAAAGAGCTGAAAGACATCATTGCGATCTTGGGTATGGACGAGTTGTCTGAATCGGATAAGCAAGTTGTATCACGTGCACGTAAGATTGAACGTTTTCTAACTCAGCCTTATCACGTAGCTGAAGTATTTACAGGTGACCCTGGTGTTTACGTACCTCTAAAAGAGACGCTACGTGGCTTCAAAGGTCTTCTATCTGGTGAATACGATGACATTCCAGAGCAAGCGTTTATGTACTGCGGTACTATCGACGATGCGATTGAGAATGCTAAGAAGCTATAAGGCTAACTAGGAGGCGATATGGCAGCAATAACCTTTCACCTAGACGTCGTCAGTGCAGAGAAGAAAATCTTCTCTGGCCAAGTCGAAACGTTTCAGGTGACCGGTAGCGAAGGTGAACTGGGAATTTTCCACGGTCACACACCGCTGCTGACCGCTATTAAGCCTGGTATGGTGCGTATCGTTAAGCTACACGGCCACGAAGAAATTATTTATGTTTCGGGTGGTATTGTCGAAGTGCAACCGGGTACTGCTACAGTACTGGCTGATACGGCAATTCGTGGTGAAGAACTAGACGCAGCTAAGGCAGAAGAAGCCAAACGCAAAGCTGAAGAGAATATTTCAAATCAGCATGGCGATATGAACTTCGCACAAGCGGCCAGTGAACTGGCTAAAGCCATGGCTCAGTTACGAGTTATCGAGCTGACCAAAAAACGTCGTTAATGTGTTTTATAATTAAGACGTGATGTAAAAAGGCGACCTATAGGTCGCCTTTTTGCTTATTTTTTAACAGAAAATTATGTAGTTAAATTAACTATCTCTTTAATTACCGCTAAAATGCGGCTTAACTTTTTTAACGGTCAATAGGTTGTCAATGAAATTTAGCGCAGTGATCCTCGCAGCAGGTAAAGGTACTCGAATGTATTCTAATATGCCTAAAGTGCTGCACAAACTGGCGGGTAAGCCAATGGTGAAACACGTAATTGATACGTGCAATAGCTTAGGTGCCCAAAATATCCACTTGGTTTATGGTCATGGTGGTGAGCAAATGCAGCAAGCGCTTGCCGAAGAGTCGGTTAACTGGGTGCTGCAAGCGGATCAATTAGGAACTGGCCATGCCGTTGATCAAGCCTCGCCTCATTTCCAAGACGATGAGAAGATCCTCGTGTTGTACGGTGATGTTCCATTGATCTCGGAAGAAACCGTGGAAAGCTTGTTAGATGCACAGCCTAATGATGGAATAGCCTTGCTGACAGTGGTACTGGATAACCCAACCGGTTATGGCCGTATCGTGCGTAAGCATGGCCCTGTGGTGGCAATTGTTGAACAAAAAGATGCCACTGATGAGCAAAAGTTAATTAAAGAGATCAATACGGGCGTGATGGTGGCAACGGGGCGCGATCTCAAGCGCTGGTTGTCAGGCTTAAGTAATGAGAACGCACAAGGCGAATATTATCTGACAGATGTTATCGCTGCAGCGCACAATGAAGGCCGCGCAGTTGAGGCTGTTCATCCTGCAAGCTCTATTGAAGTGGAAGGGGTAAATGATCGCGCTCAACTGGCTCGTTTAGAGCGTGCTTATCAAGCAACACAAGCGAAAAAGCTATTAGAACAAGGTGTGATGCTACGCGATCCTACGCGTTTTGATCTGCGTGGTGAATTACAGTGTGGGATGGATGTTGAGATTGATGCAAACGTCATCATCGAAGGAAATGTCTCTTTGGGTGATAACGTAATTATCGGCATGGGTTGCGTGCTTAAAGATTGCGAAATTGATGACAACACAGTGATCCGCCCATACAGTGTCATTGAAGGGGCAACCGTTGCAGAAAACTGTACCGTTGGGCCTTTTACCCGTTTACGTCCTGGTGCTGAACTGCGTAATGATGCACACGTGGGTAATTTCGTAGAAGTAAAAAATACTCGTTTGGGTGAAGGTTCAAAAGCCAATCACTTAACTTATCTTGGTGATGCTGAAATTGGCCAGCGTGTTAATGTCGGAGCTGGCGTTATTACTTGTAATTACGATGGTGTCAATAAATTCAAAACCACAATTGGTGATGATGTGTTTGTCGGTTCAGACAGCCAGTTGATTGCTCCTGTAACGATCGCCAATGGTGCAACGATTGGTGCTGGCACTACGCTAAGCAGTAACGTTGCTGAAGGTGAGTTAGTCATCACTCGCGCGAAAGAGCGAAAAATCAATGGTTGGAAGCGTCCTGTTAAGCGTAGCTAACAAATGAACGATTAAAAAGCCGCTTATAATGAGCGGCTTTTTATCAGTTCTTATTAAAAGACTTACTCTTCATCGCTGACTACGCGTGCATTATCTGGTGCGGTGAAGTGTTGAGAAAGTTCGCGGTTCGAGACGATATAACCAATCCATAGCCCGCCCATACAAATCATAATTGCAATACCCGTCACCATTTGTGCTTGGCTGGCCAACGTTGCGACCAATGCGCTGGCTAAACTACTAACGCAGATTTGTAAGCTATTTTGTAAACCCGCTGCAGTGGCTGGGCTTTGTTTGGCACTCGATAGTGCGCGGTTCACCACGATAGGGTAAAGCGCTCCGTTGGCAACTGCTATTAAGCAAAACGGTGCCAAAATTGGCCAAATTGAGGTCAGTTGCCACTGTGATGCAATGAATACTAATAAAGTGGCAACGCTGAAGAGGCCAATCAACTGCTTGAGCACTTTTTCGTCACCAAATTTATTCACTCCCACCTTACCTAAGTAGCCACCAACCATGAAAGCGATCGTTTGAGGAATAAAACTCAAACCGATATCTTTAGCGGCATAACCAAGGCGTGCCATAATCTCTGGCATCCCAGTCAAGTAGGCAAAGAAGGCCGCAGAAGCACAAGCAAACATCATCACATTACCCAAGTAGGTTTTAGTGCTGAGCAGAGCTTTGATATCTTGCTTAATTGAGGTTTGTTTGGGTTGTGATTGTTCATTTTTTTGAGCAAAAGTACAGGCTACAAGCGCAACGCCCATTAATGTCAATGCCACAAAAATACTGTGCCAACCAAAGTTATCGGCCAGTAAGACGCCTAATTGAGGTGCAAGCGCGGGTGAAAGCGCGACCAAAGGCATGATGGTGGCGAATATTTGCTGGCTTGTTTTAGCTGGGTAGCGTTGAATTACCATTGCTTGCCAGATCACTGCGGGAGCACACACCCCTAAAGCTTGCACAAAGCGCAACGCTAATAATTGCCACACCTGCTCGCTAAAAGCTAAACCAAATGATGCCAATGTGAAGAGAACTAGGCCAGCCGCTAAAGTGTTACGGTGACCATATTTATCGGAAGCTAAGCCCCACACCAGTTGACCTAATGCCATGCCGACCAGAAAAACGGTGAGAGACAAGGCTATTTGCTCTGGCCCTGTGGCAAAGTCCATTTCCATCGCTTTAAAGGCAGGGAGGTACATGTCTGTGGCAATGAAGCCAAGCATAGAGAGCGCGGCTAAGTACAGCAACTGTAATTTTGATGCTTTCATTTTTATTACCATTCAAAAAAATTAATCAATATTTGGCCAGCATTAATCTATGCCAACCTTAATTTATCTACTCATCTATTCTATTTTTCGTTTAATATTAAATGAAACGCTAAATTTGTTGGTTATTCATCAAAAAAATTGAAGGCTTATGTTTTCTAAATCCTCATTAGAAATGCTTGATACTGTCGCACGGTTGGGTAGTTTTACCGCCGCTGCGGAAGTTTTGCATAAAGTGCCGTCAGCGATCAGCTACGGCGTTCGCCAAGTCGAACAAGATTTGGATGTGCTGCTGTTTCGCCGTTTACCTAGAAAGGTGGAACTGACGCCCGCTGGTGAGCTGTTTATGGTGGAGGCTCGCCAATTGCTTAGGCAGATGGAAGAGATTCGTTCACAAACTAAACGCGCGGCGCATGGTTGGCAGAAAACGCTAAAATTGACGCTTGATAACGTGGTTAAACTCGACAAAATGAAACCGCTGGTGGAAGATTTTTATCGCACGTTTGAGTTTGCTGAGCTGCAAATCAACATGGAAGTGTTTAATGGCTCATGGGAAGCTATTGCGCAAGGTCGAGCTGACATTGTGATTGGTGCAACCTCTGCGATTCCTGTCGGTGGTGATTTTGAAGTGCGTGACATGGGTGTGTTGGATTGGGCATTTGTAATGTCTCCTCGTCACCCTTGTGCTCAAGAGCCCTATTTAACCGAAGATTTTGTCAGTCAGTTCCCGGCGATTTGTTTGGATGACACGTCAAGTGTATTACCCAAGCGACATACGGATCACTACCCGCAGCAACGGCGTTTACTTTTACCGAATTGGTATAGTGCGATTGAATGCTTAAAAAATGAAGTCGGTGTGGGCTACATGCCAAGACACATTGCACAACCTTTGATTGTTGATGGTGGGTTGGTTGAACGGGTTCTCACCGTTGATAAACTGCTTAGTCAATGCTGTTTAGTATGGCGCAAAGATGATAATCATAAATTGATCGAGTGGATGGTAAATTATCTGGGCAGTAGCGATCAACTTTATCGTGATTGGCTTCAAGCTAAATAACCTAATAAGAAGAGCCAGCAGTGCTGGCTCTTAAAAGATTCTTCAGTGAGAAGAAAAACAGAATGGTTATGGGCGCTCAAAAATAGTCGCAATGCCTTGGCCTAAACCAATGCACATCGTTGCTAGACCATATTTGGCGTCTTTCGCTTCCATCAAGTTAATCAATGTAGTTGAGATGCGCGTGCCAGAACACCCGAGAGGGTGACCCAGTGCGATCGCCCCTCCGTTTAGGTTAACCTTCTCATCCACTACATCGAGCAAACCAAGATCTTTCGCGCAAGGTAGAGATTGAGCTGCAAATGCTTCGTTTAACTCAATCACATCCATATCTTGCATGGTGAGGCCTGCACGCTGTAGCGCTTTATGGGTAGCCGGAACTGGCCCATAACCCATAATTGAAGGATCGCAACCAGCGACGGCCATTGATTTCACACGCGCGCGAATCTTTAAGCCAAGCGCATTGGCTTTCTCTTCGCTCATGATCAACATCGCCGATGCGCCATCGGACAGAGCCGATGAGGTGCCTGCCGTTACAGTACCATTGGCTGGGTCAAAAACAGGACGCAACTGTGCTAGCCCCTCAACAGTGGTTTCCGGGCGGATCACTTCATCAAAATCGAGCGTGAACAGAGTACCATCTTCGGCATGAGCTTCAGTGGGGAGGATTTCATTTTTGAAGCGGCCTTCAACGGTTGCTGCGTAAGCGCGTTGATGCGAACGAGCGGCAAAGGCATCTTGTTGCTCACGGCTAATGCCGTGTATTTTACCTAACATCTCAGCCGTTAACCCCATCATCCCCGCAGCTTTGGCAACGGTTTTTGACATGCCAGGATGGAAATCAACGCCATGGTTCATCGGTACGTGTCCCATATGCTCAACGCCGCCCACAAGGCAGATTTCAGCATCACCAACCATAATGGCGCGGGTGGCATCATGCAGTGCTTGCATTGATGAACCACATAAACGGTTAACGGTGACGGCACCAATTTCAATCGGCAAGCCAGCCAACAGTGCCGCATTACGCGCGACGTTAAAGCCTTGTTCTAAGGTTTGTTGCACACAACCCCAGTAGATATCTTCGATCTCTTTTGGGTTGACTTGTGGATTACGGGCTAAAATGCCTTTCATCAGATGTGCAGATAAATCTTCCGCACGAGTATGACGAAATGCCCCACCTTTTGAACGACCCATCGGGGTGCGTAGGCAATCAACAATTACGACATTTCTCTTATGTGAAGTCATTTGGACATCTCTCCTTAGATAGAACTTGCTTGTTGAGTACCGTAGAAGGTCTCGCCTTTTTCTGCCATATCAAGCAGCAGTTGAGGTACATGATACATCGCGCCCAATGCTTGGTATTGGCTTGCCATTGCAACGTAGTTTTGTAAGCCAAGACTATCGAGATAGCGGAATACGCCGCCTCTAAAAGGAGGGAACCCCAAGCCGTACACCAACGCCATATCCGCTTCTTGGGGTGAAGCGATGATCTTCTCTTCTAAACAGAGTGCCACTTCATTGATCATCGGAATCATCATGCGCTCAATGATGGTTTGATCATCAAAAGTACGTTTATCACCACATTCTACGTTAAGAACAGTGAGAACCTCTTCAGAGAAAGTTTTCTTCGGTTTGCCTTTCTTATCTAAAGTGTATTGATAGAAACCGCTGCCATTTTTCTGGCCATATTTATTGGCGTCAAACAGTGCATCAATAGCATCGCGGCCCTGTTTACCCATACGTTCGGGGAAACCTTGTGCCATTACTGCTTGTGCATGGTGAGCGGTATCAATACCGACCACATCTAGAAGATAAGCAGGGCCCATTGGCCAACCAAACTTACGCTCCATCACTTTATCGATTTGAGTGAAATCAGCGCCATCGCGCAGTAATAAACTAAAGCCACCAAAGTAAGGGAAAAGTACGCGGTTTACGAAGAACCCAGGGCAGTCATTGACCACGATGGGGGATTTACCCATTTTGGCCGCGTAAGCGACAACTCGATTGATGGTTTCATCGGAAGTGTGTTCACCACGAATAATTTCCACCAATGGCATACGATGTACTGGGTTAAAAAAGTGCATACCACAGAAGTTTTCTGGACGTTTGAGTGATTTGGCCAGTAGGTTGATTGGAATGGTTGAGGTGTTCGAGGTGATAACCGCATCCTCACCAACATTGGCTTCGACTTCACTTAGTACCGCGGCTTTGATTTTCGGGTTTTCAACCACAGCTTCAACAATTACATCCGCTTGCTCAATCCCCGCATAATGCAGGCTAGGCGTAATCGATGCCAGCACACTTGCCATTTTAAAACCATCAATTTTTCCGCGCTCTAGCTGCTTGTTGAGTAACTTAGATGCCTCTGTCATACCTAAATTAAGGGACGATTGAGCAATATCTTTCATCAAAACAGGCACGCCCTTTACTGCCGATTGATAAGCAATGCCGCCGCCCATGATACCCGCACCAAGTACAGCCGCTCGTCCGGTTTCTTTATTGGCTGATTTAGCCGCTTTTTTTGCCAGTGCTTTAATATATTGGTCGTTGAGGAATAAACCGACCAAGGATTTCGCCGCTTCAGAATGAGCGAGCTTAACGAAGTGTCTACGCTCAATGGCCAATGCTTCATCACGGCTACAGCGCGCGGCTTCTTCTATTGCAATAACAGCGGTTATTGGCGCTGGATAATGAGGTCCGGCATGCTGTGCAACCAAGCCTTTGGCCATGGTGAAGCTCATCATGGCTTCTAATTTGCTGAGTGTCAGCGCGGACATTTTTTGCTGGCGACGCATTTTCCAATCAACGGTTTCATTGATGGCCGATGTGATGGTTTTGAGTGCTGACTCAAGCAGTTTGTCGCTATCAACAATCGCATCGAGCAGCCCAATTTTAAGGGCTTCTTCAGCACGACATGCTTTGCCTTGAGTGATCACTTCCATAGCATTGTCGGCACCAATTACACGAGGCAGACGCACACAGCCACCGAACCCCGGCATAATACCAAGCTTTGTTTCCGGTAATCCTATGCTGGTGGTCGCGTCACCAATACGGAAATCGGTAGCGAGTACACACTCACATCCACCGCCTAGCGCGTGCCCTGTTAAAGCGGCTAGTGTCGGAACGGGTAGATCTTCTAGTTTGTTGAAAATGCTATTGGCAAATTGCAGCCATTGGTCGAGTTCTTGCGCAGGTTTAGCAAAGAGACCTAAAAACTCAGTGATATCAGCCCCGACAATAAAAGATTCTTTATCGGAAGTAAGAATAAGGCCTTTCAGTCCTTGGTGGGCTTTTAGGGCATCAAGTGCATGGTTGAGCGATTCAAGAGTGGCAAGGTCAAGTTTGTTCACTGACTCCTTGGAGCAGAAACGCAACTCCGCAATACCATCTTGTAATTCCTTTACCTGTAGGGTGTTGGCTTGGTAAATCATTGTCTATCTCCGTGACATACAACCTTAAGATCGTGTGTGAGAGTTTTTGTTGTATTAATGGTTCTGGTTTGACCAGTCGGTTTAGTTTGACCTGAGGATTGTTTAATTTCAATACATTTTTTAAACAACTGTTTAACATTGAGTGCGAATGGAGATCAGCGCTGCTTTTTTAAGTGCACGTGTTACACTCTTGCCATCCGCTCGATCTATGATTTCACATGAACGAACAACCTTATTTAATTCCAGCGCTGCCCACCCAATTTGAAGAGGAAATCAAAAAAAGCCTCTTTATTACCTATTTGGCCCATACTCCGAGTGTAGATGCTGCCAAAGCCTTCGTTGCGCAAATAAAGACAAAACATAGCGACGCCAGACATAACTGCTGGGGCTTTGTTGCCGGACGACCGGAAGATTCGATGTTGTGGGGTTTTAGTGATGATGGTGAGCCATCAGGGACGGCGGGCAAACCGATATTGGCGCAGCTAGCCGGATCGAGTGTCGGGGAGTTAACGGCCGTCGTCACTCGTTATTATGGTGGGATTCGTCTTGGCACTGGTGGGTTAGTTAAAGCTTATGGTGGCGGAGTACAACAAGCACTCAAGCAGCTTCAAACTATTGAGAAAAAAATCACCACAAAATTATCCCTAACGTTAGACTACGGTTTTGTGCCGATTGCTCAATCCATCATCGCGCAGTATGAAGCATTAGAAGTCGAAGCCGATTATAAAGAACAGGTTAAATTTCTTGTTGAGATAGAATTGCGCCATCTTGATGCCTTTACTCAAACTATCATTAATAAAAGCGGTGCAAAAGCTGTAGTGACCGCCATAAAAAATAATTAGGAAGTCAGAAGCTTCGCTTCAGAAAAAGCAATGCAAATTCGATCTATTATTCGTATCGTCGGGCTTTTGCTCGCGCTATTTAGTGTCTCTATGCTTGCCCCTGCGCTGGTGGCTTTGCTGTACCGCGATGGTGCAGGTGTGCCTTTTGTCACGACCTTTTTTGTATTGTTGATGTGTGGCGGTTTTTTTTGGTTTCCAAACCGCCGCTATCGACATGAATTGAAAGCCAGAGACGGTTTTTTGATCGTTGTACTGTTTTGGACGGTTATCGGTAGTGCAGGTTCATTACCGTTTTGGTTGGCGGATAATCCCAATGTATCGGTGACTGATGCGTTTTTTGAATCATTTTCAGCATTAACCACCACCGGAGCAACCGTCATTGTTGGGTTAGATGAATTACCTAAAGCGATTTTGTTCTATCGGCAGTTTTTACAATGGTTTGGTGGCATGGGGATCATCGTTCTAGCGGTGGCCATTTTGCCAGTATTGGGAATTGGGGGAATGCAGTTATATCGAGCGGAAATTCCAGGCCCGGTCAAAGATACTAAAGTCACTCCAAGAATCGCCGAAACCGCCAAAGCACTTTGGTACATCTATTTAAGCTTAACGATTGCCTGCGCAACGGCTTTTTGGGCAGCAGGGATGACCCTATTTGATGCGATTTGTCATAGCTTCTCTACGATCGCTATTGGTGGGTTTTCGACTCATGATGCAAGCATGGGGTATTTTGACAGTTATGCGATCAATTTAATTACGGTTGTTTTTTTGCTCATTTCGGCCTGTAATTTTACGCTCCACTACGCGGCGTTTGCGACAGGTGGTGTTCATCCAAAATATTATCTTAAAGATCCAGAGTTTAGAGCTTTCGCTCTTATACAAGTTATTTTGTTTGCGGTTTGCTTTTCGATTTTACTCAAACACCATTCTTACGACTCTTTTTATGACGCTTTTGATCAGGCGCTATTTCAAACGGTATCCATTTCGACTACGGCAGGCTTTACCACTACGGGTTTTGCAGATTGGCCGTTATTCTTACCTGTATTATTGCTGTTTTCTTCATTTATAGGTGGGTGTGCTGGCTCTACGGGCGGTGGCATGAAAGTGATCCGTATCTTATTGCTTACCTTACAAGGTGCTCGTGAGATGAAACGCCTTATCCACCCAAGAGCCGTGTATACGATTAAGGTGGGCGGAAGTGCTCTTTCACAGCGAGTTGTTGACGCGGTTTGGGGATTTTTCTCAGCGTACGCACTGGTCTTCGTGGCGTGTATGTTGGCATTGATCGCAACAGGAATGGATGAACTGAGTGCATTTTCTGCCGTCGCTGCAACATTGAATAACTTAGGGCCTGGATTGGGTCAAGTCTCCGTACACTTTGCGGATGTTAATGACAGTGCAAAATGGGTATTGGTTGTTTCGATGCTCTTTGGTCGCTTAGAAATTTTTACACTATTAATACTGCTTACCCCTACGTTTTGGCGCAGTTAAGGATATCCCGTGCAAAAAGCTCTTTTTCTCTATTCTTCCCGTGAAGGTCAAACCAAGAAAATTCTTAACTATATAAAAGAGGAACTTTCTGAGTTTGATTGCGAACTTGCCGATTTACATCAAATTGAGGATATTGATTTAGCTCTTTACGATCGAGTCTTAATTGGTGCTTCTATTCGCTACGGACATTTAAATAAAAAACTTTATCAATTTATAGAAAAACATGCAGAGCAATTAGCACTCGCTAAAGCGGCGTTCTTTTGTGTCAACTTAACTGCAAGAAAAGAAGCGCAGGGTAAAGATACTCCAGAAGGAAGTGTCTATATTAAAACCTTTCTCAGTAAATCAGCATGGCAACCAAAGCTAATCGGAGTTTTCGCTGGTGCTCTTTACTATCCACGTTATCACTTTTTCGATAAGGTGATGATTCGTTTCATCATGTCATTGACTGGCGGTGAAACTGACACCTCAAAAGAAGTTGAGTACACAAACTGGCAAAAAGTATCTCTTTTTAGTGATAACTTTAAAAAATTGTAAATAAAAAGTCGATTTTTAGCGTCTTTTGGCTTTTTTCTGTTCGAACAAATAGAAAATCAAAAAAAACAGCAAAAAGGGGTTGCCAACGTGACGGCGATCTCTATAATGCCGCCTCACTGACACGGCACAGCCAGTAAGGGTTCAAGCCTAACGAGCAGTCAATCAGTAGGTCAAATCGGTAAGACGAAATAATTTAATAAAGTGTTTGACACTTTCCATTATCTCGCTAGAATGGCCGCCTCTTCAAAGGAAGCCTCGGCAACCCAGCGAAGAACGCTCTTTAACAATATAAACCTATCAATCTGTGTGGGCACTCGTTGATGATAATCAAAAAAGATTTATCAATGAACTGAGTGACCAATCAGAATCAAGTTTACTTGATTTTGGCACAGTCA